>DATAKO010000048.1:0-59629 GCA_036261575.1 Jatrophihabitans sp.
TTCTCCGGGCCCGACAGCATGGCGGTGTAGATCTGCGTATCGGTAGCCACGGTGAGGCCCGGCGCGATCTTGCCGGCCGACAGCGGGGCGCCGCGGCCGGTGGCGCCATGGCAGGAGGCGCAGTTGAGCCGGAACAGCTGGCCGCCGTCGGCCAGCTTGGAGCTGTCGGCGCGCAGGTTCTCCGACGACGGAGGAACTTGGGGACCGCCGCCGACGGACTGAACGTAGGCGGCCAACTGCCGGGTCTGCTCCTCGGTGTACTTGGCCGGCTTGCGCTCCACGTAAGCGCCCTGCATCGCCGCAGGCATGCGGCCTGTGCTCACCTGGAAGTAGACCGACGCCGAACCGACGCCGACCAGCGTGGGGCCCCGACCGTCCACACCCTGCAGGTTCGCGCCGTGGCAAGTGATGCAGCTTGTCGTGTAGAGCTGGTGACCGGCTTCGATGTCCGAAGCGCTGGACGTCGTGTCGGCTGCGCCGGAGGCCGGTGAGATCAGCGCGTAACCACCGCCGACCGCGGCCAGCGTGCCGACCAGCAACGCGAATCCGGTCAGCCGGCGACGCAGGCCCCGGCGGGGCCGCTTGCTCGGCTTGAGCACCGGTGCGGCGTTGTCCGAGACGACCGGCTCGAAACCGAATTCGCCGTCCTCATCGAGCAGTTCCTCGCTCATGGACGTCCTTTCGCTGTGCACTGCAAGACCACGGTACGACGAGAGATCACGACTAGTGGATGAGGTAGATCGTGGCGAACAAACCGATCCAGACCACATCGACGAAGTGCCAGTAATACGAGACCACGATGGCTGCGGTTGCCTGGGCCGGCGTGAAGCGGCCGACAGCGGTGCGGGCCAGGAAGAAGAGGAAGGCGATGAGACCGCCGATCACGTGCGCGCCGTGGAAGCCGGTCGTGAGGTAGAACACCGAGCCGTAGCCGGACGAGGACAGCGTCATGCCGCTCTCGTGCAGCCCGTTGACCAGGTGGTGGTACTCGTTGATCTGGTTGCGGTACTCGTTCGCCTGGCCGAGCACGAAGATCAGGCCCATCCCGAAGGTAAGAGCGAACCACCGGCGCAGGCCGTACACGTCTCCGCGCTCGGCGGAGAACACGCCCAGCTGGCAGGTGATCGAGGACGCCACGAGGATCACCGTGAAGACGGTGGCGTAGCCGACCGTCAGGTGCACCTTGTAGGACGGGTTCGTGGCGGTCGCCGCCGCACCGGGCCAGTGGCTGAGGTTGTTCGCGCGCACCGTGAAGTACATGGCGAACAAGCCGGCGAAGAACATCAGCTCACTGGAGAGCCACACAATGGTGCCCACACTGACCAGATTCGGCCGCGTCAGCGAGTGAACGCGAGACGACGCGAATCGTTCGGCCGGGGCCTGAGTCGAGGTCACCACTGCATTATTGCCTTATCTCCCGCCTAGCTGCGGTCTGGGGTCCGGGTCGGAGCGCCGCCGCCGGATCGCCGGCGGCGCGGCTCCGGGCTGCGGCCTGCTCGAGCCGCCGGACGGGCATGCCGATACGATTGCCGCATGGCTTCCAGCAGCAGCATCACCGTCCTGGTGTACAGCCAGCACCCCGAGGTTCGCGCGGAGGTGCGCAGCGCCGTCGGGCGCCGCGCTGCCGGGGATCTGGGGCGGATCGAATGGATCGAATGCTCGAACTACAGCCAGGTGCGTAACGAGCTCGACCAGGGTGACGTGGCGTTGGCCATCCTGGACGGTGACGCCCAGCCAACGGGCGGCGTCGGGTTGTGCCGCCAGTTCAAGAACGAGATCACCGACTGCCCGCCGATCATCGTGTTGCTGCTGCGCCCGCAGGACAAGTGGCTTGCCACCTGGGCTCAGGCCGACGCTGTCGTGGTGCGCCCGGTTGACCCGGTGACCACAGCTGAGACCGTGCGTCGGGTGCTGCAGACGGCCGCCGACACCATCCCGCTCGTCCGGTAGCGCGACACCGCGATGACGGCGCCGCACAGCTGGCCCGAGCTGCTGGCTGCCCTTGTTCGCCGCGCCGACGTGGGTGGCGCGGCCACCCGATGGGCGATGGACGAGATCATGGCCGGCGAAGCCACGCCGGCGCAGCTGGCGGCCTTTGCGGTGTTGCTGCGGGCGAAGGGCGAGACCCCCGAGGAGCTGGCCGGCCTCGTCCGCGGCATGCTCGCTGCGGCGGTCCCGGTGCCGCTCACCGTCCGCGCGGTGGATGTGGTCGGTACCGGCGGCGATCGAGCGCAGACGGTGAACATCTCGACCATGGCTGCGCTGGTAACGGCCGGATCAGGCCGGACGGTGGTCAAGCACGGCAATCGGGCCGCTTCGTCGGCCTGCGGCACCGCCGACGTGCTCGAGGAACTCGGTGTCGTGATCGACCTGGCGGCCCCGGCGGTCGCAGAATGCGTCGCCGAGGCAGGCATCGGGTTCTGCTTCGCCCCGGTGTTTCACGCCGGGATGCGCTTCGCCGGCGCCCCACGACGCGAGCTGGGCGTACCCACGTTCTTCAACTTCCTGGGCCCGCTGTCCAACCCGGCGCGCCCCGCTGCCGCGGCCATCGGGGTGTACGACGCGGCGCTGGCCCCGGTCATGGCGCAGGTGCTGGCCGATCGCGGCGACACCGCGCTGGTGTTCCGGGGCGACGACGGGCTCGACGAGCTGACGACCACTACCACCTCGCAGGTCTGGCTGGTCAGTGACGGTGGCGTCCGGCCGGATGTGTTCGATCCGGCGTCGGTCGGGCTGGCGCCGGCCGTTCCGGCAGATTTGCGCGGCGGCGATGCGCGCCACAACGCCGCCGTGGTGCGGTCCGTTCTGGCGGGGCAGCACGGTTCGGTGCGGGATGCAGTGCTGCTCAATGCCGCCGCGGCGATCGCGGCCTACGACGGGGTGTGCAGCTCTGCCACCGCGGCGATCGAACACGGCCTGCCGATTGCCGCGGCGGCGGTGGACAGCGGTGCCGCCGCTGCGCTGCTGGCGCGTTGGATCGACGTCAGCCGGCGCCTGCGCTGATCGCTGCCTTTACTCGGCCGATTCCAGTCCGATGGCGAAGGCTGCATCCAGGTCATGCCGGGAGTAGGCCCGGAAGGCGACGTGGGTATCGGTGTGCAGCACGCCCTCGATCTTGCTGAGCCGGCCGGCGATCACCTCGGCAATCTGGTCGAACTCGCGGACCCGCACGATCGCGATCAGGTCGACGTCACCTGCGACGCTGTACACCTCGCTCACACCATCCAGGTCTGCGATCTGCTGCGCCACCTCGGGGATCCGGTTGGCCTCGACGCTGACCATGACGATGGTGGTGATCATGCCGCGATCTTAGGGGACGCGTGCCCGGCCGGGCAGCCCGCAGCGCCAGGGCGGCCGGCTGAGCCAGCCGGCCGCGGAGCAGCGCGCCAGCGTTCTGGGCGCATGCCTACTGACCGGTTCATGCGGTATGCCGGGTGGGCTGGTGAGCCATTCGCAACGGACGGCGGTCGGCGAAGGGCTGGGCGGCGCGCCGGCCGGCCGCAGCGGAGCTGATCCAGGCGCGCAGCCCGGCGGCGCCCCGGGCCGGTGACATCCAGGCACTGCTGGCCTGCACCAGCCGCGTGCCGGGCTCTCCGAGCCAGCGCAGGATCAGCTCCGTCTCCTCCACGGTGGCGGCTGTGGCCAGCGCGGATTCGACCACCACCTCGGCCGTGGCCAGCAGCGAATCGACGACCGGCATGGGTGCTACGCCGCGGGCGGCGACGCCGGCACCGACCAGCCGGCCGCGGCGTACCACCGCGAACTGCCAGCCGCCATTGCCGTCGGGCTGGGCCGCAACCAGTTCCTCGATGTGGATCAGGGCGCTCAGCGACTGCATGCGGGCGCAGCTGCGCACGAGTGTCGCGATGCGGTCACGGACAGCGGCGGCCTCCTCGTACCGCTGGGCCGCGGACAGGTTGACCAGCCGGTCCTGCAACGGCTCGATCAGCATTCGCACGTCGGCCTGCCAGGCTTGCGACACGGCGTCCGCGCGTGCCTGGTACTCGGCCGGGGTGATGCCGTCCTCACAGGGCGCCGGGCAGCGGTCGATCCCGGCCAGCGCGCAGGCGCTGCGCACCGAGCGACCCGGCACCAGCCGATCGGTGCACTGCCGCAGCCCCACGGCGTCGTGAATGGCGTCGCGCAGCTGCTCGGCCTGCCGGGTGGAGCGCAGCGGACCGAAGTAGTGCGCCCCGTCGGCACGGGTCTTGCGCACGACTGACAACCGCGGGTACGCCTCGTCGGTGAGCTTGAGCCAGATCGCCCGATCACCGTTGCGCGACCTGCGGTTGTAGCGCGGCTTGAGTGCGTTGATCAGCCGGATCTCGCGCACCTGCGCTTCCAATGCGTGCGCACATACGATGCCTTGGACGGACTCGGCCAGACCGACCATCTCGCCCATCCGGGTCCGGGTCTCCGACGCCACGAAGTACTGGCGCACGCGGTTGCGCAGGTCCTTGCTGGTGCCGACGTAGAGCGGCTGCCCCGCGGCATCGGCGAAGACGTACACGCCGGGTGCGTGCGGGAGCTGATCGGCCAGGTGCCGCTTGCGACGCTGGGCATCGCTGACCTGATTGGTGAAGGCCCGCAGCTCGGGCAGGGACTGCACTCCGAGATTGCCCAGCCGCGCCATCAGCCCGTGCAGCACGTCCACCGTGGCGCGGGCGTCGGCCAACGCCCGGTGATTGGGGGTGGTGCCGGCCCGAAAGAAACCGGCCAGCGTGGACAACTTGCAGTTGGGCACCTCGTCACGGGTGAGTACGCGGCGGGCGAGCACCGCGGTGTCGACGACTGCCGGTTTGGGCCAGGACTGCCCGTACCGTTGGCAGGCAGCCTTGAGAAAGCCGACGTCGAACGGGGCGTTGTGGGCCACCAGGACAGCGCCGCGGATGAATTCCAGAAACGAGGGAAGCACCGTCGAGACAGCGGGGGCCGCGGCCACCATCTGGTCTGTGATGCCGGTCAGCACGCTGACGAACGGGGTGATCGGTCCACCTGGATCGACCAGGGTGGCGAACTCGCCGATCACCTCACCGCCGCGCACCTTCACCGCCCCGATCTCGGTGATCGAGTCCGCTCCGGTGCTGCCGGTGGTCTCCAAGTCGACCACGACGAACGTGGTGGCGTGCAGCGGCTCGTCCAGCTCGTCCAGCCTGAGCTGGTGCTGGTGCTGGTGCTGCCGCGGATGTGCGAGGCCGGCCCGGGGTTGGTGCTGCGCACCTCGCGTCACGATCATGGAAGCCGGGCTGCTTGCTGTCACGTCGTGCGACGCTAACCGCGGGGTCCGACAGAACCGGTGCGCAGCGCCGGTGACGATGAGAGCGGAGGCAGCCCAGTGGCCGATGACGCCGGTGCGGTGGAGCCCGCGGCCGGTCCAGAACGTGGTTGGTCGCTGCCCGAAGCTGCCCGGCAGCAGTTGGTCACGATCGCGGCCGACGTGATGGGCCGTCGGCCGGTAGCCGAGCTGCCGCCGGCCGTCCGGCGCTTCGCGCGTTTCGCGCCGGCGAAACGGCTGCGCCTCGGGGCTTCGGAGATCGCCACGGCGCTCGATACCGACGAGGGTTTCCGGCAGCTGGTGGCACAGGTGGTGGTGGACACCTCGCCGGAGCTGGCTGAGCAGATCCGCTCCGGGCGGGTGCCGCCGACCGCGGAGCCCGTCGACGTCGCGGTCATCACGTACCTGACGCGCCCGCCGGGCTGGAGCGAGCGGCTCAGCTCGCTGTCCGAGCAGTTGGCTGCCATCGAGCGGCGGCGCGCCGACGATGCCGAGCTGTCCGACCTGCGCCAGCAGATCGACCGGCTGGCAGAGCAGAACGCGCAGCTGGCCCGGGACCGCGAGCGTGCGCGCGCGGCGCTGGCTGATGCCGGTTCCGCGCAGGCCGACCAGCTGGCCGAGGCGACCCGGCGGGTACGCACGCTGACCGGTGAGTTGCGCTCCGCCCGCCGGCAGCTTGATGAGCTGACCGTCGAGCTGGCTCAGGTCCGTGCCGAGGCCGACGTGCGGGCTGCGGCCGACTCGGCCGAGTTGCGCCGGATGAGGGCTCGTGCCGACGCTGCAGAGGCTGAGCTGGACACCGCGCGCCGGGCCGCGCGGTCCGGACGCGATCACGACCAGGCCAGGCTCTGGGTCCTGCTCGAGACACTGAGCTCGGCCGTGACCGGCCTGCGCCGCGAACTGGATGTGGTCGACCCTGGTGTGCGCCCGGCGGACCTGGCACGGTCCGGGCCGGCGGTGACGGGCAACCGGCCGTCGGTCGTGGACGGCCCGCTGCTCGATCGCCTGCTCGACACCGGGTCCGTGCACCTGGTGGTAGATGGTTACAACGTGACCAAGACCGGCTACGGCGAGCTGACCCTGGCCGAGCAGCGCACCCGGCTGGTGTCCTCGTTGGGACCGCTGGCCGCCCGGACCGCAGCCGAGGTCACGGTGGCCTTCGACGGCACCGCCGCGCCGTTGGGGGCCGCGGCAGCGGTGTCCGCGCCACGTGGCGTGCGGGTGCTGTTCAGCGCGCCGGGCCAGCTTGCCGACGACCTGATCCGCGATCTGCTGCGGGCCGAACCGACCGGACGGCTGGTGCTGGTGGCCAGCTCCGACCAGGCCGTTGCAGCCAGTGCTCGAGCGGCTGCTGCCTGGCCGATTCCCGCCCCGGTGCTGCTCGCTCGACTGGAGCGCTGAGGCGATCGCGAGAAGAAATGTCAGAGGTCCTTCCTACCGTTGAGTCGTCCGGGTGCTCCGCCCGGTCAGCGGTGGAAGGGACCGATGTGATGTTGATCGACTGCGACACCTGTGCGGCCCGCACGCTCGCCTGCGGCGATTGCGTGGTGGCTTTCATGCTCGGTGACCGATCGGATCCGATCGAGCTGGACAGCGCGGAGGAAAGTGCGCTCGGAGCCTTCGCCCGAGGTGGCCTGCTGCCGCCGCTCCGACTGGTGCCGGCATATCGTGCACAGGACACTTCGGGCATGCCTCGGCAGCACGCCGGCAGTCCTGAGGAAATGACGCGCGGACGTGAGAAACCTGACGCCGGTAAATCGGCAATCGCCTGATGTGACCGAACGATCCCCCTTAATTGCGGGGCCGCTGACCAGCCGGTGCGGCGGTACACGCGGTTAGCGCCCGCGACACGCCCACCCTCGATTGATCTGATGCTTGCGGTGACGTAATCTTTCCGAGACCTACCGGCACGTAGCGCTCTGATCCGGAGCCTCCGGTGGTCACCGCCGAGTCGACACACGGTCACGGACGATCGGACACCCTCCGATCGGGCGCGGCAGTCGAGCCGGGGACCCAGGTTCCTGGGGTGAATCGGAGCGGTACAGGGCGTGTGATTGCCGAAAGGCATGACAACGATCGGTGCCGGCCACTCGCGAGAGGGGCAGCTCCGTAGGGCATCTTCCAAGCCCGAACCCGACAGCTAACTCGGTAGGCGGGCGAGTGGAAGAGGAGTTCCGCCAACAGTGGCGTCAACTCGTGCAGTGCGGTCCGTCCGCACCATGATCGGTTCCGTAGTTGTCCTCAGCGCCGTCGTCGCAACGCCGCTGGCCGCGCACGCACTGCCGCGATCGGACTCACCGACTGCAGCTCAGCCGTTGACCTCCGCGCAGGTGACTGCCAAGCTGGCCGACCTGGCGAAGTCCAGCGAGAAGCTGTCCGAGCAGCTGAACGCGGCCAAGATCGATGTCGCAAACGCCCAGCATGCGGTGATCGTCGCGACCCGAGCGGCAGACCTGGCGCAGGCGAACCTGCACCAGGCGCAGCAGCAGCTGGCGGTGTCCATCGCCTCGCAGTACAAGGCTTCCCGGTTCAGCCGCACTATCGCGCTGCTGTCCAGCAACTCGAGCGAGAACTACCTACAGACCATTCAGACGATGAGCCTGCTGACCGAGCATCAGAGCGAGGTCGCGACCATCGCCGCGAATGCGATCAACCAGGCCAACCAGGCGACCGCGGCCGCGAAGGCGGCGGTGCAGGCCGCACAGCAGAAGCAGGCCTCGCTCACCAAGCAGCAGGCAGCGCTGAACGCCGAGACCACCAAGTACAAGGCGCTGCTCGCCACCCTCACCGCAGCCGAGCGGGCTCGCTACTTCAACCCTGTCGCCGCCACGCCGTCGCAGAATGCCGTGAACACCGCACTGACCAACGCCACGCCGCCGGTGGTCGGCAAGGGTGCTGCAGCGGCGATCGCCGAGGCCAAGGCCCAGCTCGGCAAGCCGTACGTGTGGGGCGCGGCCGGGCCGGATTCCTTCGACTGCTCCGGGCTGACGATGTACGCCTGGGCTGCCGCTGGAGTGAGCCTCCCGCACAACGCCGCCGCCCAGCAGGGCATGGGCACCCCGGTCTCGCAGGCGAACCTGCAGCCGGGCGACCTCGTGTTCTTCGGTTCGCCGGCCTACCACGTCGGTATGTACCTGGGCGACGGCCTGATGATCCACGCCCCGACCTCCGGTGACGTGGTGAAGATCGTTCCGCTGTCAGTGATGTCGGACTACTCCGGCGCCACCCGCGTCGGCTGACCCCTCCGCTGCCAGACCGGCCGGAGTGCGGCCGCCAAGAACGTATGTCAAGGCCAGGATCACTCGCGATGCGCGGGATGATCCTGGCCTTGGCCGTCGTGGTGGCCGGGGCGGCGGGCTGGCTGGCACTGCGCCCGACGCGGCACGACCCCTCGCCGGCACAGGCGCAGGCGGCGCCGAGTGCGGCCGAGGTCAGCGCCGTGATGCAGCTGCTCGCCGATCACGCTCACGCATTGCTGGCGCGGGATCGGGCCGGCTGGGATGCCGGGCTCGACCCGAATCAGGCCGCGGCGGACTTCGCCGGTAAGCAGCGCGCCGTTTTCAGCAACCTCTCCGGAGTCCCGCTCACGACCTGGCGCTACACGCTCACCGCGCCCGTCACCGACCCGTCGGTGCTCCAGCCGGCAGCCAACCGGCTGGGCGGGCGGGTGGTCATTCTGCATGTGCAACTGCAGTACGCGTTGGCGCAGGTGGATCCGGCGCCGACATCCAAGTCGCAGTACCTCACGGCCGTGCACCGAGCAGAGGGATGGCGGCTGGCAGCCGACGGCGATGTTGCGGACTCCGGCGGCCCGTCCTGGCAGGGTCCGTGGGACTTCGGACCGCTGCTCGTGGCCGCCGGGCCGCACACCCTCGTGCTGGCCCATCCGGCGCATCGCGCTGTCATGGCCACCTTCCAGCAGCTCGTCGAGCGCTCGATCCCGGTCGTGGCTTCGGTGTGGGGAGCGAGCTGGAACGAGCACGTCGGAGTTCTCATCCCGGACACCGCAGCCGAGTTCGCCGCGGTCACCAGCGACAGCAACGACACCCAGGACATCGCCGCGGTGGCGGTTGCTGATTCGGTCAACCCGGACCTGTCAGCGAGCCCCCAGCAGGCGGTGCTCGGGGCCCGAATAGTGCTCAATCCAGACAACCTGTCCCGGCTCGATGCGGCGGGCCGGCAGCTGGTCGTGCAACACGAACTGACCCACATCGCGACCCGGGCACAGACGTCGGACCAGATGCCGACCTGGCTGATCGAGGGTTTCGCCGACTACGTCGGCAATCTCGGTTCCGGTCGCGGCCCCGTCATGATTGCGCCGGAGCTGGCCGCAGACGTCGCTCATGACCGGCTGCCGAGCCAGCTGCCGGCCAGCACCGACTTCGACGGAGCCAACCCGCGGCTACCCCAGGCTTACGAGCAGTCCTGGCTTGCCTGCCGGCTGATCGCGGCCACCATCGGGCAGCATGGACTGGTGACGTTCTATCGCGCGGTGGCGAGCGCGGCCCGCACGAACCCCGCCACCGCCGTCGCGACTGAGCTCCGCGCCCTGCTGCACACCTCCATCACCGCATTCACCGCCCGGTGGCGCAGTTACCTGCAAAGCCAGCTGCGATGAGCCCGAGCCGCCGGCTGCTGCTGGTCACCAACGATTTTCCGCCGCGGCAGGGCGGCATCCAGAGCTTTCTGTGGGAGATAACCCGGCGACTGCCACCGGAGCAGATTGCCGTGTACGCGTCGAGCTATCACGGATCCTCCGACTTCGACGCCGGCCTCTCCTTTCCGGTGCGGCGGCATCCGACCGGTTTGCTGATTCCTACCCCGGCCGCCCGCAGTCGCGTGCTGGCTGCCCAGGCCGAGTTCGGTGCGACCAGCGTCTGGTTCGGCGCCGCCGCCCCGCTGGGGCTACTGGCCCCGGCCCTGCGAGCGGGTGGGGCGGGCCGGATCGTCGCAACCACGCATGGCCACGAGGTCGGCTGGGCCATGCTGCCGGGAGCCCGCCGGTTGCTGCGCCGCATCGCGGACGGCGTGGATGTGATGACCTACCTCGGCGAGTACACCCGCACCAGGCTGGCTCGGGTGGTGGGTGACCGGGCGAGGCTGGAGCGGCTCACCCCGGGCGTGGATACGGCGGCGTTCAATCCGGCGGTATCGGGCGACGCGGTACGGCAGCGGTACCGGCTGGTCGGGCAACCGGTGGTGGTATGCGTTTCCCGGTTGGTGCCGCGCAAGGGCCAGGATGCCCTGATCGAGGCGTGGCCGGCAGTCCGCGCCCAGGTGCCGGACGCGCGGCTGCTGGTGGTCGGCGGCGGTCGCTACGCGCGGCGGCTGCACGCCCTGGCGCGCAACCGCGGCCTCGAGCAGGCTGTCACCTTCACCGGCTCGGTGCCGTTCGCCCAGCTGCCGCAGCACTTTGCCGCCGGTGACGTGTTCGCCATGCCGTGCCGGACCCGGCGGCTCGGCTTGGACGTGGAAGGGCTCGGCATGGTCTTTCTCGAGGCATCGGCGACTGGTCTGCCCGTCATCGCGGGCGATTCCGGCGGTGCGCCCGATGCGGTGCGCAGTGGGGAGACGGGGTTCGTGGTGGACGGTCGCAACCGGCAGGAGCTGACCGGGCGGCTGGTTCAGCTGCTGCGTGAACCCGAGCGCGCCCGCCGCCTCGGCGAGCACGGGCGGCGCTGGGTTGAACGGGACTGGCAGTGGGACACGATCGCCGCTCGGCTGGCCGACCTGGTGGGACTGAACTAGCGGACGCCGAGCGGCGCGACCGGCCGGCGCCCGGAATGAGCCCAGCCGACTCGATTATCTCGAGTACAGCGAGGCGATCTCGGACGCGCACTCGTTCATCACGACGTTGCGCTTGAGCTTCAGCGATGGAGTCAGCTGACCGGTCGCCTCCGTCCAGTCCGAGGGCAGGATGGTGAACTTCTTGATCGCCTCTGCTTTGGAAACCGCCTTGTTCGCATCGTCGATGGCCAGCTGCACCTCGGCGCGCAGGTCAGGGTCGTCGGCGAGTTCGGTCATCGACAGGCCGGACTTGCCCGACTGCTCCAGCCACGCCGGCAACGCCTCCGGATCGATGGTGATGAGCGCGGCGATGAACGGTTGCTGGTCGCCCACGACCAGGCACTGGCTGATCAACCAGTGCGCGCGAACCCGGTCTTCGAGTACCGCAGGTGCCACGTTCTTGCCGCCGGCGGTGACGATCAGCTCCTTCTTGCGGCCGGTGATCTTGAGAAACCCGTCACTGTCGATCTCGCCGATGTCGCCGGTGTGGAACCAGCGCTTGCCGCCGACCGTGACCAGCGCGTCCGCGGTGGCAGCTTCGTTACGCCAGTAGCCGTTGAACACGATCGGGCCCGACATCAGCACCTCGCCGTCGTCGGCGATGGACACGCTCATGCCCGGAACCGGACGGCCGACGGTGCCCACCTTGATCTTGTCTTCCAGATTCAGGCACGCGCCTGCCGTGGTCTCCGTCAGGCCGTAGCCCTCGTATATGGTCACGCCGATTCCGCGGAAGAAGTGACCGAGCCGGGCTCCCAGCGGCGCGCCGCCCGAGATGGCTGCGGTGCACTGACCGCCGAGCGCGGCGCGCAGTTTGGAGTACACCAGCCGGTCGAAGATGGCGTGCTGCAGCTTGAGCAGCAGGCCCGGCCCGCGCTCGTCCAGCGCTTCGGAATAGCGGATGGCGACCGCTTCCGCGCGATCGAAGATGGCGCCCTTGCCGTCGCCGTGCGCCCGCTGCTTCGCGGTGTTGTAGACCTTCTCGAACACCCGGGGGACGCTGAGCACGAAGCTCGGCCGGAACTGCCCGAAGTCGGCAATGAGGTTCTTGATGTCGGCGGTGTGGCCGAGCGTGGTGCCGCTGGCGATCGCGCCGACCTCGATTACTCGCCCGAACACGTGGGCGATGGGCAGGAAGAGCAGGGTCGAGGTGTTTTCGTTGAACAGATCCTGCAGGCCGGACAGCACGCTGGTGACCTCGGCCAGGAAATTGCCGTGGGTCAGCTCGCAGCCTTTGGGTCGGCCGGTGGTGCCGGAGGTGTAGATCAGCGACGCGAGGTCGTCGGGCGTCAGCGCGGCCAGCCGTGCCTGCACCTCGGCCGGGTCGGTTCCCGCCCCGCCCGCGGTCAGGTCCGCGATCGCGTCGGCGTCGATCTGCCAGACCTCACGCAACTTGGGTGCCTGGTCGCGGACCTCGGCGACCAGCTTGGCGTGTTCGTCGGACTCGACGATGATGGCGACCGCTTCGGAGTCGGCCAGGATCCATTCGACCTGCTCGGCCGAGGAGGTCTCGTAGATCGGCACGACGACGGCTCCGACGGACAGTATGGCGAAGTCGAACAGCGTCCATTCCCACCGGGTCTTGCTCATCAGGGCGACCCGTTCGCCGGCCTGGATGCCGGCAGCGATGAGCCCCTGTGCGACCGCGGTGACCTCGTCCGCGAACTGCTTGGCAGTCACCTCGGACCAGCCGACCTCGGACCGGATCTTGAGGGATACCAGCTGTGGCCGATTACGGGCGTTGTCGAAGACGTACTGGGCGGCGCTGGACTGTTCCGGTGCCCCGACGCTGGGAATGGTCAACTCGCGCAACTGTGTTCACGTCCTCTTGATCTCGACAAACGTGGCTCCGGCCCGGATTGCTGCTCCGGCCCCGCTTGCTCTGACATCCTGCCGTAATGCAGCCGCAAATCCACCTCATCGACGAAACCTGGATAGCCGCCGATGTGGCTGCTGCGGCTGCTGCGGTCGCCGATGCCGCGCGCTGGCCGCTGTGGTGGCCAACCCTCGAGCTCACGGTTACCCGCGACCGTGGGCTCAAGGGTATCCAGTGGGCCGCTCGTTCGCGCGCCGATGAGCCGCGTGCGCGAAGGGAAGGGGGTACCGATGAGCCGCGTGCGCGAAGAGAAGGCGGTACCGATGAGCCGCGTGCGCGAAGAGAAGGGGGTACCGATGAGCCGCGTGCGCGGAGAATGCGTATCCCGCGATGGGCTGTGGCGCCGCGGCTCGTCGGCACGGTCGAGCTGTGGCTGGAGCCCATCCAGGACGGGGTGCTGCTGCATCACTTCCTGCGGCTGGACCCTCTCGATGGCAGCCGGCTGCCGGATCGCCGTGCCGCCCGGCTCACCCGCGACTTCGCTTGGCAGGCGAAGCGGTCGTTCTGGCAGCTCAAGGATGAGCTGGAGGCCTCCCGCGGCGGCGCGCACCCGCCGCGCTGACCGGACGGTAGCCTGTCGCCCATGGCCGATCAGTCAACCCAGTCGATCTCGATCAACGCATCACCCGCCCAGGTGATGGCGGTGATCGCCGACTTCGGTGCCTACCCGCAGTGGGCTGCATCGGTGAAGTCCTGCCAGGTCACCAAGCTCGGCCCGGATGGCCGTGCCGAGCAGGTCGCGTTCCGGATCGACGCCGGCGGAATCAAGGACGAGTACGAGCTCGCCTACCAGTGGGACGGCGATCGGACCGTCAGCTGGCACCTGGTCAAGGGCCAGATGCAGAAGTCCCAGGAAGGCTCCTACCGGCTGCAGCCCAGCGGCGCCTCGACCGAGGTGACCTACAGCCTGACCGTGGACCTGGCCATCCCGATGCTCGGCATGCTCAAGCGCAAGGCCGAGAAGATGATCATGGACACCGCGCTGAAGGAGCTGAAGAAGCGCGTCGAGAGCGGCGCGTGACCGCAAGCCAGCCGAGCGCAGCCGGACCCGGACCGGTTTCGGCGCGCATCATCCTGTTCACCGGCAAGGGTGGCGTCGGCAAGACGACCACCGCTGCCGCGACGGCGGTCCAACTGGCCGACCGCGGCCTCAAGACGCTGCTGCTGTCCACCGATGCCGCGCACTCGCTGGCAGATGCGATCGGGCAGCCACTGTCGGGCGAGCCGACCAGCGTCGCGCCGGGCTTGGATGCGGTGCAGGTGGACACCCAGCACCGCTTTGAGGCGGCCTGGTCAGATGTGCAGGCCTACCTGCAGCAACTGCTCGCGCAGGGCGGCGTCGACCCGGTGACGGCGGAGGAACTGACCGTGCTGCCTGGCATCGACGAGATTCTCGCCCTGCTGGCGGTCGGTGATCTGGCCGGCCAGGGGCGGTGGGACGCGGTGGTGGTGGACTGCGCCCCGACGGCCGAGACGCTGAGGTTGCTGGCGCTGCCGGAAGCCCTCAACTGGTATCTGCAACGGGTTTTCCCGGTGCACCGCGCGCTGGCCAGAGGCCTGCGCCCGATGGCAGCGTTTCTGGGCCGGCCGGCTGCGCTGCCCTCGGACGCCGTACTCGAGGCGGTCCTGCGGCTGGCAGACGACCTGGCCACGGTGCGGGCCATGCTGGCGGACCCGGCGAGCACCTCGGTCCGGCTGGTGGTGACGCCCGAGGCGGTCGTGCTGGCCGAGGCCCGGCGAACGCTGACGGCGCTGTCGCTGTATGGCTACCAGGTCGACGAGGTCGTCGTGAATCGGGTGTTCCCTGCCGTGGTCGGGCAGTCCGCCTGGGGTCAGGCCTGGCTGCAGGCGCAGGGCGCGCAGCTCAGCGTGCTGGCGGAATCCTTCGCCGGCCTGACGATCAGGCAGCTGCCGTACCGGTCCGGCGAGCCGGTGGGGCTGCCGGCGCTGGCCGAGGTAGCCGAGCAACTGTACGGCGAGGATGACCCGGCGGTGGCCGCCCCGGTCGAGCCGCTGCTGCAGGTGGCCAGCCTCGGCGAGAATGCCTTCGAACTCACGCTGCGGCTGCCTTTGGCCGACCGGTCGGATGTCAGCGCGGCGAGATTGGAAGATCAACTCGTGGTCACCGCGGGCGGACACCGGCGGGTGCTGGCACTGCCGAGCGTGCTGCGTCGCTGCCAGGTTGTCGCTGGTTCGGTGAGCGACGGCCGCTTACGGCTGCGGTTCGAGCCCGATCCGGCGCTGTGGCGGCCCGGACTAGGAACCGGGAGCGGGGCATGACCGGCCCCGGCCCGCTGGCCGATGAATGGGCGCTGCTGCTGGCGGCGGCGCAGCAGTGGCTGCATCGCACCGTGCTCGACCCGAGCACGGCACGGATTGCGACCGGCGATCAGGCGTGCTGCTGGTGCCCGGTGTGCCAGCTGATCGGCGCTGTCCGGGGAGAGCGGCCGGAGCTGATCGAGCGCTGGGACGAGGTGCAGTCTGCAGTGGCGAAGCTGGTGCGCTCGGCGGCCGAGACGGCAGCGTCTGCCGCCGGTCACGCGGACAGCGCACGGGACGCTGCGGCGCGGGAATCGGCTGGGCAAGAGCCGGAGCAGCAGGCCGCGGGACAGCGGTCCCGGCTGGAGCGGATCGACCTGTCCGGGGAAGGGGCCTGACATGCCGCTGGCCATCGGGGTCGATATCGGCGGTACCAAGGTGGCTGCCGGGGTGGTGGACGACCATGGCAAGGTCGTGGACCGCACCCGGCGCGAGACCCCGGGCACCGACGTGCGGGCCACCGAGGCGACCATCGCCGACGCGGTGCGCGAGCTGGCCGGCCGGCACGAGATCAGTGCCGTCGGGATCGGTGCGGCGGGCTGGATCGCCAACGATCGGGCCACGGTGCTGTTCTCCCCGCACCTGGCCTGGCGCAACGAACCGCTGCGCGATGCGCTCACCTCGGCCATCGGTCTGCCCGTGGTGGTGGAGAACGACGCGAACGCGGCGGCCTGGGCGGAGTACCGCTTCGGGGCCGGCCGGGATGCGCGGGTGGTGGTGATGGTCACGCTCGGTACCGGCATCGGCGGCGGGCTCGTGGTCAGCGGCATCCTGTATCGCGGCGCGCACGGGGTCGGGCTCGAGTACGGCCACATGACGATGGTTCCGGACGGGCGGCGCTGCGCCTGCGGCAACCGGGGATGCTGGGAGATGTATGCCTCCGGTACCGCGCTGGCCCATGATGCCCGCGAACTGGCGGCGATCGCCCCGGTGGCGGCGCACCGGTTGATGGAACTCGCCGGTGGCGACCCGGCCCGGTTGACCGGCCCGCTGGTCACCCAGGCGGCCCGCGAGGGGGACGTGGCGGCGATCGAGATCTACACGGCGATGGGCCGCTGGCTCGGTCGTGGCCTGGCAAACCTGGCCGCGGTGATCGACCCGACGGTGTTCGTCATCGGCGGTGGCGTGTCCGAGGCGGGTGACCTGCTCATCAGGCCGGCCGCGGAAACCTTCGCGGAGATGTTGACCGGCCGCGGCTTCCGGCCGGTGGCCGATGTCCGCCCGGCCGAACTCGGGCCCGAGGCGGGGCTGGTCGGTGCCGCGGACCTGGCGCGGCGACGAAATTGAAAGCGGTGCGAGGTTGATGACCACTGTGCGCGTGCTGTCGTACAACGTGCGCTCGTTGCGTGACGACCCGGCGGCCGTTGCCCGGGTGATGCGGGCGGCTGCCCCGGACGTGGCGATCGTCCAGGAGGCGCCTCGGTTCCTGCGCTGGCGCTCTGCCTGCGCGGCGCTGGCGCGTCGCGCCGGCCTGGTGTGGGTCAGCGGCGGTCGCGTTGCCGGCGCCAACCTGCTGCTGTCCACGCTGGCGGTGACCACGGTGCAGCGCTTCGACATTCCCTTCACCGCAAAGCCCAAACTGCATCACCGCGGAGCGGCCGCGGCGGTGCTGGAGCTGGCCGGGCGTCGGTTCGCGGTAGCCGGCACGCATCTCGACCTGATCGAGCAGCCGCGGTTGGAGCACCTGGACGAACTGGCTGCCTTCGCCCGGCTGAGCTTCGACGACGCCCCGTTGATCGTCGGGGGTGACCTGAACGCGCTGCCCGGCTCGGCGACCTGGCAGCGGTGCGCACAACTGGGTGCGGACGCCTTCGCCGAGGTGGGCAGCGGCGACGGGTTCACCTACTCGACGACGGCGCCGGTGCGCCGAATCGACGCCGTCTTCGCCGACCGACGGCTGCGGCCGGTCAGCGCCGAGGTGATCGACTCGCCGGACGTCCGCGTCGCTTCCGACCACCGCCCACTGCTGGTCACCTTCGAGCTCTAGGTCCCGCCGGCTGGTTGCAAGTGCGCCCTCAGTCCTCTGTCTTCCGGGTGGGCAGAATCCGACTTCGGTCGTTCCCGGCATACGGCTCGACTGGATGTGACGTCGTATCAGCCGTTCCACCGCACCGGAGACGATAGTGACAAGGCCGCACGACGCAGCGAGAAGCTAGCGCGGCTGCAGAGCGAAGATCATTGATCCCATCGCTCCTGCCGCTGTCCCGACCATCGTTCTGATCAAGATCGCCGACCAGGCACGCGCTGACGACCCCGCGCGCCACGTTACCGCCGGCGCTCAGGCGGCGCCGAGCGTGCGCAGCTGCCAGGCGAGGTAGAAGGCCATTTCCTTCCACGCGTCGTAGCGCCCGCTACGACCGCCGTGCCCGGCGTCCATCTCGGTCTTCAGCAGGATCTCGGCGTTTCCGGTGGCCGTCGCGCGCAGCTTGGCGACCCACTTGGCCGGCTCGACGTACAGCACCCGGGTGTCGTTCAGACTGGTGATGGCCAGGATCGGCGGATAGTCCTGAGCCACCACGTTCTCGTACGGTGAGTAGGACTTCATGTAGGCGTAGACCTCGGCGTCCTCGATCGGGTTACCCCACTCCTCCCACTCGGTGGCGGTGAGCGGCAGGGACGGGTCGAGGATGGTGGTCAGCGCGTCGACGAACGGGACGTGCGCGGTGATGCCGCCGAAGGCGTGCGGCGCCATATTGGCCACCGCACCCATGAGCAGGCCGCCGGCGCTGCCGCCGTGAGCGACGATCTTGTCGGCGGTCGTCCACCCCGTCGCGACAAGGTGCTCGGCGGCGGCGATGAAGTCGGTGAAGGTGTTGCGCTTGGACAGCAGCTTGCCTTGGTCATACCACTGCCGGCCCAGCTCGCCACCGCCGCGCACATGCGCGATGACGTAGACGACGCCTCGGTCCAGCAGCGACAGCCGCGGGATCGAGAAGGACGGGTCCAGCGAGTGCTCGTAGGAGCCGTAGCCGTAGAGCAGCACCGGCGCGGAACCGTTCTGCGCCACGTCGGCGCGGGCCACCAGCGACAGCGGGATCCGGGTGCCGTCCGAGGCATGCGCCCACTCCCGCCACTGCCGGTAGTCCGACAGCTCCACGCCGCCCAGCACCTCGTTCTGCTTGCGTAGCAGCAGTTCCCGCTCCGTCACGTCGTAGTCGTAAACGGTGTCCGGTGTGACCAGTGAGCCGAAGGTGAGCCGGAACTGGTTGCTCGACCACTCGGGGTTGGCGCCGGCCACCGCCCGGTACAGCTGCTCGCGGAAGCCGATCGGCTCCGCGCCGCTGAACCCGTCCTCGGTACGGCGCAAGACCGACAGGTTGGCCAGGCCGTTGCGTCGCTCGTGCAGCACCGCGTGACCGGCGAAGGCATCGACGCCGATCAGCCGGCGTTCGGGTGAGCCCGCGATCAGCGTGCGCCAGTTCTCGAAGGCCGGATCGTCCAGCGGCGCGGTGGCCAGCTCGAAGTTCTCTGCCGCGGCGTTGTGCACGATGAGCAACTGGTCCCCGGCATGCTCCACTTGATACTCCAGGCCTTCGCGCCGGGGGAGTACGACAGTCGGGGCCGATTCCGGCGCGGACGCGTCGATGAACCAGACTTCGGACGTGAGCTTGCTGGCGATGCTGATCTGGATGGCCTGCCGGTTGCGCGTCAGCTCCACGTCCAGCCAGAACCTGTCGTCCGGCTCGGTGTGCACCAGCACGTCGGTGGCCGGATCGGTGCCGAGGCGGTGCCGCCACACCTGGTAAGGACGCCAGGCCTCGTCCACCTTGATGTAAAACAGGTGGGCCCCGTCCGCCGACCAGGCGCCACCGTAGAAGGTGTCGCTGATCTGGTCGGGCAGCTCCTGGCCGGAGGTCAGGTCCTTGACATGCAGGGTGAAGCGCTCGTCGCCGGCGAGGTCGATCGAGTAGGCCAGCCGGCTGCCGTCCGGGCTCACCTCGAAGTGGCCGATCGAGAAGAACTCCGAGCCGGCGCTCACCTGGTTGCCGTCCAGCAGCACCTGCTCGCCGTCGAGCTCCGCCTCGGGGTTCGGCGGGGTGCCGTCGTCGGTGGCCGGCACCCGGCAGTGCACCCGGTACTGCGCGCCCTCCCGGGTGCGGCTGTAGTACCAGTAGCCGCCCTCGCGCACCGGCACGGTCAGGTCGGTCTGCTTGGTACGAGCGACGATCTCGTCGAAGACCTGCTGCTGTAGCGGCGCCAGCGCGGCGGTGCGAGCGTCGGCGTAGGCGTTCTCCGCACGCAGATAGTCGAGCACGGCCGGGTCCTCACGATCGCGCAGCCACTCGTACTCGTCGACGAACACGTCGCCGTGAAAGCGCCGTTCGGTCGGGCGGCGGGCGGCTAGCGGCGGGGCGAGTTCAGCTGTTTCATCCGGCATGCCCACAGACGCTACTCGACGGCCCCGCCGGCTCGAGCCGGACGATCGGGCCGCCGGCCGCTCAGACAAGCACGGTGGCCGGTGGCACCGGATGGCTGTCGAAGAAGGCGTCCTCGGCGTCCAGCCAGCGCAGCCACTCCGGTTGGACCGGGCCGTCACGCTCGACCCAACGCTGCAGCCGGATGGCTCGTGGCCGGTCCAGAAAGATGCCCAGGGCCAGGTGGTCGCCGCAGCCCCAGATCGCGGAGACGCCCTCCACCAGAAGGGTTTGCGGCACCGGTACGTCCACTGCTTCGGCGAACCGGCCGGCCAGCCAGTCGTAGCGGCGATAGCGCCCGGGGCGTCCCGTCGCGAGTGGTTGCAGTACCTCGGCGTGCAGGCGCTCGCGGTAGTCGAACTGGCCGGACCAGCCGTCCAGCAGGTCGTCGAGATGCAGCACCGCCGAAGCCGGCAGCGCCTGGCTCAGCGCGGCGGCCATCGTCGACTTGCCGGCAGCAGCGCCGCCGTCTATCGCCACCACCCGCACCTGGCCTACCGGATCGCTGGCCTGCACCAGCTTGACCAGCTCGGAGGGTGAGTGCTCCACAGCGCGCAAGGCTAGCCGCGGGCGGCAAGCAGCCCGGTGCGGGCTCAGGCCCCCACCGGATGTGCGCTGTGCACGGCTCGCAGCCAGTGCTCCAGCGGCAGCGAGCCGCGCCGGGCCACCGAGATGCCGGCGTCCAGCAGGATGGCATACGGCGTGCCGGCCAGTTCCCGCACCTGGGGCCGGGCCAGGAATGCCTCGCGCTCGTCGTCACCGAAGTCGGTCGGTTCGTTGCCGGTCAACCGGCACCACAAAACGAAAACAGTGTCCTGGGCAGACAACATTTTCGATCACCTCCGCATGATCACGATGAGTGAGGGAGGTGGCGCGACCCACACATCGAAGTGAAGCTCGCGCTAACGTTGAAGGTTGGCGGATGAACGCGCGCCTACATCACGCCGACAGCCGGCGTGGCGGCCTCAGACGATCGCGCCGTCGTCGTCCGACTCGTCCCGGGGCTCCGGCCGCAGGCGCAAGGCCAGCAATCCGGCACCGAAGAGCACCAGCACGACGCCGAGCGGCAGCGGCAGGTCCGACGGCAGGCCCATGCTCGTCCCGAACGCGATCACGGCAATACCGAGCAGGGTGACCAGCACCGCCAGCACGCTGGCGAGCGCCGGCCGGGGAACCGGCGGTGCGGCCGGCGGGACGAAATGCTCGTCCGGGTCCACCGCATGCCTGTCACTGGTGAGGCCGGCGGTGTCGAGCGCGATCGAGGTGTTCCAGTCCAGCAGTGGACGGCCGAGATCGCCCAGATCTGCGACGATGGCCGCGAACTCGGTGTCGGTGTCGATGCCTGCCAGCGGATCGGGCCGCTCCGGCTGCCGGTCCCGATGCCGGCTGCTGGACACCTCGATGCCCAATTCCGCGGCAAGGTCGGTGAGCACCTGCCTCGCGGCATCGGTCTGGTCGGCGGCCACGAAGAGGCGGTCGGCGGTCAGCGCCTCGCTGGTCGGCTCCACATAGGCAGGCACCTCACGCAGGCCGAGCACGTCGAGCAGGTGATCGGCCAGTCGCGGGTCGACGTCGGCAACCGGCAGGTAGGCCTCCGAGTCGAGCCCGTTGTCGCGCCGTCCGCGGTGCGAGGCCGGGGTCGTCACGCGCGCACCCGGGACTGGATGAACTCGACACTCCGCTCGAAGATGATCGGCGCGTCGTTGTCCAGGGTTGCCACGTGAAAGCTGTTCTCCAGCGCGATCTCGGTGACCGAGGTGTTCACCGCTCCGGCGTGCAGCAGTTGGCCGGAGAGCGGGTCCACCACGTGATCCTCGGTGGAGTGGAAGTAGAGGATCGGTGCCCGAATCTTGCCCAGGTCGGCCCGGATCAGCCGCCACATGTCCTGCATCGAGACGAAGGCCCGCAGCGGGGTCTTGTCGTAGCCGTGCTCGGTGACACCGCTCTTCTTGATGTCGTTGCCGATGCCCGGGCGGGACGGCACGGCCCACGCGATGTATTTGGCGAACTGGGCGTCCTTGCGCGCGATCGCAATGGCTGGATTGACCAGCACCAACCCGGCCAGCTTGTCGTCCTGCGCGAACTCCTCGGCCAGCCGCAACATCAGGGCGCCGCCCATCGAGAGCCCGCAGCAGAAGACCGCGTCGCAGCGGCCGGCAAGCTCGAGATAGGCCTTGCGCACCTCGGCGTACCAGTCGGTCCACTTCGTCCGGTTCAGGTCCTGCCAGGTGGTTCCGTGACCGGGCAACCGGGGCAGTCGGACGGTGTAGCCGGCCGCTGCCAGGTGCTCGCCCCATGGGCGCATGCTGAACGGGCTGCCGGTGAATCCGTGGCTGACGAGCACGCCGATGCGACCGTTGTCGCCGGTGCCATCCGCGCTGAACGGTTCGGCGCCGGCCACCACCGGCAACTGCGATGTCACTGCTGGATCCTCTCGCCTGCCGATTGGTGCCTGCCGATTGGTGCCTGCCGATTGGTGCCCACTGGTGCCGATTCGTGCCACGGTCCGCATGGGTGCCTGGTCAGCACGCGCTCGGCACCCATCATGCCGTCTCCTGCTGGCATCTGGCTACGCGATGCGGCGCGCCGTCGGCCCGGTCACGGCGGCGGCCGGGGCGACGGCGGCCGGGCGGATACTAGCGGCTGCGATTGTCCGGATCGCGGGGTGGCGACTATCGTCAGGTAAACATCGGAGCTCAGGGGGCCCGTCGAGTTGCTGTACTGGTTTCTGAAGTTCGTCGGCATAGGGCCGTGGCTGAAGCTGATCTGGCGCCCCTATACCGAAGGCTTGGAAAACATTCCCGAGCACGGCGGCGCGATCCTGGCCAGCAACCACCTGTCGTTCTCCGACTCCTTCTTCATGCCGGTGATGGTCAAGCGGCGGGTCACGTTCCTGGCCAAGGCCGAGTACTTCACCACGCCTGGACTCAAGGGGCTGTTGTCGCGGGTGTTCTTCTCCGGCGTCGGCCAAGTGCCGATCGATCGCGACGATGCGGACGCAGCGCGCGGGGCGCTGACCGCGGGGGTGCGGATTCTCAAGCAGGGGCACCTGCTCGGCATCTACCCCGAAGGCACCCGATCGCCCGACGGCCGGCTCTACAAGGGCAAGACCGGTGTCGCGCGGATGGCGCTGGAAGCCAGGGTACCGGTGATCCCGGTGGCGATGATCGATACCGAGAAGACGATGCCGACCGGGCGCAAGGTGCCGCACCTGCGCCCCCGACCGGGCATCCGCTTCGGTGCACCGCTCGACTTCTCCCGGTACGAGGGGCTGGCCGGCGACCGGTTCGTCGAGCGTTCCATGACCGACGAGATCATGTACGAGTTGATGCAGCTGTCCGGCCAGGAGTACGTCGACAGCTACGCGGCCAAGGTGAAGCTGCAGACCGGCGCCGACCTCGGCTTCGGTGCGCGGCGGGGCATCGGCCACGCCGACGCGGTAGGCAGCACCACCGACGATCGGGTGCCGGAAGAGCGAGCCAGCTGAGCGGTGCGCTACTTCTACGACTGCGAGTTCATCGAGGACGGCACCGTCATCACGCTCGTGTCCATCGGTGTGGTGGACGAGACCGGGCGGGAGTTCTACGCGGTGTCCACCGAGTTCGACCCGGACCGGGCGATCGACTGGGTGCGACGCAACGTGCTCAACCAGCTGCCGGGACCCGCCTCGCCGGTGTGGCGGTCGCGGGCGCGGATCCGCGACGAGCTGCTCGCCTTCCTGCTGGAGCCGGGCGAGCCGATCGAGCTGTGGGCGTGGATGGCCAGCTATGACCACGTCGTGCTGGCCCAGCTCTGGGGTGACATGCGCGCGCTGCCGCGACAGATCCCGCGGTTCACCCATGAGCTGCGGCAGTTCTGGGAGCAGGCCGGCAGCCCGCCGCTGCCGGCCGCCGGTCCGGACGCACACGACGCGCTGGCCGATGCGCGGCACAACCTTGCCCGGTGGAAGGCGATCAACGGCGTGCTCGCCGGAACCTGATGGTCAGCGGGTGTGAGCCACCTCGCTATGCTGCCTGATCGACAGCGACGTCACACACTTCTGGTTGATCTGAAGGGACGGCTGACATGCGCATCGGCGTGCTCACCGGCGGCGGCGACTGCCCTGGCTTGAACGCGGTGATCCGCGGCGTGGTCCGCAAGGGCGTCGGGGTGTACGGCCACGAGTTCGTCGGATTCCGGGACGGCTGGCGCGGGCCGCTGGAGGGTCTGACCACGCCGCTGGGCATCGCGGAGGTGCGTGGCATCCTGCCGCGCGGTGGCACCATCTTGGGCTCGTCCCGGACCAACCCGTTCAAGATCGACGGCGGGGTGGAGCAGATCCAGCAGAACCTGGCGCAGACCGGGGTGGACGCGCTGATCGCGATCGGCGGCGAGGACACCCTCGGGGTCGCCACCAAGCTGCATGATCTCGGCGTCAACGTGGTCGGCGTACCGAAGACGATCGACAACGATCTGAACGCCACCGACTACACCTTCGGCTTCGACACCGCCGTGAACATCGCGATGGAGGCCATCGACCGGCTGCACACCACGGCCGAGTCGCACCACCGGGCGCTGATCGTCGAGGTGATGGGCCGGCACGCCGGCTGGATCGCGCTGCACGCGGGCCTGGCGGGTGGTGCCAACGTCATCCTGATTCCGGAGCAGCCCTTCTCCCTGGAACGGGTTTGTGCTTACGTGGAAAGCCGGTTCCAGTCGCACTACGCCCCGATCATCGTGGTGGCCGAGGGGGCTACCCCGGACGGCGGCGAGAACGCGACGGTGGACAAGGGACTGGACGCCTTCGGCCACGTCCGGCTCGGCGGCATCGGCGAGTGGCTGGCCGGCGAGATCGAGAAGCGCACCGGCAAGGAGGCCCGCACCACGGTGCTGGGCCACATCCAGCGAGGCGGTACCCCGACCGCGTTCGACCGGGTCCTGGCCACCCGGTTCGGCCTGCACGCGGTGGATGCGGCCAACGACGGGGACTGGGGCAAGATGGTCGCGCTGCGCGGTACCAACATCGTGCGCGTCCCGCTGGCTGATGCGACGACGGTGCTCAAGACGGTGCCGCGTGAGTTCTACGCCGAAGCCGAGGTCTTTTTCGGATGAGCCGCTTGCGCGAAGACCGTGTCGGATGAGCCGCTTGCGCGAAGACCGTGCCGCATGAGAGGCCAGCACCGCTGAGGCCGGCTGACGGCCCGCGCGGCCACCGGTCGTCACCGGCATCCGGGCCGTCCGGCCACCTGCCTACCCTGAAAGCGTGAACGTGAGCATCCAGTCCGAGCAGTCCGTGTTCGCCCCCGCCGACGGTGAGCTCGACGCCTGGCGCGAGCTCGCTGCGGCACAGCAGCCGCGCTGGCCCGATCAGCGCGTGTTGCACGAGGTTGCGGCCGAGCTGGCCGGCCGGCCACCGCTGGTGGTGGCCGACGAGGTCGATGCGCTGACCGCCAGATTGGCGCAGGTCGCCCGGGGCGAGGCGTTCCTGCTGCAGGGCGGTGATTGTGCGGAGACGTTCGAAACGTCCTCCCAGGCGGATGTGGCCGGCAAGGTGCGGGTGCTGCTGCAGATGGCGGTGGTGCTGACGTACGGGGCTTCGATGCCGGTGGTGAAGCTGGGCCGGATGGCCGGCCAGTACGCCAAGCCGCGTTCGGGGGATATCGACGCACTGGGCTTGCCGTCCTACCGCGGCGACATGGTGAACGAGCTGCGTGCAGATGCCGAGGCCCGGGTGCCGGACCCGCGGCGGCTGCTGCGTGCGTACTCCACCGCGGCCAGCACGCTCAACCTGATGCGCGCCTACGCCGCCGGCGGCTTGGCGTCGCTGGAGAAGGTGCACTCCTGGAACACCGAGTTCGCGCGCAGCACGCACACCGGCGGCCGGTACGAGCAGCTGGCGGGCGAGATCGATCGCGCGGTGCGGTTCATGCGGGCGTGCGGCGTACATGATGCCGCGCTGGAGGGCGTCGAGCTCTACGCCAGCCATGAGGCGCTCATCCTGGATTACGAGCGGGCACTCACCCGGGTCGAGAACGGCAAGGCCTACGACCTCTCCGGGCATTACGTGTGGGTAGGGGAGCGGACCCGGCAGCTGGACGGGGCGCACCTGGACTTCGTGTCCCGGATCGCCAACCCCATCGGGGTGAAGCTCGGGCCGACGACGACACCGGCTATCGCTACTGAGCTGGTCGAGCGGCTCGATCCGGACGGCGTGCCGGGTCGGCTGACGCTGATCAGCAGGATGAGCAACACCAAGGTGCGTGACCTGCTACCTCCGCTGGTGGAGGCGGTGCGGGCGACCGGCCATCAGGTGGTGTGGCAGTGCGACCCGATGCACGGCAACACAGAGGAGACCGCGACCGGCGTCAAGACCCGGCACCTGGACCGCATTCTCGATGAGGTGGACGGCTTCTTCGACGTGCACGCCGAGCTGGGCACCCACCCGGGCGGCCTGCACGTCGAACTGACCGGCGACGACGTGACCGAGTGCATCGGCGGGTCGGCGGAGTTGACTGCCGACGATCTGTCCCGCCGCTATGAGACGGCGTGCGATCCACGGCTGAACATCGAGCAGTCGCTGGAGCTGGCGTTCCGGGTGGCCGAGCGGCTGGTGGCCGACCGGCGCCGGCAGGAGGAGTCGTGACCGTCGACCTGCGTAGCGACACCGTCACCCGGCCCACCCCGCAGATGCGTGCCGCGATGGCGGCTGCCGATGTGGGCGACGACGTTTACGGCGATGACCTGACCGTCGCCGAGCTGGAAACGCGGGTGGCCCGGCTGCTCGGCTACGAGGCCGGCCTGTTCGCCCCGTCCGGCTCGATGGCGAACCAGTTGGGACTGCGCTTGCTGGTGAAACCCGGGCAGGAGCTGGTGTGCGACCAGACCGCGCACGTGGTGCGGGCCGAGTTGGGTGCGGCGGCGGTCTTCTCGGGCATCACCACCCGCACCTGGTACGCCGAGCGCGGGTTGTTGTCGGTCAAGGAGGTTGCGGCCACCATCACGCCGAATGCCGGTCCGTATCTGGTCTCGACCGCTGCGGTGGCGGTGGAAAACACCCACAACTTCGGCGGCGGCACGGTGCAGCCACCTGATGAGGTGCGCGCGGTGCAGTCGCTGGCGCGCGAACACGGGCTGGGCCTGCACCTGGACGGCGCCCGGCTCTGGAACGCCCACGTTGCCAGCGGAGTCGCGCTGGCCGAACTGGCTGCCGGTTTCGACACGGTGTCGGTGTGTCTGTCCAAGGGCCTCGGCGCGCCGGTCGGCTCGGTACTGGTGTCCTCGAAGGAACGGATCGCCGAGGCGCGGGTCTGGCGCAAGCGGTACGGCGGCGGGATGCGACAGGTCGGCATCCTGGCTGCCGCCGGCCTTTTCGCCCTGGAGCACAACGTGAAACGGCTTGCTGACGACCATGCCCGGGCGGCGCGGTTGGCGGCGGAGCTGGGATCGGACCCGGCGCTGACCGAGACCAACATCGTGGTGCTCGCGGTGCCCGATGCCGCCGGCGTGGCGCGGGCCGCTGCCGAGCAGGGCGTGCTGGTGTCCGCACTAGGCCCGCAGTTCCTGCGGCTGGTCACGCATCTGGACATCGACGACGACGGCATCGATCGTGCCGTCGACGTGCTGAAACCGCTCGTTCTCGGCTGACCGGCGTGTCCGCGCGCCGCGGTAACGGCGTCGGCATTCGCAGTGGGCGGTGACTGCGCATGCCTCTGCGTGGTGAGGGTGCGTGCACGGTGTGGCTGACGCCGCCTGTGGGGTGTTTTGTCAGACCCCCTGCGTAATGCCGGCAACATGATCGAGGCGTCGGTGAATCCGGGAGTGGCCCGTGCCGCGCTGCTGGCCTGCGCCTCGGTCGAAGGTGACTACCGAGCCCAGATTTCTCTCGGTTCGCTGACCAAATCTCTGACGACGATCTGCTGGCCGAACTGCACGCACTGGAGACCCTTGGCCGGCAGCTGCAAGCGGTCTGGCGCGCCGTGATCCATCAGCTGGAGTCCCGGGGCCGCACAAGCATGTGGGCAGCTCTCGGTCCGAGCAGGCCCGGACGATCGCCAGGGTGATGGACCGGATCCCGCACTGGGTGCCGGTGCAGGACTTCGATCGCGCCGAGCAGCAGCTGGTCGCCGTGCGCCATGCGCGCGGGCCTGCCCTGGTGGATCCCCCCGGCCGTGGCTTGAGGAGCGCCCAACAGCCGCGGCTCAACCAGCGCATCAAACGCTGCTAGCTGTTCCCAGGAAGGGGGACAGCACCGCCACCAGCCGTGCCTGCAGCTGCGCGGCAGTCAGCTCCGGTCGCGCCACCCACCAGCGCAACAGCGATTCGCCTGCTCCGATAAGGGCATGCGTGGCTACCTCTACGTCGAGCGGGTCGTCGAGGATGCTGCTCACGGACCGGGCAACCATTGTGAAGATGCGGTCCCGGTAGAGGTTCGTGGCCTCGGCGACTGTCGTGTCGGCCGGTGCCGTCTCGCCATAGATGACGCCCCACCACGCCCGATTGCGCTGTTCGGCGAAGCTGAAGAGTCCGGCCGCTGCTGCCAGCACCTGCTCGACTGGCGTCTGCGCGGCAGCCACCGCGCTCTCGACGGCCTCGATCAGCCCGTCGCCGACGAACCGCAGGCACGCCAGGTAGAGCTGTTCCTTGGATTCGAAGTAGAGATACAGCATCGGCTTCGTCACGTCGCAGCGCGCCGCGATCTCGTTCATGGCCGCCCCGGCATAGCCGCGCTCGCAGAAGACCTCGGTGGCCACCTCGAGCATCTGTGCCTCCCGTTGCGGGCGACTGAGCCTTGCCGAAGCCATGCCGGCTAGCTTACCGTTCGGTAATCTTACCGAGCGGTAAGTTGGCGAGACGGAGCGAGCCGATGTCCATCCACGATCCGATCATGTACGCGATCCCGGTGTTCGTGTTCTTCGTCCTGCTGGAGATCGTGGCCATTCACGTGCTGCATCACGATCAGTTCCAGCTCGGTGACAGTCAGGTCCCGGCGGTCGGCTACCAGCCGGCCGACACCCGCACCAGCCTGCTGATGGGCATCGGCTACTCGGTCGTCAACCTGTTCTGGCGGCTGGTGGTTCTCGTCGTCTACGCCGGCCTGTGGGAATGGACGCCGTTGCGGCTCAGCCCGCACGACTGGTGGACCTGGGTGATCGTGTTCTTCTCCGACGACCTTGCCTACTACGCCTTCCACCGGGTGTCGCACCGGGTCCGGTTCTTCTGGGCGGGCCACGTCGTGCACCATTCGTCCCAGCACTACAACTTCTCCACCGCGCTCCGGCAGAAGTGGACCCCCATGCTGACGCTGCCGTTCTGGATGCCGCTGGCACTGATCGGCATCCCGCCCTGGGTCATCTTCACCGCGATGGCCTGGAGCCTGCTGTACCAGTTCTTCCTGCACACCGAGAAGATCGGCAGGCTGCCGACCTGGTTCGAGGCGGTCTTCAACACGCCGTCACACCACCGCGTTCACCACGGCAGTGACGCCGACTACCTGGACGTCAACTACGCGGGCATCCTGATCATCTGGGACCGGATGTTCCGTTCGTTCGTTCCGGAGACCCGCCGGCCGCGGTACGGCTTGACGAAGAACATCGACACGTACAACCCGTTCAAGGTGGCCTTCGGCGAGTTTGCCGCCCTGGGTCGCGACGTGAAAAGGGCTCGCGGCGTCAAGGCCAAACTCGGTTACGCCTTCGGGCCGCCCGGCTGGCAACCGAAGCCGGAAGCCAGCCGGACGAGCCCGCTGTCGTCATCGATCGTCGGCTGATCAGCCGCTGGCATAGTCCATCGCGATGTCGTGGGTGTTGGTGCCGTCGGTGTAGACGCTGATCTTGTTGCCGACTTTGAGCTGTAGCAACTCGGACTGGTCGATGGTCAGCGGCACGTAGTAGGTCGACTGAGCCGGCCCGCTGTCGACCCCGGCATCCTCAACCGGCAGCACATCGCGCTGCAGCACGACCCGATAGCTTCCGGGTACCTGAGTGATCGACTGCACCGTGCCTGCGTCGTAGTACGGGATTGCGTTCGAGGCCTTCGACAGCTGCGAGTGCGCGCCGATGAACTCCAGAGCCGGTTGGATCGAACTGGCCGGCTTGCCCGAGAAGAACACGTAGCCGGGACCCGTCGGAATCACATACTGCTCTTGCTCGTGCCGCACGCCGGTGTCCGGGCAGGTCCGACCCCAGGTGTCATGAATGGCGGTACGGCCGCCGAACAATGCCACGCCTGCGGTGTGGGTGATGTCTTGCGCGGTTACGTGCCCGCAGTATTCCGGATTGCTCGGTGAGGCGCCCTGGAACGATGGATCGAGGTTGTCCTTGTCGATCAGGGGCAACTCGATGAATTCGATCGGGCACGCTTCGAATGCGGTGCTCGGCGCAACGTCGGACGGCGTCAGGCACCAGGATTGCCCGCTCAGGACCGGATTCTGGTTCGGGGGCAGATACTGGCGGAAGTCCCGGGCGACCCAGCCGTTGGGCAGGGCCAACTGAGCATTGCCCACCGGGGTCAGCTGGATCGACGGCGGCTTTGCCGATGTCGAGGCGGCGGTATGTGAGCTCGACGGCGCCGGCCGGCTGATCGAGGGCGTCGTGGTCGGGCTCGGGGGCACTGACAACGAGGGTCCCGGGGTGGCCGGCGCCGTGGAATGCTTCTGGCTCAACAGGTGCGTCGCACTCGCTGTCCCGGCCACCACCACGACAACCGCGGCGGCGGCGGCCAGCGGCACCAGCCACGGCCTGATCCGGTGCTGAGTCTCGGGAATCTGGAACGCTGGTGGCTGTCGCCGGGGACCCACCTCGGCGTCGATCGAGCGGTTCAGTTTCTGCTTGAGCTCGTTCTCGAAGTCGATGTCGTTCACAGCTGCCCTCCCAAGGTGCTGCGCAGCGCGGCCAGGCCACGGCTGGAGGCGGAACGGACCCCGCCCGGTGATAGTCCGGTCGCCTCGGCGATCTCGGAATCGGACAGATCGGCCAGGTAGCGCAGGGTGAGAACCTCGCGTTGCCGGTCAGGCAGCGCGGCCAGCGCCGTGCGCACCATGGCGTGCTCGGCACCGAGCAGGCTGCTGGCGTCCGCAGCCTCGGCCGGCGGCTCGCCGACCGAGCGCAGATGCCTGCGCGCGACGCCGCGGCGTCGCAATGCCGACCGGCAACCGTTGACCACGCTGATGCGCAGGTAACCGACAGCCGCCGCGGGCTCGCGGATCTTGTCCCAACGCCGGTACAGCGCGGCGAACGCGTCCTGCACCACGTCCTCAGCCGCGCTGGCCTGGTCGACCAGCCCGGTGGCCAGCCGCAGCATCGGCCACCACTGGTCCTGATAGAGCGCATCGAACGAGCTCGCCAGCCCCGTGCTCACCGCACCATCGGGCATCGTGTACTCCACTCCGCGGGCCAGCATCGGCCCACCTCCGTCTCCGCTGCCAGGAATTTCCTGTTTCGCAGCTAAGACGCCCAGCTCGCGCCGCTGTTGCAGAATGCGTGGAATCAGCCTGCCCGATGTGCGGCCGAGGTTCGCCCGAGCAGAGGTGGCAGCGTCGCCACCACCTGCGCCAGCTCGTCCAGCGACGCGCCGGTCAGCGCCTGTGCGCCATCTACCAGGGCTTGTTCCGGTCGCGGATGCACGTCGACCATGACGCCGTCGGCGCCGGCGGCAATACCGGCCCGCGCCAGCGGCACCACCAGGTCCCGCCGGCCGGCCGAATGAGACGGGTCGACGATCACCGGCAGGTGGGACAGCGCCTGAACCATCGGCACCGCCGAGACGTCCAGCATGTTGCGGATGGCCGGCTCGAAGGAGCGGATGCCGCGCTCGCAGAGCACTATGTCGAGGTTGCCGCGCTGGGCGATGTACTCCGCCGCCATCAGCCATTCCTCGTAGGTGGCAGACAGCCCCCGCTTGAGCATCACCGGCTTGCCGACGCTGCCGACCGCCTGCAGCAACCCGAAGTTCTGCATGTTGCGGGTGCCGATCTGCAGCATGTCCGCGTACTCGGCCACGTCGTCGACATCCTTGACGTCCAGCACCTCGGTGACCACCGGCAGGCCGGTCTGCTCGCGCACCTCGGCCAGGATCCGCAGCCCGTCCAGCGCCAGACCCTGAAACGCGTAGGGGGAGCTGCGTGGTTTGTACGCGCCGCCGCGCAGCAAGGTCGCGCCGGCGCGCTTGGCCAGCTGCGCCGATTCCATCGTCTGCTCCGCGGTCTCCACCGCGCACGGTCCGGCGATGAGGGTGAAGGTGTCCGGCCCGATCGGCACCCCGCCGACCCGGATGGTCGTGCGGCGAGTGTGGTTGTCGGCCGACACGAGCTTGTACGGCGCGGTGATCCGCTTGGTGTCCGCAACCCCGCGCAGGCCCGACACGTCGATCGTCTCCAGTACCGACTCGGTGCCGATCACGCCGATGATGGTGCGGGTGACACCGCGGCTGACGAAAGCCTGGCCGCCGTGCACCTCCACCTGGCTGATCACTGCATCGATGTCGGACTGGGTTGCGGCCGGGGCCATCACGATCACCATGGCAGGAAAGCTAGACGACGCGCAGCACGACTGTGGAGCCGACCGGCACCTGCTTGCCGGCGCCGGGGCTCATGCCGACCACCCGGTTGAACAGGCCGCCGTCGTAGGAATCGTCCTTCTGCACCTTCAGCCCGAGCGCCTCCAGCTGCGCCTTCGCGTCGTCGTAGCTGGTTCCGGTGGAGATGCGCGGCAAGGTCACCAGCGGCGGACCTTTGGAGATCACCAGCTTGACGGTGCTGAACTTGGGCTCGCTCGCCCCACCTGCCGGATCCTGCGCGATGACCGTGCCCGCCGGCACCTTCTGCGAGTAGTCCGAGGCGCTGGCATCGACCTTGAACCCGGCCTGAGTCAGGGTGGCGGTCGCATCAGCCTGCACCTGGTTGGTCACGCCCGGCACCGTGACGATCGGCGGCCCGGTGGAGACGTACACCGTCACGGTCTGGTCGCGCTTCACCTTGGCGCCGGCCGCCGGATCGGTGCGCATCACCTTGCCGCTGGCGAACTTGCCGGTGCCGTCGGCCACGTCCTTGCGGTTCAGATTCACCGGGATCGAGGCGAAGGCCGCCTGGACCTGTTGGTAGCTGAGGTTCGTGGTGGCCGGCACGACGAAACGCTCCGGACCCTTGGACACCACCAGCTGGATGAGCTTGCCGCCCAGCACATGCGCGCCGGCTCCGGGATGGGTGCCCAGTACCGTACCCACCGGCACCGTCTCGGAGAATGCCTGCTCCGTCTGGGCGTTGACGCTGAAGCCGTCCTTGCGCAGCAGCTGGGTGGCTGCCGACTGGACCTGGCCGGAGACCGAGGGGACCTGCTTGTACCGGCCGACCGCCAGGTACCACGCGCCCCAACCGGTGAGCAGGCCGAGCAGCACGACCAGCACGATCCAGAATGCGCTGCGGCGGCGGGCGCGCTGGCGGCGCGTCAGCGGCGGCCGGCCGGGCCGTCCTGGCTTCGTCGTGGCGCTCGCGGCCGGCCGGGCGGGTGAGGCGAACTGGGTGTCGGTGCCGCGGAACTGGCCCCGGGTCGGCGCCGTCCGGACCCGGTCCGGGCCGATGCCGGCAGGCCCGGGCGGGTAGGGCGGCACGGACGGATGACCGTCAGCCACGCGCCCCAGCTGCTGGGTGTCGGTCAGGTCCGCCGCCGGCGCCCGGCGACGCGGCACCGGGGTGACCGGCAGGCCGAGATCGACCCGGACGTCGTGCAACTCCGCGAGCAGGGCGCCGGCGTCCAGCGGGCGGCCGGACGGCTCGCGGCTCGTCGCTCGCAGCACCAGCTCGTCCAGCGCGCGCGGCACGTCGGGACGCAACCGGGACGGGGCGGGAACGTCGGAATGGACGTGCTGGTAGGCCACCGCCATCGCGCTGTCGCCGGTGAACGGGGCGCGCCCGGTGAGCAGCTCGAACAACACCACGCCGGCCGAGTAGACGTCCGAGCGCGCGTCGGCCGCACCGCGGGAGATCTGCTCGGGTGGGCAGTAGGCGACCGTGCCCATCATCAGCCCGGTGCGGGTGCTGCTCGCATCCGCCTCGATGGCCCGGGCCAGGCCGAAGTCGGCCACCTTCACCACACCGTCGTCGGACAGCAGGATGTTCTCCGGCTTCACGTCGCGGTGCACCAGCCCGGCGCGGTGCGCGGCGGCCAGCGCGGCCAGCACCGGTTCCATGATGGAGACAGCCTGCGCGGCGTTGAGCCGCCCGCGCTCGCGCAGCAGGTCGCGCAGGGTACGGCCGGTGACCAGTTCCATCACCAGAAACACGTGCTCGCCGTCGACGCCCTGGTCGTACACCGAAACCGCGTTGACGTGCGCCAGCTTGGCCGCGACCCGTGCCTCGCGGGCGAAGCGGTCGGCGAAGGCGGGGTCCGCCGACAGGGTGGAGGACATCACCTTCACCGCCACCGGGCGCTCCAGGCGCTCGTCCATCGCGCTGTAGACCGTCGACATGCCACCACGCGCCAACCGCTCGACGACCCGGTAGCGGCCTTCGAGCACGCGGCCGAGCAGGCGGTCGGGCGGGGCGGTCTGCACGGACCGATTCTAGGTCGGCATCCCGTTCGCCCCGTGCACGCACCGGGCGCGCCGCGACCGGTTCGTCCGGACCGGGCCTGGCCTGATTCTCAGCTGGACCGGTGCCCGGGTCGCTGCGGGCCACCCCCGCTAGGGTGCTGGGCATGGACTCGCGGCCGCGCATCGAGCTGGTGGCCGACACCGACCACCCCGGCGGCTTCATGCTGCTGATGGACGACGTCCGGCAGTCCTACGTCGACCTCGACGACCCGACGTACCTGGACTTCGAGTACATCCAGTACTTCGCCAGCGTCATCGAGAGCTACTTCGAGGCCGGCCCGCTCGCGGTCACGCATATCGGCGGTGGCGCACTGACGATGCCCCGTTATCTGGCCACCGTCCGGCCCGGTTCGACGCAGATCGTGCTCGAGCCGGACCAGGAGCTGACCGAGCTGATCCGCGCCAAGCTTCCACTGCCGCGCAACCACCGGATCCGTGTCCGGCCGGTGGACGGGCGTGCCGGGCTCGCCGGGCTGGCCGACGGCAGCGCGCAGCTGGTCATCCTGGATGCCTACGCCGACGGCCGGGTGCCGGCCCCGCTGACCACGGCGGAATTCTTCGCCGACGTGGCGAGGGTGCTCGCGCCGGGCGGCTTGCTGCTGGCCAACCTGGTGGACGACCCTGGCTTCGCCTACCTGCGACGCGCGCTGGCCGCGATGGTGCCGGTGCTGCCGGAGCTGGCTCTGGTGAGCTCCAGCGATGTGCTGCGTGGCCGCCGTTTCGGCAACGTGGTGATTGCCGCGTCGCGACAGCCGGCACCCGTCGACGAGTTGCGGCGCCGGATAGCTCGTCAGCCCTTTCCCGCCGGAGTCCGGGCCGGGCAGGCGCTGGCCAGCATCTACGGCTCCGCGCGGCCCTGGACCGACCTCGACGCCGCCGAGTCCCCGGAGCCGGTTCGCGGCTGGCGGGTGCTGTGAGCGGCGACCGCTGCCGCGCTGGCCGGATCGGCTAACTTGGTGGGCATGTCTTCCGCTCAGCCCGCTGCACAGGGCGAGGATTACCAGCTCATCACGCTGCCGGACGCGGCCGAGCTGCTCGACCTGCCGATCACCAAGGTGCACCAGCTGATCAAGGACGGGCGGCTGGTGATCACCCGGGACGAGCAGGGTCGGCGCGCGCTGCCGCGGATCTTCGTCAGCCAGGGTGTGGTGCTCAAAGGCCTGCCGAGCGTGATCACCCTGCTGCGTGACGGTGGCTACTCCGACGAGGAAGTCATCGACTGGCTGTTGCGGGCCGACGACAGTCTGCCCGGCACGCCGGCCCAGGCGCTGGCTGAGAACCGGGGCACCGAGGTCAAGCGGCGGGCGCAGGCAGCCGCGTTCTGATCCTGGCGGCGGCGAGGCCTGGCAGCGGCGAGCGGGGAGGGTCGGCATGCGTCACCTGCTCTACCTGATCCTGCTGGCGGGTTGCCTGGTGGCTACCGCCCCGCTCGAGCTCGTGCTGGGGACCGGGGTGTACCGACGCTGGCGGCGGCTGGCCGGAGCGGTGCTGCCCGCTCTGGCGCTCGGCGTGGTCTGGGATCTGTACGCCATCCACCGGCACCAGTGGTCCTTCGACTACCGGTACCTCACCGGCGTCCGGCTGGCCGGCCTGCCACTGGAGGAGGCGCTGTTCTTCGCCGTCATCCCGGTCTGCGCGGTGCTCACCCTGGAGGCGGTGCGCAGGTGCCGGCCGGGCTGGCGGATCGGCGACGAGCCGAGCCGGCGATGAGCTACACGGCACTGTCGGCCGCCGGCGTCGTCCTTACCGTGTTGGTCGACCTGCTGGTGCTGCGCACCCGGCTAGTGCGGCGCAAGGCATTCTGGACTGCCTATGCGATCCTGGCCTGCTTTCAGCTGGCCTTCAACGGGGTGCTGACCGGGCGGGGCGTGGTTCGCTACCGTGCCTCGGACATCCTCGGGCTGCGGCTGGCCTACGCCCCGGTGGAGGACCTCGGCTTCGGTTTCACGCTGATCCTGCTGACGCTGAGCGTGTGGGTGTACCTAGGCCGTCGCCAAGACCGGTGACGGCAGCCGCTGCACCAGCGGGACGCACAACCGGGCCGAGCAGCGCCCGGGCCGCCAGGCCCGCGACGATGACCGCGGAGATGTAGGCCACCGCCTCCAGGCTGGAGCCCATCGGCCGGGTCAGCAGGGTCAGCCCGATCGAACCGGTGGCAACCCAGAAGATCTTGCGCGGCGACAGCAGCAGCACCGATCCCACCGTGACCGCCCAGCTGAAGTACCACGGCTGCACCGCAGGTCCGAGCACCACCACCGTGAACAGCGCCACCGTCAGCAGCCGGAGCGCAGCCTTCGGGTCAGCGTTGCGCTGCACGGCTCGCAACCACAGCCAGACCAGCACCACCGCGCTCACCACGGTGCCGACGGTGCGAAAGCCGCGAACGGTGCCGTCGACCACGGTGCCCGCGTGTGCGGCGCCGATGATCACCCGGTACAGCACGGCGAGCAGCGTCGGCAGCGACATGAAGTTGATCACCGGCGCACCCGAGCTCACCTGTTTGATCCAGCCCAGCCCGACGCCCGCGATCGCCGACACCACGGCGAAGACGGCCACCGTGACGGCCGCCGCGAGCGCGCAGTACCGGAGCCAGAGCCGCACCGGTGGCCGCGCGCGGCCGGCGAGATAGATCGGCACGGCGAACGCGACGGCGATCAACCCCGGCGACTTGATGCCCGCGGCGAGCGTGGTCAGCACCAGGCCGGCAACCAGGTGCCGCCAGTTCGCCCCCGGTGTGCTCACGGCCACCAGCCCGGCCACCAGCAATGCGACCATCACCGCATCGTTGTGGCCGCCGCCCACCGCGTGGATCAGGATCAGCGGGTTACCGACGGACAGCCAGACGGCGAGGTCGGGCCGGTGACCGTACCGGTCGGCAAGCACCGGCAGCAACCAGGTCAGCGACAGCACGCCGGCGAAGGGCAGCAAGCGCAGCAACAGCACGCTGATCAGGGCGTGATCGCCGGTGCCGACCGCTACCCACTTGGTCACCGCCACCCAGAGCGGGCCGTACGGAGACGGTGTGTCGACCCACTTCCAGGCCACGTTGTCCAGGAACTTTCCCAGGTCGACCGTCGGCAGGTCAGCAGGTGTCGCGTTGTAAGGGTCGAGGCCCCGGCGGGCGATCTGGGCCTGCGCGGCGTAGCTGTAAAGGTCGGAACTCGCCAACGGCATGGCAGCGAGCAGGGGGGTCATCCAGGCCAGCATCACCCGCCGCAGCGCGGCCCGGCCGATCACCGTGCGACCGATCAGCGCCCGCCCGCCGGCCGAGCCGGTCAGCAGCACCCGGCCCAGCACCAGCCAGGCCACCACGAGTAGGACGAGCCCGAGGTAGTAGAGGGCGAGCGCCGCGTGCAGGCCGGCCTGGCCCCGGCGCAGCAAGCCGAGCACCGGGAAGGTGCGGCTCGGGTCGTTGGCGGGCAGCGCACCGGCGCCGAAGCTGCCGATCGCGACCAGCAGGCTGCCGATCAGGCCGACCAGGCCGATGGTGCGCAACCGCCAGCTCTGGATCGCATGATCGATCCGGGCGATGGGCGGCCGGACCAGCTCGCTCGCCGTGCCCAGCCCCGCCGTCATGCACTCATGGTGGCAGACCCCGCCGCCAGCCGGGCAGCAGCGCTCAGCGGTGGCAGGGCAGCTGGGCCGGGCCGGAGTGCGTTCCGGATCAGAACCGGCGATGCGCGGCGGCGTCGGCGAGTTCGACCAAGGCACGCTGGGCCTCCGGTCCCACCGCGTCGGACAGGCAGCCCACCGCATCGGCCGCCCTGGCGGTGATCCGATGCTCCACCTGCCGGGCGGCCGGCCCCAGCGCACTGCGCAACTCCTCGACCTCGGCCTCGGACAGTTCGGGGTTGCCCACGCACTCCTGCAGCAGCCGACGCACCCCGGTGTCGCCGCCGGACATGGCCAGCGCCACCAGCAGCGTGCGCTTGCCCTCGCGCAGGTCGTCGCCGGCCGGCTTGCCGGTCTCGGCCGGGTCGCCGAAGACGCCCAGCAGGTCATCGCGCAACTGGAACGCCTCGCCCAGCAGGTCCCCGTAGCGGGCGAGTTCGGCCTGCATGCCAGCACTCGCGCCGGCCGCCGCGGCTCCCAGCAGCAAGGGCCGGACGATGGTGTACTTGCTGGTCTTGTAACGGATCACCCGCAGCGCTTCATCCGGGTCGAACTGCCCCCGGGTCTGGGCCAGCACATCCAGGAACTGGCCGGCCACCACCTCGGTCCGCATCAGGTCGAACTGCCGTTCGGCTCCGGCGGCCCGGGCGGCTGGCAGTGACTGGATGCCGGTGGTGAACAGCTGACCGGCCCAGGACAGCAGCAGGTCGCCGAGCAGGATCGCCGCTGCGGTGCCGAAACCGGTGGGCGAGCCGGGCCATCCAGCCCGGGCATGCTCGGCGGCGAAGCGCACGTGCGCCGCCGGCCGGCCGCGCCGGGTATCGGAGCCGTCCATGACGTCGTCGTGCACCAACGCGCAGGCCTGCAGCAGCTCCAGGCTGGCGGCGGCCCGGACCAGGTCGTCCTCACCGTCAGCCCCCTCGGGCTGAGCGGTGCGCCAGCCCCAGTAGGCGAAGGTCGGCCGCAGTCGCTTGCCGCCGTCGAGCACGGCGGCCCGCGCCGCGTCGGCGAGCGAGCCGAGGTCGGCGCTCATCTCGCTCAGCAACTCGACCTGGCCGTCCAGAAACCCGGTCAGTTCGTCCGCCAGGCGGTTCGGCAGCGCCCGGCCAGCGGGGCTATACCGGGCATCCACGCGTCCGGACATTACGCTGTGGGGCATGGCACGCACGGTCAGGGACTGCTTCGCCACCGGCACCCCCACGTTCTCGTTCGAGTTCTTCCCGCCCAAGACGGCCGACGACGAGCGGATTCTGTGGACCACCATCCGGGAGCTGGAATCGCTGCAGCCGGACTTCGTCTCGGTGACCTACGGTGCCGGTGGGACGACCCGTGAGCACACCATCGAGATCACCGAGCGGATCGCGTCCGACACCACCCTGTTACCGGTGGCGCACCTGACCGCGGTCGGCCACTCCGTTGCCGAGCTGCGTTCCATCATCGGCCGGCTCGCCGATGCCGGGATCGCCAATGTGCTCGCCCTGCGCGGCGACCCGCCCGGCGATCCGATGGGCGAGTGGGTCAAGCACGACGAGGGCCTGGAGTACGCCAGTGACCTGGTCGAACTGATCCGCGCGCACGGCGACTTCACCGTGGGGGTCGCTGCCTTCCCGTACAAGCACCCGCGCTCGAGCTCGATCGACGAGGACACCAGATGGTTCGTGGCCAAGTGCCGGGCTGGTGCCGATTATGCGATCACCCAGATGTTCTTCGACGCCGATGACTACCTCCGCCTGCGCGATCGGGTCGTCGCGGCCGGTTGCGACGTGCCGATCGTGGCCGGAATCATGCCGGTGACCCGGATGGCCACGATCGAGCGATCCGAGCAGCTGTCGGGAGCGCCGTTTCCGCTCGCGCTGCAGGCCAAGTTCGCGGCGGTAGCCGAGGACCCGAAGGCGGTCCGGGCATTGGGCATAGAGGAAGCATCCCGGCTTGCCGAGCGGCTCCTGGCCGAGGGCACCCCGGGCATTCACTTCATCACCTTCAACCGGTCGAAGGCGACCCGCGAGGTGTGGCACAACCTCTCGTTGTCCAGCTCGGCTCGCTGAGCTTTCGTCCGGGTCAGGCCGGTGCCGACCTGACCGCAGGCGTCTCGTCGAAGGGCAAGATGCTGCCCAGCACCCCGAACGGTCGATGGTCGCCCGGGAACAGGTGATTGCGGGCCAGGTCGACGAAGCCGAGTCGCCGGTACAGCCGCCAGGCCCGGTTCTCACCCTCGGGTGTGGACAGCAGCATGGTCCGGTGCGGCAGCCCGTCGGCCAGCGACCGCAGCACCCGCTCGCCGATGCCCCGGCCCTGCGCCGCCGGGCTGACGTGCAGCTCGGACAGCTCGAACGCGTTGTCCAGCCAGAAATCGGTGTCCTGGCGCACGGCCCGCTGCACCAGGTCGTGCCACCACTGACCGGGCAGGCTGGTGTAGCCGTAGCCGAAGCCGAGCATCACGCCCCGGTGGTCGAGCGCGGCCCGGCAGCGGAAGTCGGCATGCCGGGTGTGCTTGAGCATGTGCGCGCCGCGTTGGCTGCCACTGGCTGCTGGGTAGCCCATCGCCTCGACGTAGATCTGCATCGCCTCGTCGACCCGTTCCCGGATCCGGTCCGGCGGCAGGTCGACGATCATCACCGCGGTCGCGGGCAGCTCGGTCACCCTGTTCCTGTCCGCGCGTTGCGTGTCAGCGCGCCCCATGACTGATCAGCGTAGGGGCTTGCCGCCAGCTCGGGTGGGCTGCCCGCGAAATCGGGCAGCGCCGGCCGGCGCTGTGGCTCAGGTGTGAATGCCGCACTCCGTCTTGCTGGTGCCGGCCCAGCGCCCGGCCCTGACGTCATCCCCGTCGACCAGCCGGCGGGTGCACGGTGCGCAACCGATCGACCCGTAGCCGTCCGCCAGCAGCGGGTTCACCAGGATGTTGTGCTCGCTGATGTAGGCCGCCACCTGCTCGTCGCTCCAGCTGGCGATGGGGTTGAGCTTCAGCATCCCGCGGGTGGCGTCCCACTCGACGACCTGCACGCCGGCCCGGCTCGGCGAATCGGCACGCCGCAGCCCGGATGCCCAAGCCTGGTAGGGCTGAAGCGCGCGCTGCAACGGCTCGACCTTGCGCAGCGCGCAGCACAGGTTCGGATCGCGATCGTGCAGTCGCGGGCCGTACTCGGCGTCCTGTTCGGCCACCGTCTGCAGGGGCCGGATCGTCCTCACCGTGACGGGCAGCGTCGCCGCGACCGCGTCGCGCATGCCCAGTGTCTCGGCGAAGTGGTAACCGGTGTCCAGGAATACGACGTCGATGCCGGGCAGCACCCGGCCCGCCAGGTGCGGCAGCACCGCGTCAGCCATCGACGAGGCAACGCAGAGCTTGTCGCCGTATCGATCGCGCCCCCAGCGCAGCACCTCCTGCGCGCTTGCCTCGGCGAGTTCCCGGCAGGCATGCTCGGCCAGTGCCGGTCCGTCTGCCAAGGCGGTCACTGCGCTACCTCCGGCGCCGCTGCCGCGCTGTTCCAGTCCGCGGCAATGCCCAGGTATTTCAGAGCAAAGACGCGTTGGCAGGCTCCGCAACGCCACTGTCCGTGGATCTCGCCGAACGGTCGCAGCCCCTCGTCGGCGCAGTAGGGGCAGTGAAACGGCACCGCCCGCTCAGCCACAGCTGCGCCCGTGCTCGTTGATCGCCTCGTACGGCCCGCCTGCCGTCACAGCAACCACTCCTCCTCGGCGCGCGCGACGTAGCCGGCAAAGCTCTCGCCCTGCGTGCGCCGCTGCAGATAACCTGTCAGCACCCGCTCGGCGTACTCCGGTGCCTGCTCGGCGGTCACCTTCAGGCCGCGGAACTTGCGGCCGAACGCGGCCTCGGCACCGAGCTGACCACCCAGATGCACCTGGAACGCATCCGCGTCGACGAACGAACCGTCGGCCTGCTTGACCTTGCCCACCACACCCTTGAACCCGATGTCGGCCACCTGGAACCGGGCGCAGGAGTTCGGGCAGCCGTTGACGTTGATGGTGATCGGCGTGTCGAAGTCGGGCAGTCGCCGTTCCAGCTCGGCGCGGATGGTCTCGGCCCGCCCCTTGGTTTCGACCAGGGCGAGCTTGCAGAACTCGATGCCGGTGCAGGCGATGGTGCCGCGATGGAAGTTGCTCGGACGGGCCTGCAGCCCGAGCCCGGCCAGGCCGTCCATCACCGCCGAGGCGTCGTCAGGGGACAGATCCAGCACCACCAGGCCCTGCTGCGCCGTGGTGCGCACCCGCGTGCTGCCGAACTGTTCAGCCAATCCGGCCACGCCGGTCAGTGCAACACCGCTGGTCCGGCCGGACGCGGTCGTGGCGCCCACCGCGATCCTGCCGTCGCGCTGGGCTATCACGCCGATGTGGTCGCGATGCGAGGGGGAAGCAGGCGGCTCGACGCCGTCCGGCAGCGTGCGGTGCAGGTATTCCTCCTGCAAGACCTGGCGGAACCTGGCCACGCCCCAGTCCGCGACGAGGAACTTGAGCCGGGCGTGGTTGCGTGAGCGTCGGTAACCGTAGTCGCGGAAGATGCCGCACACGCCGGCCCACACCTCGGGCACCTCGTCCGGTCGGACGAACACGCCCACCCGCTGGGCGAACATCGGATTCGTCGACAGACCACCACCCACCCACAGGTCGAAGCCGGCCTCGCCGGACTCGTTCTGCACGCCGACGAAGGCCACGTCGTTGATCTCATGGTTGACGCAATGCTGGCTGCAGCCGGAGATCGACGTCTTGAACTTGCGTGGCAGGTTGGAGAACGCTGGGTCGCCGACGTAGCGGGCCGCGGTCTCGCGCAGGGGTCCGCTGGCGTCGAGTACCGCGTCCTCGGCCAGGCCCTCCAAGGGGCAGGCCAGCATCACCCGTGGCGTGTCGCCGCACGCCTCGGTGGTGGACAGGTCGACGGCTTCCAGGCGGCGCCAGATCTCCGGCACGTCCTCGATGCGGATCCAGTGCAGTTGGATGTTCTGACGGTCGGTGATGTCGGCGAAGTCGCGGCCGAACTCCGTTGCGATGCCACCGATCACCCGTAACTGCTCGGTGGTCAGCGCACCGCCGTCGATCCGGACCCGGAGCATGAAGTACTCGGCATCCAGTTCCTCAGGGGACAGGATCGCCGTCTTGCCGCCAGGAATGTTCTCGGCACGTTGGGTGTAGAGCCCGTACCAGCGGAACCTGCCACGCAGATCGCCAGGATCGATGCTGTCAAAGCCACCGTGGGCGTAGGTGTCGATGATGCGTTGCTTGACGAGCAGCCCGTCATTGTCACGCTTCGAGCGTTCGTTCGGGTTGAGCGGTTCCCGGTAGCCGAGCGCCCACTGACCCTGTCCCTTGCGCGCTGCCATGCGCGGTGATCCCTTCGCGAAAGGCCCCGATCGGAGCCGGCTCATCGGTCGGAAGGGACATCAACAACCGGCGCCGGCCACCCGTAGCAGGTCGATGTGGCGGCGCATCGTCAGCAGCAGCCGTTCGGAACGCACTCGCTCATAGTTCCACATCCCGCTGCGGCCGCCCGCATCCGCCGGTCACCACGTGACCGCCGGTGGTCAGCCTCGCGCTGCCGGCGGCCCGTCGCCGCCACGTTCGGGCCCCGGTTCGGCGGGCCGGTCGAACGAGGGAGGTGGCTGGTAAGGCTGCGGGTGATCGGGGTCGGAATAGCCCTGCGGTCGGTAGTCCTGGTCGGGATAGCGGCCAGTCGTCGGGCCGCCGCCGGAATGCCCGCTGCCGGGATACCCGCCGTCTGAGTACCCGGCGCCGGGGTGGTAACCACCGGTGCGGCCGGGACCGGATTGGCTTGCACCCGGTTGGTTGCCAGCCGCCGCCAGTGCCGCCGACCGCCGCCGGCGTCGGCGAGCCACGCTCGCCAGGATGAGCAGCGCGGCCAGCAGCAACGCGACCGCCAGCCACCAGAAGCGTGCCGGGGTGCCGGCACCGGCCGACTCGGCCGAGGCCACGGTGTCGAAGTCGATGTTGCCGGTTGCGTCGGGGGTGAAGGTGACCCGGTTGCCGGAGATGTTGCCCTTGGACGATCTCACCTTGCCCGGGAAGGTGAACGCGAATTGGATCTTGGCTGTCTTGAGCAGCTGACGAGGATCCAGGCTGGGCGTGCCACCCGCCGCGCCCGGCGGCAGCAGCGAGCTCAGATCGGTCGGCAGGTCGGTCGGGAATCCGGACGGCAGGAGCGAGGCCAGGTCGCTCGGAAACGTGGAGGGCAGGAACGATCCCAGCTGGCTGGGAAGGCTCGAGGGCAACAGGGATGCCAGGTCGGTAGGTAAGCCGGTAGGCAGGCTGGTCGCCGGTGCGCTTGCCGAGCCGCCGGTACCGCCGCCCAGCAGACCGCTGCTCGAGTTGAGCTCGTTCAGCAGGTTCAGCTGGCCGGTCAGCCGGAACTCGTTGCCCACCCTCGCCAGTTTCGGCCCGTCCTCGCCGGAGTTGAAGTCGGCCATGCTGATCCCGGCGAAGCTGCACTCGATGCCGACGTAGCTGCCGTCGTCGTAGTCATGCACCGTGGCGCCGGCCGAGCCGAAGTCGCAGCTGCCCTCACTGCGCAGGCGCTGCCGGATCGCCTCAGCGCCGCCGCCCAGGCTTGCCAACGACTTCGAGACGCCGAAGCGCGCCGTGCCCGAGATGCTGCCGTCTTGGTGCACCGTCGCATCCAGTTGCACCGTCACGCAGCCGGAGAGGGCGATCAGTGCCAGCAGCAGCGCCACGACCAGGCCCGACCCGCGGGTCGAGAGTCTGATCCGGCCGGCCGGGCCGGCAGCGTAGCGAGGCATCTGCGACATGCGGCAATCCTGCCGCGAATCACCAGGGGATGCACGCCGTCCCGGCCGCAGGCGCCTTTTCGCTGACCCGGTCCGGTGAATCGGCACCTTGGATCGGCAGCGTCCGGTGTGCCACACTGATGCTCATGTTCGCCGTCCCGCTGGTTGCGCGTCTGCATGTCGACCTGCAGCGCGTGGTCAGCGCGGCCTGTCGCCAAGCCTGAGTCCCGCGCCGGTCGAGGAGTACCCGACCGTGCGCTTGCTGTTGGCGAATCGCATCTGACGCGTTTCGGCAGCTCATCGCTCAGGGTCTGCCATGACTTCCGCTCCATCCTGCGTGCCCGGCGCGACCGTGTGGTTCACCGGTTTGCCCAGCGCCGGAAAGACGACCATTGCCGCTGCGGTGGCTGACCGGCTGCACCTGCGCGGCCGACCGGTCGAGGTCCTCGACGGCGACGCTGTGCGCCCGGTCCTGTCGACCGAGTTGGGTTACAGCCGCGCCGACCGGGACGCCAACGTCGCCCGGATCGGCTGGGTGGCCACCCGTCTGGCCAGGCACGGGGTACTCGTACTGGCCGCGGTGGTGTCGCCGTTCGCCCGGGCCCGCGATCAGGTCCGTGCGGCGCACCAGGACGCCGGCCTGCGCTTTCTGGAGATCCACGTGGCAACGCCGGTGCAGGTGTGCGCCGAGCGGGATGTCAAGGGCTTGTACGCACGCCAACGGGGCGGCCGGCTGCAGAACCTGACCGGGATCGACGGCGAGTACGAGCCGCCGGTCAGCCCTGCCGCCCGTCTGGACACCCGCGACCGCAGTGTCGATGACGTGGTCGATGAGCTGATCACCCTGCTGGAGAAGGAGAATCTGCTGTGACTGCAGTGCTGACGGCCGGGTCGCTGGAGCGGGCCTGGCTGACCGACCTGGAGGATGAGGCGATCCACATCATCCGCGAGGTGTACGGCCAGTTCGAGCGACCGGTGCTGCTGTTCTCCGGTGGCAAGGACTCGATCGTGATGATGCACCTGGCGATGAAGGCGTTCTGGCCGTCCCGCTTGCCCTTTCCGCTGTTGCACGTCGACACCGGACACAACTTCGCCGAGGTCATCCGCTTCCGCGATCAGCGGGTGGCAGAAACGGGTGCCCGCCTCGTGATCGCCAGCGTCCAGCAGGCTATCGATGACGGTCGCGTCAGCGAGCCTCCCGGTGGCCTGCGCAATCCGCTGCAGACGGTGCCGCTGCTCGATGCCATCGCCGAACACCGCTTCGACGCGGTGCTGGGGGGTGCGCGTCGTGACGAGGAGAAGGCTCGCGCCAAGGAGCGGGTGTTCTCGGTGCGTGACGACTTCGGCCAGTGGGACCCGCGCAATCAGCGGCCGGAGCTGTGGGATCTCTACAACGGCAGGCACCGTGCCGGCGAGCACGTGCGCGTGTTCCCGCTGTCGAACTGGACCGAACTCGACGTCTGGGCCTACATCGAACGCGAGCGCATCCAGGTACCCGACATCTACTTCGCGCACGAGCGGCCGGTCTTCCGCCGGGACGGGATGTTGCTCGCGGTGACCGAGTTCACCCAGTCACGTGAAGGGGAAACGGTGAGCGTGCAGTCCGTTCGCTACCGCACCGTGGGCGATGCCACCTGCACCGGCGCGGTCGCCTCGCAGGCCCGTGACGTCGCGGCGGTGGTTGCCGAGACGGCTGCCAGCACCATCTCCGAACGGGGTGCCACCCGTGCTGACGACCGGGCCGGCGAGGCGGCGATGGAAGACCGCAAGCGGCAGGGGTACTTCTAGATGCCGGGGAAACTGCTGCGCGTCGTGACCGCCGGTTCGGTTGACGACGGCAAGTCGACCCTGGTGGGTCGATTGCTGCACGATGCCAAGGCCGTGCTGGCCGACCAGCTGTCCGCGGTCGAGGCGGCTTCCCAGCGGCGCGGCTACGAAGGTGCCGATCTCGCCTTGCTGGTCGACGGATTGCGTGCCGAACGAGAGCAAGGCATCACCATCGACGTCGCCTACCGGTACTTCGCCACCGCCCGGCGCACCTTCATCCTGGCTGACACGCCAGGGCACGTGCAGTACACCCGCAACACGGTGACCGGCGCCTCTACCGCGGAGGTGGCGGTCATCTTGGTCGACGCTCGCGCCGGCGTGGTCGAGCAGACCAAGCGGCATCTCGCCGTGGTCGCGCTGCTGCGCGTGCGCGAGATCGTGCTGGCCGTCAACAAGATGGATCTGGTCGGCTACCAGGAGCCGGTGTTCGATGCCATCGTTGCCGAATTCGCTGCTGCGGCGGAGAAGCTGGGCGTCGATCACTTCACTCCGATTCCGATCGCGGCCCTCGACGGTGACAACGTGGTGAGCCGGTCCGTTGCGATGCCGTGGTATGGCGGCCAGCCGCTGTTGAGCTTCCTGGAGACGGTGCAGCCCGGCGTGGCGGCGGAGTTGCCGGCCAGGTTTCCGGTGCAGGTGGTGATCCGTCCCCAGACGGCCGAGCATCCGGACTACCGCGGCTATGCCGGCCGGGTGGAGGCCGGCGTGCTGCGGCAGGGGGACAAGGTACGGGTGCTGCCGTCGGGCCGGCTGTCGGTGATCGAGGCGATCGACACCCCGGACGGCGAGCTCGCCGAAGCGCCGGCCGGCCGGTCGGTGACGGTGCGTCTGGCCGACGACGTGGATGTGGCCCGCGGCGATCTGCTCGCGGTGGACGCCGACCCGCTGCCGGTCAGCACCCGGCAGCTGTCAGCGACGGTGTGCTGGTTGACCGACGTGCCGCTGCGCGCGGGCGCCCGCTATCAGCTGCGGCACACCACCAAGGACGTGCTGGCGGTGGTGGACCGGGTGGAGACCAGGCTGGACATCGACGCGGTGCGCGAGGCGCCCGCCGCGGAACTGGGGCTCAACGACATCGGTGCGGTCCGGCTCCGGCTCGCGGAACCGGTGGTGGCCGATCCGTATCGGATGAGCCGGGCGACCGGGTCGTTCCTGCTGGTCGACACCGGCTCCGGTGCCACGGTGGCGGCGGGGATGCTGCGATGACCGCGCCGGTGCCGGCGGATGAGGCCGAAGGCATGCTGCCGCTGCTGCTGGACCTCTCCGGCCGGCCGGTGCTCGTCGTCGGCGCAGGCTCCGTCGGGCTGCGACGTGCGCGCACGCTGGTTGCAGCAGGCGCCGCGGTGACGGTGCTCGCCCCGGTCGTGCACGGTGTCGAGGAACTCCCGGTGAGCGTGCGGCAGCGCGCCTTCTCCGCCGGTGACGTGAGCGGCTACTGGCTGGCGGTCGCCGCCACCGACGACCCGGCGGTGAACGCCGCGGTCGCTGCGGAGGCCGAGCGGGCAAGGGTGTTCTGCATTCGGGCGGACCGCGCCGGCGGCGGCACCGCCCGGATGCCGGCGGTGCTGCGCAAGGGCGAGTTGACCGTGTCGGTCAACGCCGGCGACGACCCGCGCCGGGCCGTCGCGCTGCGCAACCTGCTGTCGTACGCGCTCGATTGCCAGACGTTGCCGTCCCGGCCGGTTCGCACCGGAGCCGGTTCGGTGGCTCTGGTCGGGGGTGGTCCCGGTGATCCGGAGCTGATCACCGTGCGCGGCCGGCGGTTGTTGTTCGAGGCCGATGTGGTCGTCACCGACCGGCTGGCGCCCCGCGCGCTGCTGGCCGAGCTGGCCGAGGACGTCGAGGTCATCGACTGCGGCAAAGCTCCGCACCGGCACAACCTGAGCCAGGACGAGATCAACCGGGTGCTGGTAGAGCGCGCTCGTGCCGGACAGCGGGTGGTGCGACTCAAGGGCGGCGATCCCTTCGTCTTCGGCCGAGGGGGGGAGGAGGTGCAGGCCTGCGTGGCCGCCGGTATCCCGGTTCAGGTGGTGCCCGGCATCACCTCGGCGCTGGCCGGCCCGAGCGCGGCGGGCATCCCGATCACGCACCGGGGTGTTGCCGCGGACTTCGCGGTGGTCTCCGGGCACCGTGACCCGGAGCGCGCCGATGCGGGGTGGAACTGGGCAGAACTCGCCGTCGGCCCGGCCACCCTGGTGGTGCTGATGGGTATGGAGCGGCTGGAGGCGATCACCACAGCGCTGCTGGAGCACGGCCGGCCGGCAGACACGCCGGCGGCGGTGATCCAGCACGCGACGCTGCCGCAACAACGGACGCTGCGCGCGCCGCTTGCCGATGTGGCGGCCAAGGCAGCGGCGGCCGGCTTCGGGTCCCCCGCGGTGGTGGTCATCGGCGCCGTTGCCGACCTGCCCGGCCTGGCCGAGCTGGCAGGGCCGTCCGAGCTCGAGTGAGCCCTGCACGGCTAAGGTCAGGGCCGTGTCCTGCTATTCCTGCGGCCAGGAAGCGATGCTGGCCGAGGCACCCGACGCCGAGCAGGTGTTTCTGACCGCGGACTGGCGGGTGGTGCACGCAACGCGCTGCGCGCTTGCCGGCTGGCTCGTCGTGCTGCCGCGCCGGCACACCACCGCCATCAGCGAGCACACTGCCGCAGAGGCGCAGCAGCTCGGGCGGTTGCTGGTGGCGGTCAGTGCAGCGATCGAGGAGCACACCGGCTGCAGCAAGACCTACGTGGCGCAGTTTGCCGAGGCCGCGGGTTTCGAGCACACCCACTTCCACGTGATCCCGCGGTCGGCTGACCTGCCGCCGGACCTGGTCGGACCACGCATCTTCGACTACCTGGCGCGGCCGGAAGCGGAGCAGCTGAGTCTGCACGAGCGCAACGAGCACGCCCGCGCACTGCGTCCGTTGATCACTGCTCGGATGAGCTGAGCCGCACCGGTAGGGCCGTGGCCGGCCGGAGGGCCGCATGCCAGGCCACGCTCGGACGTTCTGTCAGCGGGCTGGCCTAGCGTCGCCTGCAGCGAGTCATCGCCGCCGAGCCGCACAGATTCGCGCGCATCGTGCTACTGTTCGAACAGGTGTTCGAAATATCGAAGAGACAGGTGAGCTGACATGACGACTCCGATGCCGGTGAGCGTCGCCAACCTGCTTTCCCAGGCCAAGCAGACCTGGCACGAGGCGGTGCTCGAGCCGACTGCGGCCGAGAAATACCGCGGCGCCCACCTCGCTGCGTTGCGAGCCGCAGCGTCGCTACTGGCCCTGCGCGCCAGGCCGTCGGGTTCCGGGTCGCGCCGCCCGACCAGTGCGTGGGTGCTGCTCGACCGGGTCGCGCCCGAACTCACCGAGTGGTCGGCCTACTTCGCAGACAGCGCCTCCCGTCGTGCGGCCATCGAGGCGGGCTCCACCTCGGTCGTCGGCGAACGCGATGCCGACGACCTGCTGCGAGCCGCCGGTGAGTTCATCGCGATCGTCGAGCGGATGGCGGGCGTGCTGTCGCTCGGCGTCGCCAGCTGACAGTGCCGTTACGGTAAGCGCATGCGATCGGTCCGGGGTGTGCGGCGGACGCTGAGCCGTGGGTAGGAGCGCTGACCTGCCCCGTGCGTCGGGCGAGATCGATGGCGACGACGCGGGCTGCCACATCTTGCATGTGGATATGGACGCGTTCTTCGCCAGCGTGGAGATCCGGGCGCGTCCCGAGCTGCGCGGACTGCCCGTCGTGGTCGGTGGGGACAGCGGACGTGGGGTGGTCGCTGCCGCGTCGTACGAGGCGCGCAAGTTCGGTATTCGCAGCGCCATGTCGATGGCGATGGCCCATCGGCTGTGCCCAAGGCTGGTGGTGGTCACGCCGCAGCGCGGGCGCTACACCGCGACCTCGGCTGCGATCATGCGCATCTTCGCGGAGTTCACGCCCCTCGTCGAGCCGCTCTCGCTGGACGAGGCGTTCCTGGACGTGGCCGGGGCGACGGCGTTGTTCGGCCGGCCGGCCGAGATCGCCCGTCGCATCCGGGCACGGGTGTGGGAGCAGGAGCAGCTGACCTGTTCGGTCGGGGTCGCCCCGATCAAATCGGTGGCCAAGCTCGCTTCGGGCAGTTGCAAGCCGGACGGGCTTCGGGTGGTCAGCCAGGCAGGTCTGCTCGACTTCCTGCATCCACTGCCGGTCACCGCACTGTGGGGAGTCGGTGCCAGGACCGCCGAACCGCTACGGCGGCTGGGCATCCGCACGGTGGGCGAGCTCGCCGCGATGCCGCTGGACCCGCTGCGCCGGGCGGTGGGAGCGGCCTCGGCCCAGCATCTGCACGACCTGTCCAACGGTGTGGACGCGCGTCCGGTGCTGCCGCGGGCGGAGGAGAAGTCCATCTCGACCGACCGCACGATGGCCCGCGACCTGCTCACCGAGGCAGACGTGGCGCGCGAGTTGCTGCGCGGCGCGGGCGAGGTGACCGAACGGGCGCGACAAGCCGGCCGGGTCGCACGGACCGTCGGAATCAAGATCAGGTTCGCCGACTTCACCACCGTCACCCGTGTCCGCACCCTGTCAGAACCCACCGATGCGGCCGCCACCGTCTACCGCGAGGCTTTACAGCTCTATCGCGCGCTGCGGTTGGATCAGCCGCGCGTCCGTCTGGTCGGCGTCAAGCTTGAGAACCTGCGCGCAGCCGGTGAGCCGACCCAGCTCGCGCTGGACCTGGACGCCCGAGCCGCGGCGGCAGGTGCAAGTGATGCAGCAGCCGACCAGGCCATCGATGCCCTGGTGGCTCGGTTCGGCGAGTCCGTGGTGCGGCCGGCCTCACTGCTGGATCGCAACGCCACACCCTCTGCCGGCGGGATGAATCGGGCGCCCCGACGCCCGGGCTAACTCACCGGTATCTGATCAGATAACGAATCATCCGAATCTGCCCGTGAATCCGAGGTCTTAACTTTCGAACTCGTATTTCGGCTCGTATGCTCGATACCAACGACGGGGCAGGCTCCCGGTGGGCTCGCTCCGGCCGCCGTACCCGACATCGAATCGCGCGACCACAGGAATTGGAGGGCATCATGCCGCTCTCCGAGCATGAGCAGAGGCTGCTCGACGAGATCGAGCAGGCTCTGTATGCGGAGGATCCGAAGTTCGCTTCGTCCGTGCGCTCCGCACGGCCGCGAAATCGGACCCGGCTCATGGTGGCGCTGTCTGCAGTAGGCGTGCTGCTGGGCCTCGCAGTCGTGCTGGTCGGTTTGACCAATAACCTGATCGTCGTCGGCGTACTCGGTTTCATCGTGATCGTCGGCTCCTGCGTCGCCGCGGCGAGCGCGCTGCGTGGGCCGCGGCCGTCGGCGACCGCCGCCATCACCGCGCCGGCCAACCAGGCGCGACAGGCGAACCTGCGGTCCAAGATGGAAGACCGGATGCGCCGCCGCTTCGAGGAGAACTGACCTCGACGGCTGCCGCGAGCCGGCACCGCATCTTCGCCTAGCACCGCACCTTCGCCTAGCACCGCGCGGTGGTGTTGCCAGCAGGGCGGGAGCCTCAGCTGGTCATCATAGGGCGCGGCCGCCGGTACGGTGCGGGAAGTGGTCGGGCTGCGCCCAGCGTCATCGCTGCCAGGTCGGGCCGCGGCCGAACATGGACTTCGGCAGCCACCGGTTCAGCAGGCTCAGCCGCCGGTCGGTGCGGCGCCCCCACCTGAGCAGCGCCTGATCGAGCGCGCGGACATCTTCGGCCGCCACGGTCGCCACCGGACGGGCGCTGAATCGGTCCCGCTCGACCGCCTGTGCCACCGACTGCAGCGCAGTGCGGCCTCGTTCGTCAACCCCGTGTCGCCCCAGCCACTCCGGTACCTGGCCTACGGTGAGGGTGCGCGGCCAGAGCGCGTTACGGTCGGCCGCGGATGCCGCCAGCTCCAGCCACAGCAGCTCCGGGTTGCCCGTCGCCCGGGCTCGGTCCAGGCGTCGACGGCGTTGCCTGCCGCGCACCCACCGCGGGCCGAACAACACCAGTAACACCAGTAAGACCACGGCGAGCAGCGCACCGCCGAGCTGCCACGCCAGAGGCGGGATGCCGCCGCCGGTCGGAGCGGCCACCACAGTGCTGGGTGAGGCGGAGCCCGCGTTGTTGCCGGCCGAGGAAGGCCGGTTGACGTCCGAGTTCGGCACGTCGGAGCTCTGCGCTGCCGCATTCGGGTGCGTCGCCCACTGCAGCGGCACCACGCGGGCCGCATCCGCGCCGGCCAGCGGCGTCGGGTCGAACGGGATCCAGCCGATGCCGGGGAAAAACACCTCCACCCAGGCGTGCGCGTCGGCGCTGGTGACCACGAAGACGCCGTTGGTGCCGGGCGCGTGGTGGGTGTAGCCGACCACGACCCGTGCCGGCAATCCCGCCTCCCGCATCAGCACCGCCGCCGCGGCGGCGTACTGCTGGCAGAACCCATGCTTCTGCTCGAGAAAATTCACCAGCGCGTTGCGGCCGTCGTCGGCGGGGGCGTCCAGTGAGTAGGTGAAGCCGTTGCGCCCGTTGGTGAAGTAGTCGGAGATGGCGAGCGCCTTGTCATAGGACGTGCTCAGCCCGGCAGTCAGCTTCGCCGCAAGCTGCACCACCTCGGCCGGCTGCTGCGGCAGGGATCGGTAGCGCTTCTCCGCAGCCGCGTCGCCATGGCTGTCCCACGCCGGTGCCGAACGCAGCTGGGCCGCAGACGGCTGCAGCTGCTGGACTTGCTCGACGTAGACCATGTTCCGCTTCAGCTTGACCCCGGAGACGTTGGCGGTGGCAGCGTTCCAGTCGCCGCCGGAGCTGGACAACCGCAGCTTGCTCGGGTTCGCCAGGATCGGCAGCGTGGCACCACCCAGGTTCAAGATGGTGAACGCCGCCTCGATCTGGAATGCCTGTGCGCTCGACTGGCCGCTGCCCGGTGCGATCGGGAACTGCCCCTGCGACAGCGATAGCGCGCCCAGGTCGGTGCCCGACGGGCGCCAGCCGTCGTTGGTGAACTCGTCGTCCACCTCCTGCCTGACGTAGAACGGCTGGTCGGTGGTGCCCACCTGAACCTGGAACAGGTTCGTAGGGGTCGGCCGGCGCAGCGATCCCTTCAGTGAGGCAAGCGAGTTGAGCACGAGCTGTCCGGAGCCGTTGCCGTCGCCTGCGGTGTCCGCATTGTGGTGCGCCGCACGGGCCAGCAGGTTGGTGGGGACGGCGGGTAGCAGTAGCGGCACGATCAGGGCCGCAACGATGCCGGTGACGGCCATCCGCCGGCCCCCGCCGAGCCGGCCCGCGGTCCCGTCCACCGACGGACCCCAGGCCCCGTCCTGCAGCCGGGTCCCTGCCAGCAGGATCAGCAGGAAGCCGACCGCTGCGGCCGCGAACCACACCGGGTTGGCCGCGCGGGACGAGGTGGCCGAGGCGACCGCCAGCACCTCCAGCAGCGGGGCAGCGGCAAGCAGCGGTTGCCGCAGCAGCACGCCGAGCACGTCGGTCAGCGCCACCAGCGCCACCAGAGCTGCGGCCACCAGCAGCCGCGTCGGCGGGCTGGAGGGCAGCGGGGCGTGGTCGTCCTGCATGACCTGGCGCGCCTGGGTGATCAGGTGCGAGATGTCCGAGCCCGAACTGGGCGTGGGCAGTACCCCGAACAGCAGGTGCTGCGGCACGAACACCCACAGCAGCACCAGCGCCGCGGCGGCCAGCCCGATCACGCTGTGCCACCACGCCGCCGAGCCCCAGTAGCGGAAGGCGCCGACGACGAGCAGATAGGGGAGCGCGCAGCCGAGGCTTACCCACAGCCACGCCCAGTCGGTGAACACCGAGGACAGCGGCAGGGTCGTCAGCAGCATGCCGCCGGCCACCGTCGCGGTGGCGGCGAGCAGGGTTGACTGCGGGCGCGCCGGCCGGCTCACAGCTTCGTCCCGGCGCGCACGTTCAGCATTCGCGGCCAGAGCGTGGCCAACTCGTCGCCGGCCTCGGCCGGCACCACCCGCCAGCCGGCCGAGCGCAGCGTCTCCGCACTGGCCTGCCAGGCCTCCTCGCGCAGCAGGTCCCGGGGCTTCTCCGGCGACCAGGTCCAGGTCCGCAGCAGCAGCGCTACCGAGGTGCCGGGTGGCCGTGGCCGGCTGGTCAGCTCGGACACCGGCGCGTGCGGCGCGGCGCCCAGGATGGCGAAGGTCGAGGCGTCCCGGCCGAGACCGCCGAGCGCGGTAGCGAGCGGCTGCACGTCGCTTCGCAAGGCCGGTTGGGTGTCGGCCAGCATGTCCAGAATGGCGGTGGCCTCGTCGTGCGCCACCTGACCGCTACCGGTCACCACGACGGCGCGCCGCCCGCGCTGGATCAGATGGGTGCCGATGCTGGCGGCAGCAGAGATCGCCCACTCGAACGCCGCCGATTCCCCCGCGCCGGCGGGCACCGGAAACGACAGCGCCCTGGAGTCGAGCAACACCAGCGACTCGCCGTGCCAGGGGCGCTCCTCCTGTCGCACCATGAGGCCGCCGGTCTTGGCGGTGCTGCGCCAGTGGATCTTGCGCAGGTCGTCGCCGTGGCGGAATTCCCGCACTGAGGCGTCGTCCGATCCGCCGGAGCCGACGGAATGGCTCAGGGTGGCAGCGCCGTCCCGCCAGGCGATCGGCAGCGTCAGCGGCGGCAGCGCCTCCAGTGCGGGCTGCACGATCAGGGCAGCGGTGTCGGTGGAGCGAGTGTCGGCGGTGACCAGCCCGAACGGATCGCTGGCGATCACGGTCGTCGGCCCGACCGTGTAGCGGCCGCGGCGCAGCTTCGGCAGCGGGTAGGCGACCGTGCGGCGTTGCCGGCCGCGCACGCCGGCCACGCTGACCCGCAACGGCCGCCCGCCCGGCACCACCTCGGTGATCCGGAGCGGGCCGGTGCCGAAGGCTTGCGGATTGCCCAGCACCAGCCGCACCTCGGCGGTCTCGCCGACAGTCACCCTGCCGGGGCTGACCGCGTGCCCGACCCGCAGGCCGGAGCGGGCCTGCCGCACCGCTAGCCAGGCGGGGATCGGCAGCACCAGCAGCAACACACCGACGCGCTGCAGATCCAGCACCCCCAGCGCCAGTCCCGCGACCAGCGAGAGCACGCCGACCGCGATGAAGATGCGACCGCGCCCGGACAGCGACACCTTGCGGGTGCCGATGGCGGCGACCGCGACCGGACGCCCCGATGTGCCGGGCACGCTCGACCGGTCATGCGGGGGCCGGTTCCGGGTCAGCACCGTTGCCACCGGCTCAGGCTCGTGAGCCAGCTGCCGGGATCGGCACCTTGGCCACGACCTCGGCGACCAGATCTTCCGGCGTCCGGCCCGCTACGGTGGCGGCGGCTGCCGGGATGAGGCGATGCGCCAGCACCGGCAGTGCGAGTTGCTGCACATCGTCGGGCAGCACGAAGTCCCGGCCCGACATGGCGGCCAGCGCCTTGGCCGTGCGCAGCAGGTGCAGCGACGCGCGCGGCGATGCGCCCAGCCGGATTTCCGGGTGGTTGCGGGTGGCTTCGGCGAGGGCGACCACGTAGTTCTTCACCGCGTCCACGACGTGCACCGTGCGGACCGCCTCGATCAACGCGCGGATCTGTGCCGCGTCCGAGACGGGGCGCAGCGTGTCCATCGGGTCGGTCGTGGTCTGATCGGACAGCATCGCGATCTCGGCGGTACGGTCCGGGTAACCGAGCGAGATCTTGGCGGTGAACCGGTCTCGCTGCGCCTCGGGCAACGCGTAGGTGCCTTCCATCTCGACCGGGTTCTGCGTCGCCAGCACCAGGAACGGTGACTGCAGTTCGTAGCGGGTACCGTCCACGGTGACCTGGCGTTCGGCCATGCACTCCAGCAGGGCCGCCTGCGTCTTGGGCGAGGCCCGGTTGATCTCGTCACCGAGCACGATGTTGGCGAAGACCGGGCCGGGCTTGAACTCGAAGTCGGTCGACTCGGCGTTGTAGATGCTCACCCCGGTGACGTCGCTGGGCAGCAGGTCGGGCGTGAACTGTAACCGGCGCACCGAGCAGTCGATGGAGCGCGCCAGCGCCTTGGCGAAGGTGGTCTTGCCGACGCCCGGCACGTCCTCGATGAGCAGGTGCCCCTCCGCCAGCAAGACCGTGACGCCCAGCCTGATCACGTCGTACTTGCCGGCGATGACCTTCTCGATGTTCTCCACGATCCGGAGTGCCGCCGGTCCGATCGTGCTGATCGGCACCCCACCCGGCTGTGCTGCCACACCGTTCGGCCCGCTGTCGGCGAGGCTACGATCCCATTCTTCTGCCTGCGCTGCGTGTGTCACTGGAACTTCGAACCCGTCCTGTCATCCGCCTGTCCGGACAAGGCGCCCCGCCCGGCCACGACCAGCGTTATCGAGATTTGGCCATAAGTCGAGCCCGCACTGACCGGTTCCGCGAAACCGGTCCAGCTACGGGCGCCCTGAGCGTAGTTGCTGAGTTAGCGCCCGCGCGGGCAGACCGGGCCAAATCGGCCGGACACGATCGATGTCGGCCCCAGCCGACGGTGCCGCGGGACCCGGCGGCACGCCGGATCGGCTCAACGGGGGGCCGGGTCCCCACTGTGCCCCACCGGCCCGCAAGCCCCTGAACATGGGAGATGGGAGCGGACGACACGGCTGCACACAGCGGCGTTTTCGATTGACGGTGGTGCGTAGTGGGGTATGGTGGGTCGCAGTGGGGAACAGGTGAAGTCCGGAGTGGGGAGGGCCGATGTTTCTCGGCACGCACACTCCGCGGCTGGATGACAAGGGACGGCTGGCGCTGCCGGCCAAGTTCCGCAGCGACCTGGAAGGAGGTCTGGTGATCACCAAAGGCCAGGAACGCTGCCTGTTCGTCTTCCCGATGGCTGAATTCACCCGGATCACCGACCTGCTGCGCACCGCGCCGGTAACCCAGCGCAGCGTTCGCGACTACAGCCGGGTCTTCTTCGCCAGTGCTTCCCACGAGGTGCCGGACGGGCAGGGTCGCATCACCGTGCCGGCCCCCTTGCGCGAGTACGCGGGCCTGCAGAAGGACTGCGTGGTGATCGGCGCCAACACGCGGGTAGAGGTCTGGGACTCGGCTGCCTGGCAGAGCTACCTCGAGGGCACCGAACAATCCTTCGCCGACGCGGAGGAGGTGCTGCCCGGCCTGCTCTGACCGTGCTGGTCCGTTGCCGCGAACGTCGCGCCGGCCGGCCTCCTCCCGCCAGCTCTCCGCGGTCCTGACGCACTTCCCCGGCGCCAGGGCACGGAGCTGGCAGGCGGGTGGAGACCCGTCGGCACGAATCGCGCAGAACGAGCCAGCGGAACCTCGCCGCCGGACCGCACCGAACCGCCGCTCGCCAGCAACGCCCAGAACCTCAGCCCGCAGTACCAGCCAGCACGCAGGAGTCACCGCATGGATGCACCGGACGAACAGCAGCCCCCGGCAGCTGTGCACGTCCCGGTGTTGCTGGAGCGGGTGCTGGAGCTGCTCGCGCCCTCGCTGCAGCAGGCCGATGCGGTGCTGGTCGATGCCACCCTCGGCCTCGGCGGTCACAGTGCTGCGTTGCTCGCCGCGCACCCCCGGCTGCGCCTGATCGGCCTGGATCGGGACCCCGACGCGTTGCGCCGCAGCGCGCAGCGGCTGGCGCCCTACGCCGACCGGATCGAGCTGGTGCATGCGGTCTACGACGAACTGCCCGAGGTGCTGGCCGAGCGGAACATCGGGCAGATCAACGCCGCGCTGTTCGACCTCGGCGTGTCCTCCATGCAGCTGGATCTGGTCGAGCGCGGCTTCTCCTACGCCCAGGACGCCCCGCTGGACATGCGAATGGATGCCACCGACCCGGTGACCGCGGAGGACATCGTGAACGAGTATCCGGTGCCCCGGCTTGCCCGGATCCTGCGTGACTACGGCGAGGAGCGCTTCGCGCTGCGGGTGGCGCAGGCGATCGACCGGCGCCGCAAGCAGGGCCGGATCACCTCCAGCGCGGAGCTGGCGGAGCTGGTCCGCGAGGCCATCCCGGCAGCGACCCGGCGTACCGGAGGGCACCCGGCCAAGCGGACCTTCCAAGCCCTGCGCATCGAGGTGAACGCCGAGTTGGCGGCGATCGAATCAGCCGTACCGGCGGCGCTGTCGGCACTGACCGTAGGGGGACGCATCGTCGTGCTGTCGTACCACTCGTTGGAGGACCGGATCGTGAAACGCGCGTTCGCCGAGCTGGCCACCGACCGGACCCCGCCGGCGCTACCGGTGCAGTTGGCCGAGGCGGGGCCGCAGCTGCGGCTGCTCAATCGGGGCGCGGAACCAGCCACCGAGACCGAGATCGCCGCCAACCCGCGAGCCGCCTCGGTCCGGCTGCGCGCCGCCGAGCGGATCCGGAGCGCGGCATGAGCGACACGCAGGCCCGCAAGCAGGCCGCGACACCGGGTACGCCGACCCGGTTGAAGACGCTGCCACTACCGGTACTGCTGGGTGCGATGTTGCTGGCCGGCCTGTGCGCCCTGCTGGCACTCAACACGGCCTCCGCGGCCCAGGAACTCAAGCAGCGGTCATTGTCGGAGGCGAATGCCAGTGCCTCCGACCACGAGCAGCAGCTGTTGCGTGATCTGGCCGCCAAGCAGGCGCCTGCTGCGCTGGCCTCCGCTGCGGCCGCGCAGGGGCTGGTGCCCAACCCCAATCCCGCGTTCCTGCGGATCAACGCCAACGGATCGGTCACGGTACTCGGCTCGCCGGTGCCGGCGAGTTCAGCGGCGATCTTGACAGCGCCGACGCCGACGGCCAGCCCGGCGGCCCCGGCCAGCACAGCGCCCTCCCGACCTTCGGCCGGTCACAGCTCGGCGGCCAAGCCGGGCCGACCGACCAGCACCGCGGCCAGGCCGCATCCCAGCAGCAGCTCTACCAAGCCCAGCCCGCACCCCTCGCCGACCGGAGGCCACTGATGACCCGTCCGCCTCAGCAGCCTCCCGTGCCACCGGGCCGGGTGCGCCGGGGCGGGCCCCCGCCCGGTCCGGTCCCCGGATCGCGCGCCGGACGTCCGGCGGCGCCGGCAGCTGGCCAGGCTCGCCCCCCGCAGGGCCAGCGGGCACAGAGCCAGCGGGTGCAGGGCCGTGCGGTGCAGAGCCAACCGGCGCAGGGTCGTCCAGTCCAGAGCCAGCGGGTGCAGGGCCGGCCCGTGCAGGGCGCTCCGGCCGCAGCTCGGCAGCCCCGTCCCGTGCCCGGCAGTCCGGCTCCAGCCGGTCAGGGCCAGGGCGGTCCCAGGCAGCCCCGGCCGGCGCACACCCGCCC
>DATAKO010000064.1:0-10014 GCA_036261575.1 Jatrophihabitans sp.
GCGCCGCACCCCCGACGTGGCGCAGACTGGTGGGATGAAGCCTTCGTTCCTGCTCGGCGTCGCGGTCGGTTACGTGCTCGGCACCCGGGCGGGCCGGGAGCGGTACGAAGACCTGGTTGCCATCGCTCGCCGGGTCGCCGGTAGTCAGACTATCCAGGCCACCGCCGGCGTCGTGCAGGCGCAGGTGCAGGAACTCACCGATCGGGCCCGGCACCGGCTCCAGCATGACCAGCCGACGCAGCGGGTCGGCGGCACGCTGAACGGCAGTGGCCTGAACGGACACGCCCGCTGAGCAACCTTGCCCTATCGGTTCGGCGGCTGGCGGGTGTTCAGAAGTCGGCTGTCTCGCCAGTCGGCAGCGCCTTGACCCGGTTCAGGTAGTCGACCAGGACCGACCGTGCCTCCGGAGTGTCCGGCGTGCCGGAGTCGACCCGCGCGGTCCATCGGACACCGTTGACACCGGGTGCTCGGCGTCCGACGATGCGCCCGGTGCCACCGGGCACCCGCACCTGCTCCCACCGCCCGATGCTGCGTTCGACCCGCTGCCGCACCACAACCGGAAGGTTGCGGGGCTCGCGCAGCCGGTAACGCACCGGTGACTGGTCGGCGACCACGCCCTCGGCATCGGCGACCCCCTCGATCACCTCGAGACCGGCTTCGGTCCAGGTCGCCTTCACCACCTCGTGCCAACCCACCCGGCGCCAGGCGTCCTCGACCGGCAGCCACAGCCCGAGATTGGTCGCGGCGACCACCGCTGCGTCACCGTCGGCCAGGGCGAGCAGGCGCTCGTCCTTGTCGAACCGTGACCGCAGCGCGGCCGGCACTTTCGGACGTCCCAGCACGGCTACACCTCCCCACCGATTGCACGCGCGCGCAACTCGCGGCGACGCTGCTCCAGCTGATTGAGCTGGCCGAACACCGTCCCCAACTCTGCCGAATCAGCCGGTAGCCGCTGCAGCTGCGACTTCAACTGCGCCACCTCACGCGCCACCACCTGCTCGGCCAGACTGTTGACCATCGCCTCGGCGTAGCGAGCTTGCGCATCGGCGCCGGACCGCAACGGTTCGACCGCCAGCGCGTTCACCGCCGCACGTGCCTCAGAGCCTGCCGGCAGCTGTTCAGCCACCGAGGCCGGCCAGGACGGCCCGCCGGTGGCGCTTGCCGCACCGCCGGCCGCCCCCACTGCGGCCTGCAGCTGCTGATGCACCGCCACCAGGAAGGCCCCCGGCCCCAGCTCGTCGAAAGCCTTGCCGACCACGTCCGGCAGCTGCAGCGCCGCCTTGACCACCTCGCGCTCGGCCGCCGCCAACTTCGGATGCACGCCGGGCGCCGGTGCCGGCTCGGCGGCCACCGCCGGCCCGACCCGCTTGTCGCCGGAGCGGACCAGCCCGCGCACACGGGCCACCACCCGGTTCGGATCGTCCACGCCCACCAGGCCCGCCAGCAGCCGCGCGTACTCGTCGCGCAGCGCGTGGTCCTTGATCATCGCGACCAGCGGGATCGCCCGATCCAGCGCCTGCACCCGGCCCTCGGCGGTGTTCAGGTCGAAGCGTCCGGTGGTGGTGCGCAACACGAACTCGACCAGCGGCTTGCGCGCCTCGATCAGCGCACGAACCGCGGGATCGCCGCCGGCCTGCCTGAGCTCGCAGGGATCCTTGCCCGACGGCTCGATCGCCACGAACGTCTGCGCCATGAACTTCTGCTCGTCGGCGAAGGCCCGCTCGGCGGCCTTCATGCCGGCCGCGTCGCCGTCGAAGGTGAAGATGACCTGGCCGCTGAAGGCGTCGCTGTCCATCAGTAACCGCCGGATCACTGCGATGTGCTCACTGCCGAAGGAGGTGCCGCAGGTGGCCACCGCAGTGGTGATTCCGGCGAGGTGGCACGCCATCACGTCGGTGTAGCCCTCGACGATGACCGCTTGGTGCTGCTTGGCGATGTCCCGCTTGGCGACATCCATGCCGTAGAGCAGCTGGCTCTTCTTGTACAGCGGTGTCTCCGGCGTGTTGAGGTACTTGGCCTCGATCCGGTCGTCGGCATGGATGCGGCGCGCCCCGAATCCGACCACGTCACCACCGACGTCCTTGATCGGCCACAGCAGCCGGCGGTGGAACCGATCGATCAGGCCGCCTCGGTCCGACGGCCGCGCCAGGCCGGCCAGGGTCAGCTCGTCCGGCTTGAAGCCGCGGCTGAGCAGGTACTTGGTCAGGGTATCCCAGCCCGGCGGGGCGTAGCCGCAGCCGAATCGCGCCACCGCCTCATCGTCGAAACCCCGCTCCGCCAGGTACTGGCGAGCCGGGGCCGCATCCGGAATGCGTAGCTGGTCGACGTAGAAAGCGGCCGCTACGGTGTTGGCCTCCACCAGCCTGGCGCGCTGGCCAGAGGGACGAGCCGGGCCGCCACCCTCGGTGTAGCGCAGCTGAATTCCCGACCGGGCCGCGAGCCGCTCGATCGCCTCGCCGAAGGACAGGTGATCGATCCGCTCGACGAAGGTGATCACGTCGCCGCCGGCACCGCAGCCGAAGCAGTGGAACAGGTTGCGCGCCGGCGAGACCGACAGCGACGGGGACTTCTCGTCGTGGAACGGGCAGATGCCCATCAGGTTGCCGCCGCCGGAATTGCGCAGCTGGACGTGTTCACCGATCACGTCCGCGATGGAGGCCTTCTCGCGGACCGCGGCGATGTCCTCGTCGCGGATCCGGCCAGCCATGTGGCCAGTCTATTGCCCTCGGTGACCCTTCGACTCAGCCGGCGAGCAGCCGCTGGTGCCAGGTCAGGGCGGCCGAATCGGTCAGCTGCGCGACCTGATCGATCACCACCCGCAGCCGGTGCGCGTCGCCCGCCGCCTCGTACCAGCGTTCCTGCATCACCGGCGACAGCGCCGGGGCGCCCCGTTCGAGCAGTACTGCCACCAGCTCGGTCAGCACCCGACGCTGCTCGGCCAGCTGCCCGGTGACCCCTCGCCGCGACATCACGTAGCGGTAGGCGATCGCCTTCAACAGCGCGCACTCGTCAGCGACCTCGGCCGGCACCACCAGCTCGGCCGCGTAGCGGCCCAGCGGCGCGGTGCCGAACTTGTCCCGGGTGGCGGTGACGGCCGCCGAGACGAATCGCCCGGTCAGCTCACTGGTGGCCCGCTTGGCAAGTCCTTGCGCGGCGAAGCTGCCGTCGTAGTCGGCCAGCTCCCGGACCGGAGGCAGCGCCAGCAGCCGCTCCAGGGCCGGCAGCAACTGTTGTGCCGACCGGCCGGAGTACAGCTGCGCCGCCTGCTCGCACAGCGCGATCCGCTCCGGCTCCCCCGCCAGCGCGACCAGCCGGATGTGCCCGGCGTGCACCCCGTCCTCGACGTCATGCACCGAGTAGGCCACGTCGTCGGCCCAATCCATCACCTGGGCCTCCAGGCAGCGGGCCACACCGGGGCTGCCCGCGCGCACCCAGTCGAACGCGCTGCGATCTGATTCGTACACCCCGAACTTGCGGGTATCCGGCCGCCGCGGCCAGGGATACTTGCACACCGCGTCCAGCACCGCACGGGTCAGGTTCAGTCCCGCCGGCCCGGGCGCCGCCGACACCGCCTTGGCCTCCAGCCTGGTCAGTATCCGCAGCGTCTGGGCGTTGCCCTCGAACCCGCCGCAGCCCGCCGCGACCTGGTCCAGCGCGTCCTCGCCGTTATGACCGAAAGGCGGGTGACCGAGGTCGTGCGCCAGCCCGGCTGCGTCCACGATGTCGGGATCGCAACCGAGTGCCGCGCCCATCTCCCGGCCGATCTGGGCCACCTCGAGCGAGTGCGTCAGCCGGGTCCGGGGAAAGTCGTCCTGACCCGGCGAGACCACCTGCGTCTTGTCGGCAAGCCTGCGGAAGGCGTAGGAGTGCAGCACCCGGGCCCGGTCCCGCTGGAAGGCCGAGCGCTGGTCCTGGCCACCCTGCTCGCGCTTGCCCTCCTCGGTCGCCAACCGGGCCCGGTCCTCGCTGGAATACTCGAACACCGGGCTGAGCATCCCGGCCAACTAGATGTGCTCCTCGGTCCAGTCGGCGAATTGCTGCAGGTGCTGCAGCCACATGCCGACGCTGAACTTCAGCTGCTCCCGGCTGATACCGCCCTCGAAGTCGAAGGCCTGTTCGGCGCAGATGCCGACCAAGCCGTCATCCGGCAGCACCGTGTACGCCTTGGGGAAGAGCTTGCTGCGGTTCCAGTCGTCCAGCACCAAAGCGATCGTCGGACGCAACTCCACCTCGAACCGCCGGTTCAGGTAGAGCCGGGCCTGCAGCACCTCCTCGTCCTGGCCGTAGTGGAAGAAGTAGACGGTGTAGTTGTCCCAGCGGACGGCCAGATCACCATCGTCGTCGATCGTCCAGCGCAGCTGATACTCGTCGAGAATGGCCTGCAGCACCCGGCTGGTCGGCAGCACGATCGGGCCGGAATGCCGGCCGATCGGAGCCTCGTCGAAGCGCTGCTGGCTGCCGCTACCCCGCGCCGCCGCAACCGCCGCGGCCGCAATGCGTGAAAGACGGCCAGCCACGCCGCCCACTCTACGACGGCGTGCTCGGCCGGCGGTTCAGTGGCGAGAAATCCACCGCTCCGGTGGATTTCTCACCACTGGTGGCCGCGCTGCCGGTGGGGATAGCTAGAGGTTGGCCCGGCCGGCCTCCAGACGGGCCACCGGCACCCGGAACGGCGAGCAGGACACGTAGTCCAGCCCGACCGCGTTGAAGAAGTGCACGGAGTCCGGGTCACCGCCGTGCTCACCGCAGACGCCGAGCTTGAGCCCCGGCCGCACCGCACGACCGCGTTCGGCGCCGATCTTGACCAGCTCCCCGACGCCCTCCCGGTCCAGCGACTCGAACGGGCTGACACCGAAGATGCCCTTCTCCAGGTAGTGGCTGAAGAAGGCCGCCTCCACGTCGTCCCGGCTGAAGCCCCAGGTGGTCTGGGTCAGGTCGTTGGTGCCGAAGGAGAAGAACTCGGCCGTCTCGGCGATCTGGCCGGCGGTGAGCGCGGCCCGGGGCAGCTCGATCATGGTGCCGATGAGGAATTCCAGGTGCTGGCCGGTCTCGGACCGCACGTCCCGGGCGACCTGGATGATGTCGTCCTTGATCGCTTCGAATTCCTGCACGGCGCCCACCAGCGGCACCATGATTTCCACCCGAGGCACGCCGCCGGCTTGCTGCCGCTCGGCCGCAGCCTCCAGGATGGCCCGGGCCTGCATCTCGAACAGGCCGGGGATGACCAGACCGAGCCGCACCCCGCGCAGCCCCAGCATCGGGTTCTGCTCGTGCAGCTTGTGCACCGCCTGCAGCATGCGCAGGTCACCCTCGCGGGCCTCGCCGCGGGCCTCGGCCACCGCAACCCGGACCGACAGCTCGGTGATGTCGGGCAGGAACTCGTGCAGCGGCGGGTCCAGCAGCCGGATCGTCACCGGCAGGCCGTCCATCGCCTCGAAGATGCGCCGGAAATCATCGCGCTGCAACGGCAGCAACTCGGCCAGCTCGCGCTCCCGTTCGGAGTCGGTGTCGGCCAGGATGAGCGCCTCGACCAGCTGGCGGCGATCACCCAGGAACATGTGCTCGGTGCGGCAGAGGCCGATGCCCTGCGCACCGAAGCGCCGGGCGCGGGCCGAGTCCTCCTCGGTGTCGGCGTTGGCCCGCACGGCCATCCGCCGGGATCCGTCGGCGACCTTCATCAGCCGGTGCACCGCCCTGACCAGGTCGTCGGCCTCCGCGCCCTCCGGATCGATCTCACCCTCGAAGTAACGCACCACCGGTGAATCGACCACCGGCACCTCTCCGAGGAACACCTCACCGGAGGTGCCGTCGATCGAGATCACGGTCCCTTCCGGGTGGACGCTGCCGTCCTTGAGGGTGAAGTGCCGCGCCTTGGTGTCCACGTCGATCGCCTCGGCGCCGCATACGCAGGTCTTGCCCATGCCTCGCGCCACCACCGCGGCGTGCGAGGTCTTGCCGCCGCGACTGGTCAGGATGCCCTGCGCGGCGATCATGCCGTCCAGGTCGTCGGGGTTGGTCTCGCGCCGGACCAGGATGACCCGCTCGCCGCTGCGGCTCCACTTGATCGCGGTGTAGGAGTCGAAGACGACCTTGCCGACCGCTGCTCCCGGCGAGGCGTTCATGCCCTGCGCGATCTTCTGGTAGCTCCCGGTCTCGTCGAAGTGCGGGAACATCAACTGGGCGAGCTGTGCCCCGCTCACCCGGCGCAGCGCTTCCTTCTCATCGATCAGACCCTCGTCGATGAGCTGGGTGGCGATCCGGAAGGCCGCCGCCGCGGTGCGCTTGCCGACGCGGGTCTGCAGCATCCAGAGCTTGCCGCGCTCGATGGTGAACTCGATGTCACACAGATCGCGGTAATGCTCTTCCAGCTGCGCCATGATCTGCATCAGCTCGTCGTAGGACCTCTTGTCCAGGTTCTCCAGGTCCGCCAGCGACAGCGTGTTGCGAATGCCCGCCACCACGTCCTCGCCCTGCGCATTGGCCAGGTAGTCGCCGTAGACGCCCTTGGCACCGGATGCGGGGTCGCGGGTGAACGCGACCCCGGTGCCGGAATCGTCGGAGAGGTTGCCGAACACCATCGCGACGATGTTGACAGCGGTGCCCAGGTCAGCCGGGATCCGTTCTTGCCGCCGGTAGAGGATGGCGCGCGGGGCGTTCCAGGAGTCGAACACCGCCTTGGTCGCCAGGTCCATCTGCTCACGCGGGTCCTGCGGAAACTCGCGTCCGGCGTGCGCGATGACAACCTTCTTGTAGGTCTCCACCAGCTTGCGCAGGTCCTCGGCGTCCAGATCCAGGTCGTTCTTGGTGCCGCGGGCGGCCTTGGCCTGGTCCAGCGCGTGCTCGAAATGCTCGCCGTCGATACCCAGCACCGTCTTGCCGAACATCTGGATGAGCCTGCGGTAGGAGTCGAACGCGAACCGCTCGTTGCCGGACTGGGCGGCCAGGCCTCGCACGGACTGGTCGTTGAGCCCGACGTTGAGCACCGTTTCCATCATGCCGGGCATGGAGAACTTCGCCCCTGAACGCACCGAGACCAGCAGCGGATCATCGCTCTGCCCCAGCTTCTTGCCCATGCTGGATTCGAGTTTGGCCAGGTGCTCACTGACCTCGTCGGCCAGTTCGGCCGGTACCCGGCCGCTGGCCAGGTAGGCCTGGCAGGCCTCGGTCGTGATGGTGAATCCGGGCGGGACGGGCAGCCCCATGTTCGTCATCTCGGCCAGGTTCGCGCCCTTGCCACCGAGCAGATCCTTGAGGTCCTTATTGCCTTCCGCGAAGTCGTATACGAACTTCGTCATCTGCGCACCACCGATTGTGTCGATACGGATACGTGCCTGCAGACCCTAGGCGGGGTAAGCGGTTTCAGTACTGTGATCGGTCCGTCAACGAGGCAAACCACACAATCACCGGCGCGCCGGACGGGATCCGGAGCGGGCTGGCAGAGTTCGGACACCGCCCGGCCACAATGCGACATAACGGTCCAGATCGGCACTCGCCTCGCTAGCCTCTGCGACGGGTCTTCGGCCCGCGAAGGCCAGTGAATTGAAAGGGGTTGTTTCGATGAAGAAGCTGCTCGTCTCCTCCGCCGCCCTGATCGCCTGCGCGGTGCCGGCGATCGCTACCGCCGCACCGGCGATCGCCGCGACTCCGTCCGCCGCACCCGCCTACAGCTGCGTGTTCGACCGGATCGGCACCGTGAACGCCAACCTGCTCAAGGTGCACACCTCCCCCGACGGGTCCACCGTGATCGGGGACTTCCCCGGTGGCCAGTCGGTCGAGTTCTGCGGCAGCTCCGGCACCGCCAAGGGCGGCTACACGTGGGTGTGGGCAGCGGGCCGGCTGACCAACGGTGCGTCGGCCAAGGGCTGGATCGCGGAGAACTACCTGACCAACATTCGCCGGATCGCCTGAGCCGGTTGGGCCGTTGTGCCCTGTCGCTGCGGCACAGCGGTCCCGCCGGCTCAGCCGCCGGAGTTCTCCACCTCGGCCCCGAACGGGACTTGCCTGCAATCACGGTCGGCCAGCCAGCCCTCGGGCAGACTGACCCTCTTCTCACCGGTCGTGCGCCCGCGCGGCTGGCCCAGGATGGCGACCGGGAACGGCTGGCTGCCGTCGAGCTGAGCCAGCAGGCCAGCAAGCTCGGCCAGTCCGGACGCCATCGCCAACTGGGTCCGCAGCTCACTTCCCACCGAGAATCCCTTGAGATACCACGCTACGTGCTTGCGAAAGTCGATCACGCCGCGTCCCTCGCCGAGCCATTCGGCCAGCAGCTCAGCGTGCCGGTACATCCCGCGGGCAACGTCGTGCAGGCTGGGCAGCTCGGTGCGCGACTCACCACGGAAGGCGGCGGCCAGGTCGGCGAACAGCCACGGCCGGCCGAGGCAGCCGCGGCCGACCACGACCCCGGCGCATCCGGTCTGACGCACCATCCGGACCGCGTCGGCACCCTCCCAGATATCACCGTTGCCGAGCACCGGGATGTCGAGCAGCTGCACCAGATCCGCGATCCGGTCCCAGTCAGCGTGACCGCCGTAGTACTCCGCAGCAGTGCGCCCGTGCAGCGCGACGTAGGCGACGCCGGCCTCCTGGGCCCGCAGGCCGGCCTCGCGATAGGTCAGGTGCTCGGCGTCGATGCCGACCCGCATCTTCACTGTAACCGGCAGCTGACCGCCGGCCGCCCGCACCGCCGCAGTGACGATGTCGGAGAACAGGTTGATCCGCCACGGTAGGGCAGAACCGCCGCCACGGCGGGTCACCTTGGGCACCGGGCAGCCGAAGTTGAGGTCGACGTGGTCGGCGAGGTCCTCCTCGACGATCATCCGCACCGCCTGCCCGACGATCGTGGGATCGACGCCGAAGAGCTGGATCGAGCGCGGCTGTTCATCCGGCGCGAACTGCACCATCCGCAGCGTCTTGGGGTTGCGCTCCACCAACGCCCGGCTGGTGATCATCTCCGAGACGTAGAGCCCGGCCCCGTATTCGCGGCAGAGCCGCCGGAACGCCACGTTGGTGATGCCCGCCAGCGGCGCCAGCACCACCGGGGGGTCGATCACGATCCGCTCACCCAACCTGAGCGGTCCGGCTACCGGCGCGGGAAGATCCGGCTCCGGGGCGAGCGGCAGCGCCGGCGCCGGCGGGGTGTGCAGGGCGGTCATCGTCGGATCAGCAGCCGATCAGCCGTTCGGCCAGGTAGGCCGGCACCTTGTCGAGCGCGACCCGATCCTGCGTCATCGCGTCCCGCTCCCGAATCGTGACTGCCTGATCTTCCAGGGTGTCGAAGTCGACGGTGACGCAATACGGCGTGCCGATCTCGTCCTGGCGGCGGTAGCGCTTACCGATGGCCTGGGTTTCGTCGTACTCGACGTTCCAGTTCTTACGCAACGCGGTCGCCAGATCACGTGCCTTGGGCGAGAGATCGGCGTTCTTGGACAGCGGCAGCACCGCGACCTTGACCGGCGCCAGGCGCGGGTCAAGCCGCAGCACCGTCCGCTTGTCCACGCCGCCCTTGGTGTTGGGCGCCTCGTCCTCGTGGTAGGCGTCCAACAGGAACGCCAGCGTGGCGCGGGTCAACCCGGCCGCAGGCTCGATGACGTAGGGGAAGTAGCGCTGCTCGCCCTCCGGCTTGCTGGCGTCGAAGTAGCGCAGGTCGGCACCGGAATGCTTGGCATGGGTGGACAGGTCGAAGTCGGTGCGGCTGGCGATGCCCTCAAGCTCGTCGAACTCCTTGCCACCGAAGTTGAAGCGGTACTCGATGTCGACGGTGCGCTTCGAGTAGTGCGACAGCTTCTCCTTCGGGTGCTCGTACAGCCGCAGGTTGTCCGGGTTCAGGCCGAGGTCGACGTAGAAATCCCAGCGCGCCTTGATCCAGTAGTCGTGCCACTGCTCGTCGGTGCCCGGCTCGACGAAGAACTCCATCTCCATCTGCTCGAACTCGCGGGTACGGAAGATGAAGTTGCCCGGAGTGATCTCGTTGCGGAAGGACTTACCGGTTTGGGCGATACCGAACGGCGGCTTCTT
>DATAKO010000066.1:0-55339 GCA_036261575.1 Jatrophihabitans sp.
AGGTCGGCTCGCACGGCAGGCAGGCTGCGCGCGGCCAGCAGCAGGACCACCACGGCGCTCAACGTGGCGAGCGTGAACACCGGCGAGGCAAGCACCCGGCCGTCCGAACTGAGTACCGGGCTGGCAAAGGTCAGCACCGCCTGGGCGCTGCCGAGAGTCACGAAGGCCGCGCCGGTCAGGCCGGCCGGCGCCTGCCCGTCGACACGCCAGTGCGCCAGCCGGAGCAGGCCAGCGGTCAGGAAGAGCACGGCGGTGCACCCGCGGGCGTCCTCGAACAGTTGGCCCCCGGCTTGCGGCCAGTCACGGGACACTGCTGCGCACAGCACGCACCACGCGACGAGCGCGACGGCTGCGGCCAGCCCGACCCGGCGATCGACCGTCGGCGCCACGTCGATCCGGAGGCTGCGGCGCCGATCCACGCCCGCATACGTAGGTGACAGCAACCGCAGACCCCCGTCTGGACCGGGCCCGGTCGCGTCACCGTGGTGCCCGGAAGTAGTAACAAGGGGACTTAACCCGACTCGTTGTACTTAGTCAATGGGTGTCAGGCTGCTGCTCGACGATCCGGTTTCTGCTGATCGGCAAGGGATGTTCCTGCTTGGCTTGCGGCAGTGCGGTCAGGCCTGGATCAAAGTAGCAAATCCGACAGGCTGGTCGGTGTCACCATCCGACTCGCCGGCAGGCCGTGCCCGTGCGGCGCTGTGCGCATGCCGTGCCGGGGCGCCCGACCTCGGCGGGGCGGGTCCGGTGACTGCTCGGTGGCCGACGGCTCGTCACCGAAGAACAGCCCCCACAGCAGGTAGAGAGCGAAGGTGCCGGTAGCCAAGGCCGCGATGCCGAACGGCTGGCGCAGGAACACCAGCAGGTAGCCCAGATTGCGCAGCGGTCGGACGGCGACGCCACGCACCATGTCGGGCTGGATCACCCAGGCATCGGCGGTGGCGTTGGCATCGCCCTTGGTGTGGATCATGCCGGCTTGGCTCACACTGACCACCCGGTGCGTGACCACCTCGGCGCTGCCCGGTCCGGTGCGAAACGTGATGACCTCACCGGGCACGGGCCGGCTGGCGGGCCGATCGAGCACCACGTCGCCGGGGTTGTAGGTGGGCACCATGGACCCGGTGTGCACTACGTAGAGCCGGTACCCGTTGTGGTAGAGCAGCGCCCCGGACAGGCCGGCTCCCAGTACGACCAGCAAGAGCAGAACTCGCAGGAAGCGCAAGGTAGACGTCCTTTACTCAGACGGGCGGTCCGCCGTCCGGTGCCCACCGGCATGGGCACCGGACGGCAGTCGATCAGTAGTCGGTCGCGTTCGGACGGATGCCAGGCTGAGTCGCCACGATCTTGAACGGCACGTTGGCGAAGACTGTGTCCTGCGCCGCGGTCTTCGGCCCCAGGCCGAAGGTGATGGTGGCCGACGAGGCCTGGCCGGGAGCGAGGTTGCTACCGAGCTTGATGGCGGCCGGCACGCCGCAGTACGGAGCCGGAGTCTTCACGCCATTGACGACATGCTCCTGGGCCGTGCTGCCACCGTCACCGTTCGAGTCCGTGTTGGCACATGGCGCCAGATCCGCGCCGTAGGCCAGGTTGTACGACTCGAAGCCCAGGCCCTGGGCGCTCAACACCTTGAAATGGCCGTAGGCCCCCAGTCCACCACGTGTGAACCCACTGTATTTTTCACCGGTCGGGTCCGCCGCACCGGTGAAGGCGCCGTAGGCGGCCGACTTGGCGTCGAAGACGATCCAGACGTCCTCGTTGGTGGTCGAGTTCGTGGTCGGCGTGTAGGTGATCTCCTGCGTCCTGTCCTCACCGGGGTTGATGCCCGAGAAGTTGATCGAGGTGCCGGTGGTGACCACCTGCAGGTGACCAGACGTACCGGTCAGGTTGCCGTTGTGGCTGTCGCTGAAGTAGGCACCCGTGCTGGACGCGGCGGTGGCTACCAGGGCGGCCGATGCGCACAGTGCGCCGGCGAATCCCGCGAGCTTGACGGCCTTCTTGCTGATCATGCTGTGTCCCCCTTGGCTGGCATCACCGGCCACGCTCCGGCCGGCCCGGGGGTGATGTTTCCGTTCAGGGACGCCCGCGGTCCTCGTCAAAATTGATGAAATCCCGCCCGGCCCCGTATCGCATTGTGCGGCCGGAAAGGACGCGAAAAGTGGCCATATCGCGTCCTTTCGGGCCGCACAATGCGGGAAGGGGGTTAGAGGCCGTACTCGGACCAGCGGCGTTCCACAAGCTGCTCGGTGGCCGGGTCGAGCACGCACGGGGTGGGCCAGCCGCCAGTACGCCGGTAGCCCTCGGTCTCCCATTTCGCGGTGGCGTCGATGCCCAGCTTGCCGCCGAAGAACTGCTCGTAGGACGAGTGGTCGAGGTGGTCCACCGGGCCCACCGTGTGCAGCACGTCGTGGGCGTAGTCCACGTTGCCGAACGCGCGCCAGGCGACCTCCTTGTAGTCGTGCACGTCGCAGTCGGCGTCCACCACGATCACCAGCTTCGACAGCGACAGCAGCCCGGCACCCCAGATCGCGTTCATCACCTTGTGCGCGTGCTTCGGGAATCGCTTGTCGATCGAGACGATGCAGCAGTTGTGGAACACCCCTGCCTCGGGCAGGTCGTAGTCCACGATCTCGGGCACGCTCAGCTTGATCAGCGGCAGGAAGATCCGCTCCGTCGCCTTGCCCAGCGGCCCGTCCTCCTGCGGCGGCCGGCCGACGACGATCGACTGGTAGATCGGATCCTCGCGCATCGTCATGACGTCGACGTGGAAGTAGGGGAACGGCTCCACCGGGGTGTAGAAGCCGGTGTGGTCACCGAACGGGCCTTCCGGCAACCGCTGCCCGGGCTCGACCCAGCCCTCGATGACGACCTGGGCGTGGGCCGGCACCTGCAGCGGCACGCTGACGCAATCAACCAGTTCCACCCGCTCCCGCTGCAGGAAGCCCGCGAACAGGTACTCGTCGATCTCGCCCGGCAACGGCGCCGACGCGGCGTAGGTGACGGCCGGCGGACAGCCGAACGCGACCGCCACCGGCAGCCGCTCACCCCGGCGCTCGGCCACCGAGGCGTGCGAGGTGGAATCCTTGTGGATCTGCCAGTGCAGGCTGACCGTTCGAGAATCCTGCTGTTGCAGGCGGTACATGCCCAGGTTGCGGGCCCCGGTTTCGGGGTGCTTGGTGTGGGTCAGCCCGAGGTTCAGGAAGACCCCGCCGTCGTCCGGCCAGGACATGACCCCGGGCAGCAGGTTCAGGTCGACCTCGTCGCCGCGCAGGATCCGCTCCTGTACCGGGGCCTTCTTTACATGCTTGGGCGGGACGGTCCGCAGGCCGGCCGCCTTGGCCAGGGCTTCGCGGAAGCCGCCGATGCCCTGGGGCATTTCCGGCTTGAGCAGGTCGGCGATGCGCTCGCCGATGTCGTCCAGTCGGTTGACGCCGAGCGCCTGGCACATCCGCGACTCGGTGCCGAACAGGTTCATCAACAGCGGCATCGAGCCCCTCGTCGGGTGCTCGAACAGCACCGCCGGGCCCCGGTCGGCCAGCAGCCGCTGAACGATGCCGGTGACCTCGAGGTGGGGGTCGACGGCCGCGCGAACCCGCTTCAACTCACCGGACTTCTCCAGTGCGCGCACGAAACCCTGCAGATCGGTGTAGGCCACGAAGTCAGGCTAGCGCCGGGCTTCGGGAGCAGCGCTGGTCAGGTCAGGACCGGCGCCACCGGCGGGCGCAGCTCGGGCGCCGGACGGTCCATCAACCGCCAGGCCCGTCGCAGCATCGGGTCCAGGGTGGCGACGAAATAGAGGCCGGCTGCCACGGCGATCGCGGTGGTCAAGGACGTGCTGTTCACCAGCAGCCCTCCGAGCAGCGCGCCGAACGGGATGCCGGCCCACGCCACCGCCCCGACCACGGCCAGCACGCGGGCCTGCAGCTCGCGGGGCACGGCCTCGTACTCGGCCGCCCCGAGCACCGGGTTGATCGCGCCCGCGGTCAGCCCGGCCACGGCCCAGGTGGCCAGGATGACCGGGAACGGCGTCGGCAGCGCCAGCACCACGAACCGGGGAGCCCCGGCGATGAAGAACGTCACCGCGAAGGTCCACCGCCGGGGCAGTTTCGGACCGATGGCCACCATGATCGCGGTGCCGGCAACCGCGCCCAGCCCGAACACCGCCGACATGAGACCGACCCGCCCGGCCGAGCCGTAGTGCAGCTGCACCCACAGCAGCACGAACAGCCCCGACATGGCCGCGTCGGCCAGGTTGGTGAACAGCACCATCCCGGCGATCGAGCGCAGGAGGGGATGCTTGCGGACGAAGGCGAAACTCTCCCTCAGCTGGCCGAGATATCCGCTCGAGCGGCTGGCCCCGGTGTCGCCCGCGGCGACCGGGACGAGCAGCAGCAGGGCAGCTGCGGCTGCGAACGTGGCGGCGTCGAAGGCGACCACGTAGGACGCCCCGACCGCTCCGATCAACCAGGCACCCAGCGGAGCCCCGATCAGTCCGGCGCCCCGGCTGCTGCCGTCGAACAGTGCGGTGGCCCGGTCGATGGACACACCGGCCCGCCGGGTCACCTCCGGCACCAGCACCCGCTGGGCCGGGTCGGCCGGTCCGCGGGCCAGTCCGGCCACGAAGACCAGCGCCAGGATCGTCCCGAGCTGATGCCAGCCGGCGGCCCAGGCGATCGGGATGATCCCCATGGCCACCGTCGCCACCAGGTTGCCGAGCTGGGCGATCCGGTGGCCGCCGAACCGATCCACCAGCGGCGCGCCGAGCACCTGCAGCACGACGTAGGGCGCGATCTCGGCGGTCCCGACCAGGCCGGTGTCGACCGGGCTGTGCGTGGTGGTCAGCACCAGCCATGGAACGGCGAGCTGCGACATCCGGGTGCCGGCGGTCGAGATGGTGGCCCCGGTCAGTAGGGCGACGAGGGGCAGGCGGGTGCTCACGAATGCGGCCGCGGGTGGGGGAAGACCTGGTACTGGGCCTGGACCACGGTCGCTCCGTCGGGCAGTGGGTGGCCGGCCTCGTGCCGGGAGTACCTGGCCACGACCTCGGCCAGCTCGCGCCGGAGTTGGTCAGCCTCGGCCGGGGTCAGGGCCAGCATCATGTCGCTGAACTCGCTGGCCTCGCGCCACTCGGCCGGCCACTGCTCCTCCTGCGCGATGAAGGCGCGGGCGTTGTCGAAATTGACCTCGATGACAGCCTGCAGGAACTCGGTGGTGACCGCCTCATCGTCCGGGTTGCCGGTCTTCGGTACGAGCACGTGTGTGGACCGGCGGCTGGCCTGCCACCAGCGCTCCCGACCGGTGCCGGGGTGGTCCGCTTCCCGGATGAAGCCGGCCGCGGCGAGCTGGCGCAGGTGGTAGCTCGTCAGGCCGGACGAGACGTCGAGCTGGGCCGCGAGCCGGGAGGCCGTCGACGGCCCCTCCCGCCGGAGCGCACCGAGCAGCCGGATCCGGAGCGGATGGGCCAGGGCTTGCAGGTCGTTCGCGTCCGTCACCACATCCCGGCTCGGATCGAACAGCGGGTTGTCCCGATCGGTGGCCATGTTTGCAAAGCTATCTTTGCAAATGAAGCTTTGCAAGCCTTTCTTTGCATGGCTCGGTGCCGACAGCGGGAACGACCCTCATCGGGACAGGGAGGCGGTGCGGCTCAGTTCAGGCCGGCGTAGGAGTGCAGGCCGGAGATGACGATGTTGACCACGAAGAAGTTGAACGTCATCGCGCCGAAGCCGAGCAGGTTGATGAATGCGGCCTGCCGACCGCGCCAGCCGGCGGTCGCCCGGGCGTGCAGGTACATCGCGTAGATGACCCAGGCGATGAACGCCCAGGTTTCCTTGGGGTCCCAGCCCCAGTACCGGCCCCAGGCAGCCTCGGCCCAGATGGCACCGAAGATCACGCCTGCGGTGTAGATCGGGAACGCGAAAGCCACCGTGCGGTAGGCCGCCTTGTCCAGCGAGGCCGCCGACGGCAACCGCGCGCCGAGCGTGGTCAGCCGGCGCAGGTTGCCCTTCTCGAACCGGATCCGCACCAGGTACATCGCGGTCAGCGCGGCCGAGGTGAGCAGGATGCCTTCGGCGACGGCCACCGAGGAGACGTGAATGGCCAGCCAGTACGACTGCAACGCCGGCACCAGCTTGGAGGCCTTGGTGTACAGGGTGCCGGCCAGGAACATCACCACCAGCACCGGCATCATCACGAACAGGCCGAGGTAGCGCAGCTGCGGCATCCGGTTGAGCGTGATCAGCCACGCCAGGGTGGCCACCAGGCCCACCACCAGCGTGAACTCGTACATGTTGCCCCACGGCACCCGGTCCACGGCGATGCCGCGGATGGCCACGCAGGCCAGGTGCAGCAGCGCGCCGAGCACGGTCAGCAGCACCGCGATCCGACCCCAGCGCCGGCCCGCGTCGGAGTCGCGCTTGGTGACGATGCCGGCGCCGTACGGTCCGGCCGGAGCCGGCGGCGGATCGATCGGCGCGCCGGCCCCGACCAGGGCCGGCTGCTTGACGGTAGCGCCGGCGTTGACGACGTGCTTCACCGCGGCCGCGGTGCCCGCTATCCGGCCATTGCGGCCGAAGGCGTACTCGCCGGTGTAGGCGACCACGGCCAGCATGTAGGTGCCGGTGGCCGCTGTCCACAGTCCTTCGGACAGCGAGGCCAGCCCGGTATTGATCGCCATCGTCAATCCCTTCCTGCACCAAGTGGTTCCGGTGATGCGGCCGCGACCTCCGGCGGCCCACCGGTCGAGTCGAGCGCCGCCGCGAGCCGCTCGACCACGGCTGCGAACTCGGCGGAGAAGTTGCCGGTGTCGGATCGGGCCAGGCCGCCCACGGCAACCAGACTACGACCCGTTCCTTGCTGGTCCGAGCCGGGCGTGATGCGCAGCCAGAGCCGGCGCCGGCGCACCGCCAGCGAGCCCAGCAGCCCTGCCACCATGAGCACCGCCGCGATCAGCAGGTACACCTGCGTCGGATCGTGCGAGACCTGCAGCGACGCCCACTGCTTGTAGCCGTCGAAGCGCACCGTGGTGCCGTCCGGCAGGGTCATCGTCTGGCCCAGCGCCAGGTTCTTGGCGGCGACCTGCTTGAGCTTGCCGGAGGAGATGGCAGCAGCGTTCAGGCTGTACACCGACTGCGGCTGGCCGGTCGGGTTCAGCGTGCCGGTGTAGGCCAGCAGCGCCAGCACCGGGTCCTTGACCGTCGGGGCCACCGAGGTGACCACGCCTGCGGTGATCTGCGCGGTCGGCGCGAACACGCCGCTGAGTCCGAGATCGCTGCCGAGCTTGTCGTCGGCACCGGGGAAGGAGAAGGCACCCTCGCTGGTGAAGTTCTGGTCCTCGCCCAGGAACGCCTCGGTGTCGGTGATGGGTGCCTGACCGGGCCGCGTGACGGTGACGGTGGGCGCGTAGCCGTGGCTGATCAGGTACACCCGATCGCCTTCGGTGCGAAGCGGGTGGTTGACGGTGATGGTGTCGCGCTTGGCGGGCCCGTTGACCCCTGTCGAGTAGGTGACGTCGGCGCGGAACTGCTGCGGTGAGCCGTCGGCGCGGTAGCTGGCGGTGAAGGAGTTCAGGTCGTCGATGCAGAAGTTGGCCAGCCGGCCGGTGTCGACGAGCCGGCCCGAGTGGAAGGTGTCGTAGCTGATCGGCCGGTTGCAGAAGCTGGTGCCCTCCACGCTGACGATCGAGCCTTGATAGCTGTACAGCTTGCCGATCGCGACCAGGATCAGCGCCGCCAGCAGGCTGATGTGAAAGATCAGGTTGCCGGCCTCGCGGCTGTAGCCCTTCTCCGCCGACACCGTGGTGGCACCGGCCTCCTCACGAACGGCGGTCCGCCAGCGTGGCCGCAGGTCGGCGGCGGCCCGGCGCGCCGCATCGGCCGGCGCCAGCGCCGTGCTGAGGGTGGCGTTCTCGGCCAAGCGGTCGAGGTGCCGTGGGGCCTTGATCGGCTTGGCCCGCAGCGCACGCGCGTACACCGCGATGCGGGGGATCAGGCATCCGATCAGCGAGGCGAACAGCAGCAGGTAGATCGCGGAGAACCAGAACGAGCCGAAGACGTCGTAGGCGCCGATGCGGTCCAGGAACCGGCCCCAGGCGCCGTGGCCGGCGATGTAGGCATCCACCTTGGACGGGTTCAGCGGCCGCTGCGGCAGCAGCGAACCCGGCACTGCGGCAAGCGCAAGCAGGAACAGCAGCACGATGGCGGTGCGCATCGAGGTCAGGCGGCGCCAGAGCCGGCGGATCAGATACATCGGCTCAGATCCCCGATCCCAAACCGGTGTTGGCGAAGTCGGCGCGCAACACGTTCATCCAGTGGTCCCAGACGCCGGTGAACAGCAGCACCCCCATCACGATCAGCACCAGGCCGCCGATCTGGCTGACCAGGCCGGCGTGCCGGCGAACCACCCGCAGCGCTCGGCTGACCCAGCCGAGCCCGAGCGCCACCAGCAGGAACGGGACGCCCAACCCCAGGCAGTAACAGAAGGACAGCAACGCGCCGCGGCCGGCTGTGGCCTGGGTTGCGGCCAGCGCGTAGACCGCACCGAAGGTCGGGGTCAAGCACGGGGTCCACGCCAGCCCGAAGGTGAGGCCCAGCAACGGGGCACCCAGCAACCCCACCTGCGGTAGCCGGTGCACCTTGCGCTCGCGCTGCAGGTAGGAGAACCGGCCCAGGAAGACCAGCCCCATCACTACCGTGACCACGCCGAACACCCGTTCCAGCGCGATGTGGTGAACTGCGATCGACGAACCCAGGGTGCCGAACAGGGCGCCGGTGGCGACGAAGATGGCGCTGAAGCCGAGCACGAACAACAACGCACCCAGCAGCATCCGGCGCTGTTGGCCGACCTTGCCGTCCTCAGCGCCGGCCAGCCCGGCGACGTAGGACAGGTAGCCCGGCACGAGCGGCAGCACGCACGGCGAGAGGAACCCGATGACGCCCACCAGCAGCGCCACCCCGGCGGCCGGCAGCAGCGCGCCGTCGGTCACCGTGTTGGAGAATCCGCTTGCCGTGACGAGCATCAGGCCTTAACCACCGTCACGTCTCGGAGGCCAGCTGGTCCAGCACCGGGTCCAGGTCCTTGGGAAACACCTGCCCGACATAGACCGCCGCCACCCGGCCTTGCTTGTCGATCAGCACCGAGGCGGGCAGCCCGGCCAGCGGAACGTTGCCGAGCTCGATCGCGGTGCGCGCGGCCTGGTCGATGACGATCGGATACGTCAGCTTCTTGTTCGCGACGAAGCTGGACAGCTGGCCCTTGTTCGGATCCTTGACGTCCAGACCGACCACCTGGAAGCCGTTGGCCTTGCGCTGCTGGTACAGCGCGTCCAGCTGCGGGCTTTCCGCCTGGCATGGCGCGCACCAGGAGGCGAAGAAGTTGAACAGGATGACCTTGCCCTTGTCCTGGCTCAGCTGGAACTGCCCGCCGGACAGCAGCGGGCCAGAGACGTCGCCTGCGCTCTTGCGGTCGGCCACCGGGATCAGGTTCCCCCTGGCCGTGGCCGACTGGTACCGGAACTGGCCGCCGGCGCTCTGGTCGACGGCATTCTTGCCGCCGGTGCAGCCCGCGACCAGCGCCACCGCGAGCAGCAGCGGCGCGATCATGCGCAGACGAGGGGACGGTGTCACGCATCCAGTGTGAATCGTGGCCCGGCCCACAAGCACGCCCACCCCTCATTCTGAGCACGCCCTGTGGCCCGCGGGCGGCTCATCCCGGCTTCACCGATTGTCCGGGGAGCCGCTCAGGCACCGGCGGGCGGCCCGCCGACCCGGTTCGAGGTGGTCCCAGCGGGCTCGGCGTAGTCGATTCTCGCCAGCTCGTCGCCGTCGAAGACGAAGGAGGTGAGCGAGGCCAGTGAGCACTGCCGCCGGCGCGGATCGTGCCACAGGTGCTTGTGCTCGTTGAAGCGGCGCAGGCAGACGATCGGGAGCTGGTGCGAGACACACACCGCCTCGTGCCCGCGCGCCTGATCGCGCGCGGCCAGCAATGCCTCCTGCATCCGGCGCGCCACCTCGACGTAGGGTTCACCCCATGACGGCCGGAAGAAGTTGCGGTACTTCCACCAGTTGGCCGGGCGCTTGAGCACCCCGTCCGGCCCGCTCACCCGCTGGCCCTCGAAGTCGTTGCCGGCCTCGATCAGGCGGTCGTCGGTGGCCACGTCCAGACCGAACTGGGCGGCCATCGGCTGCGCGGTCTGCTGCGCCCGCTGCAGCGGCGAGGACACCAGGTAGGTCACGTCATGGCCGGCCAGTGCCTGCGCTGCCAGCTCGGCCATCCGCTCGCCGGCCTCGGACAGCCGGAACCCGGGCAGCCGCCCGTAGAGCACCTTCTCGGGGTTGAACACCTCGCCGTGGCGCAGCACGTGCACCGTGGTGCGCGGCGCGGTCATCGGCCGGTCCACTCGACGGCGTGCCTGGCGGCCCTGCTCACGGCGCGCTGGCTTCAGCAGCAGCCCGGGCGGCAGCCGGCAACGCCTCGGCGATCCGGCCGATCGCCTGGTCATCGAGCGCGGCAGAGACGAACCAGGTCTCGTACGCGCTGGGCGGCAGGTAGACGCCGGCCTCGAGCATGGCGTGGAAGAACGGGCGGAACCGGAACGTCTCGCTCGCCTGCGCTTCGGCGAAGTTGGTGACCGGCTCAGCACCGAAGAAGACCGAGAACATGTTGCCCGCGTACTGCACCCGGTGTGCCACGCCGGCCTCGGCCAGCGCCTGCGAGGTCAGCTGGCCGATGGTGCCCGCGTGCCGGTCCAGCGCGGCGTAGACCTCGGCGTCGGCGGCCCGCAGGCTGGCCAGCCCGGCGGCCACCGCGACCGGATTGCCGGACAGCGTGCCTGCCTGGTACACCGGACCGGCCGGGGCCAGGAAGGACATCACGTCCGCGCGGCCGCCGAACGCCGCCGCCGGCAGGCCGCCGGACATCACCTTGCCGAACGTGTACAGGTCAGCCGGCACCTGCTCGAGGCCGTACCAGCCGGCCGGCGAGACCCGGAACCCCGTCATCACCTCGTCCATGATCAGCAAGGCGCCGTGCTCGGCGGTGACGCGGCGCAGCGCGGCGTTGAAGCCGTCCGCGGGCGACACCGTGCCCATGTTTCCGCAGGCGGCCTCGGTGATCACGCAGGCGATGTCGCCGCCGAACTCGGCGAATGCAGCCTCGACCGCCGGAATGTCGTTGTAGGGCAGCACGATCGTCTCGCTTGCCTGCGCCCCCGTCACGCCGGGCGTGTCCGGCAGGCCGAAGGTGACCACGCCCGAGCCGGCACTGGCCAGCAGGGCGTCCACGTGTCCGTGGTAGCAACCGGCGAACTTGATCACCTTGCTGCGGCCGGTGGCGCCGCGAGCCAGCCGGATGGCCGACATGGTCGCCTCGGTGCCGGAGTTCACCAGCCGCACCTCCTGCACCGGGGCCACCCGCGCGACGATCTCCTCCGCCAGCTCGATCTCGCCCTCTGTCGGCGTGCCGAAGGACAGCCCCGCCGAGGCGACCCGCTGCACCGCCTCCACCACGGCCGGGTGAGCATGCCCCAGAATCATCGGCCCCCAGGACGAGACCAGGTCGACGTAGTTCCGGCCGTCGGCATCGGTCAGGTAGGGCCCGCGACCGCTGACCATGAACCTGGGGGTGCCGCCGACCGCGCGGAAGGCCCGCACCGGCGAGTTGACGCCGCCGGGGATGACCCGCTGGGCACGTTCGAACAGGGCTGCCGACTTCTCTGCGTGACTCACGATTCCAGTGTCTCAACCCTGCGGACCATCACGATCCGCCGCCCCATCTCATCCAGCTTCAGCCGGCGCTCATGTTCGCGCAGCGCGCGCAGCCCCGGCGTCAGCTCGGTGAGTTCGACGAATCCGAGCCGGCGGTAGAAAGGGGCGTTCCACGGCACGTCGGCGAAGGTGCACAGCGTGACCTGTGAGTAGCCGTTGCGCCGGGCCCAGTCGATGCCGGCGCTGACCAGGGCCCGCCCGCGACCCTGGCGCATGTACTTCGGCCGCACCGACAACCCCTCCAGGTGGGCCTGCCCGTCCACCACCTCCATCCGGGCATATCCCACGGGCGGGTCGCCCACCACGAGCACCGCTGCGGCGGCCGCCAGCTCCTGCACGGTGGCGGGGCCCGGCGTCGGCCCGTAACCAGCGAGCGGAAACAGCCGGTCCGCGGCCAGCTCGACGTCGATCAGCTCGGCCAACTCGGCCGGCCGTGCCCGCCGGACCGCACACGTATCAGTCGACGGTGCCTCATCGGGCAGCCCGGTCACTGCTGGCGATACCGACCGCCCACGCCGGGCACGAGCGCCCAGCCCGCTGATTCCGCCCACCAGCAGCAGCGCCAGCAGCCAGCCCACCGCATGCACCACGCCGCCGCCGAGGGCGAGGTCGGCACCCCAGCCGAGCAGGATCAGCGCGCACAGCAGCAGCGTGCCGCGGTAGCCGCGCACCTGTTATAGCGCGCGCAACGCGACAGCGGCCTCGTGCGCCCAGTAGGTGAGGATCATCGACGCGCCCGCCCGGCGGATCGACAACAGGGTTTCCAGCATGACCCGATCCCGGTCGAGCCAGCCACGCGCGCAGGCCGCCTCGACCATCGAGTACTCCCCGGACACCTGGTAGGCCGCCACCGGCACCGGGCACTGTTCGGCCACCACCCGCAGCACGTCCAGGTAGGGCAGCGCCGGCTTGACCATGATCGCGTCCGCGCCCTCACGCACGTCGAGTTCCACCTCGGCCAGCGCGTCCGCGTAGCCGCGTGCCGGATCCTGCTGGTAGGTCAGCCGGTCCCCGGTCAGCGAGGAGTCCACCGCCTCTCGGAACGGGCCGTAGAAGCCGGAGGCGAACTTCGGTGCGTAACCGAGGATGCCGGTCTCCTGGTGTCCGGCCGCGTCCAGCGCCGCGCGCACCACGCCGACCTGGCCGTCCATCATGCCGCTGGTGCCCAGCAGGTGGGCACCCGCCTCGGCCTGCGCCAACCCCATCGCGGCGTACCGCTGCAGCGTGGCGTCGTTGTCCACATTGCCATCAGCGTCCAGCACCCCGCAGTGGCCGTGGTCGGTGAACTCGTCCAGGCACAGATCGCCCATGATCACGGTGGCATCGCCGAGTTCGGTGTGCAGCCTGGCAAGACCCCGGTTGAGGATCCCGTCCGGGTCGTCCGCACCGGAACCGACGGCATCCTTGTGCTCCGGGACGCCGAACAGCATCAAGCCGCCGACGCCGGCCTCCACCGCGGTCACCGCCGCCTTCGCCAGCGAGTCGAGGCTGTGCTGCACGACTCCGGGCATCGAACTGATCGGCTTCGGCTCGCTGAGGCCCTCCGCCACGAACATCGGCAGCACCAGGTCCTGCGGCCGCACCGTCACCTCGGTGGTGAGCCGGCGCAATGCGGCGGTGCGGCGCAACCGGCGAGGGCGAGCGGTGGGAAAGTCGGGCAGGTAACTCACCACTCCAAAGTACGCCGGGTGCGCCGCCGGCTTGGCCGGTGCTAGCGCACGGTGCGGGTGCGCGCGCCGGAGCGCGAGCTGCGCCGGGCCGGCGCGGTGGCCGCCTTCTCCCGCTCCTCCTCGGCCCGCTGCTGCGCGAACTCGGCGAGCGCGTCGATCAGCGCCGGGACGCTGGCCGTCTCCGGCTGCACGTCCACCCGCAGACCGAACTCCCGCGCCGTGGCAGCGGTCTGCGGACCGATGCAGGCCACCACCGTGCGGTTGTGTGGCTTGCCGGCGATGCCGACCAGGTTGCGCACCGTCGAGGACGAGGTGAAGCACACGGCCTGGAAGCCACCGGACTTGATCGCATCCCGGATCTCGGCCGGCGGCGGCGCCGCCCGCACAGTGCGGTAGGCGGTCACGTCGTCGATCTCCCAGCCCCGCTCACGCAGGCCCTCGGCCAGGGTCTCCGTGGCGATGTCGGCGCGCGGCAGCAGCACCCGGTCGATCGGGTCGAGCACGTCGTCGTAGGGCGGGAAGTCGGCCAGCAGGCCCTCGGAGGACTGCTCACCGGAGGGCAGCAGCTCCGGCCGGATGCCGAACGCGCGCACCGCCGCGGCGGTCTGCTCACCGACGCAGGCGATCTTGACGCCGGCGAAGGCCCGCGCGTCCAGGCCGAACTCCTCGAACTTCTCCCGGACCGCCTTGACCGCGTTGGTCGAGGTGAACACGATCCACTCGTACCGGCCGGTCACCAGGCCCTTGATCGCGCGCTCCATCTGGGTCGGCGTGCGTGGCGGCTCGACGGCGATCGTCGGCACCTCGACCGGCACCGCGCCGTACTCGCGCAGCCGGTCGCTCATCGCGCCGGCCTGCTCCTTGGTGCGCGGCACCAGGATCTTCCAGCCGAACAAGGCCCGCGACTCCCACCAGGCCAGCTTCTCCCGACTGGCCGCGGCCTTGCCGACCGTGACCACCAGGCAACCGTGCATGCCCGCCGAAGCCAGGCCGGCCTCCCCGAGGGTGCCGTTGACGGTGACCTGGCTGGTCGTGGTGCCGGCACAGGTGACGGTCAGCGGGGTGTCCGGCTTGAGGCCGGCGGCCACCAGCCGCTCGGCGGTGCCGGCGAGTTCGGCAGCATCCACGGTCAGCAGCAGCGGGCCGGGTGCGGCCGCCAGCGCGTCGTAGTCCGTGCTGGGCAGCTCGAGCCCACGCAGGTCCGCCTCGGTGTGCACCGGGCCGACCGCGACGCCTGCGTAGCTGGTGGTCACCGCCGCCTGGGTGAACGCGGGCACCACCTCGTAGGGCAGCACCGTCTTGGCGGCTGCGAGCACCTCTCGGGTCAGCGCGTCACCACAGAACGGATCCCCGCTCACCACCCGGGCCACCAGCGAGCCGGCCCGCGCCTCTGCCAGCGTCGCCTTGGAGACGTCGGCGTCGGCGGTGCGGATCTCACCGGCGATCAGCTCGCGGATCGCGGCCGGCACGTCCGCATCGACGAAGGCCACCTCGGCCGCGGCCAGCGCCTCCACGGCACGGACGGTCAGCAACCCGGCATCACCGGTGCCGGTACCTACGAAGGTGACCCGGCCACCGGACTTGCGCGCCCGCGTCATCGGTTCGCCCCGCAGTGCTGCCGGTCCATCTCCGCGAATCTCGCAGCGCGCGCGGTCATCGGACGCTCCGCTCCACCAGCTGCTCGTGCCTGGCAGCGACGCTCACTCATCTGAGCTCCCCATCATCATGTTCGCGCCGAGCTCGATCAGCTCGCCGGCCAGCCGCCGGCCGACCTGCTCGGCAGTGTTGACATCACCGGTCGCGGACAGCCGGACGGCGTCGGTGCCGTCGATCGCCGTTACCGATCCCCGCAGAAAGACTTCGAGCCGGCCGTCCTCGCCCTCCGAGACCTCGGCCAGCGCTCCGACGGGTGCGGAGCAGCCGGCCTCCAGGCCGGCCAGCAGTGCGCGCTCGGCCGCGACCGCGGCGCGACTGCAAGCGTGATCGAGCCGGGCCAGCACGGCCAGCGTCTCGTGATCGTCGGCCCGGCACTCGATTGCGAGCGCGCCCTGGGCCGGCGCGGGCAGCACCTGGATCGGGTCGATGATCTCGCTGATGCGATCGGCCAGACCGATGCGCTTGAGGCCGGCGGTCGCCAGCACCACCCCATCCACGCTCGAACCGACCTTGCTCAGCCGGGTGTCGACGTTGCCGCGGATCGGGACGATCTCCAGCCCCAGATCCAGCGCACGCAGTTGGGCGGCACGCCGCGGCGATCCGGTACCGAGCCGGGCACCGGCCGGCAGCTCCAGCAGGGTACGGCCGCCCTGGCTGCACAGCGCGTCGCGTGGATCCTCGCGAGCCGGCACGGCCGCCACCACGATGCCCTCGGCCGGCGCGGTCGGCAGGTCCTTGTACGAGTGCACCGCGACGTCGATCTCGCCGCGCAGCAGCGCTTCGCGCAGTGCCGAGACGAAGACGCCGGTGCCGCCGAGCTGGGTCAGCGGCTGGGCCGAACGGTCCCCCTCGGTGCTGACCAGCACGGTTTCCACCGGGACCGGAAGGCAGTCCACCACAGCCTGGGTCTGCGTCCGGGCCAGCAGTGAAGCCCTGGTGCCGAACTTCAACGTCATGCCCGGTCACCGTCCGCCGGCTCGTCCGCGTCCCCGGCCCGGCTCACTGCGGTCACCGCGTCCGGGCGGGCCGGATCCAGGTCGAACAGTTGCCGCAGCGCCTCGGCGTAGGAATTGCCTTCGGGCGTGGCGGCAAGTTCCTTGACCCGCACGGTCGGGGCGTGCAGCACCTTGTCCACCGCGCGCCGCACCGCTCCGGCCAGCTCGGCACGGATCTCCGGATCCAGCCCGGGCAGCCGCCCGTCCAGCCGGATCACCTCGGCCTCGACCACCTCGGCCGCGCGGGCGCGTAGCGCAGTGACGGTCGGGGCTACTGCCAGCGCCTGCTGGTGCGTCAGGTAGGCATGCAGCTCGGTGGCCACGATCCGCTCGGCCGCCTCGATCTCGGCGTCGGACACCATGGCCCCGGAGTTGCGCAGCACTTCCAGGTCGACGTAGTGCACGTCGGGCTGCAGCGCCACCGACGGGTCGACGTCGCGGGGCAACGCCAGGTCGAGTGCGACCAGCGGCCGGCCGGCTCGTGCCTGGACGGCCTCGCTCTCGACCACCAAGCCGGTAGCACCGGTCGAGGAGATCAGCACGTCGGCCTGCGCGATGACGGCGGGCAGCTCGTCCAGCCCGGCGGTGCGGCCGCCGATTATGCCGGCCAGCCGCTCGGCCCGGTCCCGGCTGCGGTTGACGACGACCGCGTCCACGTCACCGCCGCCCAGCATCCGCTGCAGGGTCGCCGCAGTCAGCGCACCCATCGAACCGGCGCCGACGATCGCGAACTTCTTGCCACGCAGGTCGCCGAGCAGTGCTGCTGCCTTGTCCAGCGCGACCGAGACGACAGATGCTCCGGCGCGGTCGATGCCGGTCTCGGAGTGCACCCGCTTGCCGACGCGCAGCGCGGTCTGGCTGGCCTCGTGCAGCACCTTGCCGACGGTGCTGGCCTCGGTCCCGGCCGCGTAGGCACCGCGCAGCTGGCCGAGAATCTGGGACTCGCCGACCACCATCGAATCCAAGCCCGCGGACACCCGCAGCAGGTGCTCGGCCGCGGCCTCGTCGAAGTGCACGTACAGGCTGTCACCGAGCTCGTTGATCTCCATCCCGGCGTGCCGGGCGAGCACCGAGGAGACGTGCGCGACAGCCGGGTGGAACCGGGCGACGTCGGCGTACACCTCGATCCGGTTGCACGTGGAAAGCAGCATCACCTCGGAGATGCACTCGCCGCGGTGCAGCTCCTCGATCACCTTGGCGGTCTGGTCGGCGGGCACACTGGCCTTCTCCAACACCGGCACCGGCGCGGAGTGGTGCGACAGCCCCACCACGAGCAGCGTCATCGGGCGCCTCCGCTGGCCGCCTTGCGGCTGTCGTGAAAGGAGAGGATCTGCAGCTCGGCGGCCAGATCGACCTTGCGGACGTCGACGTGTGCCGGCACCGACAGCACGGTGGGCGCGAAATTCAGGATCGAGGTGACTCCGGCCGTCACCAGCCGGTCGCAGACGTCCTGCGCCGCACTGGCCGGAACCGCGATCACGGCGATCGCGATGTTGTACTCCTTGACGACCCGGTCCAGATCATCGATGTGCTCGACCCGTAGGCCACCCAGCGTCGAACCGACGATGGCCGGATCCGCATCCACGATCGCGGCGATCTGGAAGCCGCGGGAGGCGAAGCCCGCATAGCCGGCCAGCGCCCGGCCGAGGTGGCCCAGGCCGATCAGCGCGACCGCGCGGTCCTCGTGCAGGCCGAGGGTCTTGTGGATCTGTTCGGTGAGCAACGCCACGTCGTAACCGACGCCGCGCACGCCGTAGGAGCCGAGGTAGGACAGGTCCTTGCGCAGCTTGGCTGAATTCACCCCAGCCACCGCGGCCAGTGACTCGCTCGAGACGGTCGCGGTGCCGGCCTCGCGCAGCACGAGCAGTGCGCGCAGGTAAACGGCCAACCGGGCCACCGTCGCTTCGGGCACGTAATCGTGGCCGGGCAGGCCGGGCTGGCCGTGCGCCACTGCCTGGGACTGGTCCGGCGCAGCCGCGGGCCGGGGCTGGTCGGCAGCTGCACCGACCGCATCCAGGCCATCGGGCTGCGAGATCATCTGCTCCCCTGCTCGGCTGGTACGCCTCGCCGCGTCGGTGCGACGGGCTGGCAAGCTAGCCCCTCGTACGGGTAGCGAAGACGGTGTGGTATTGGGTCGGACGACAATGAAACCTACGCCCTTGTGAAGGCATTCACAAAATCGTCAAGGCGTGTGGTATAGGCCCGGCTCGGGCATCACCGCGCCCTGGCCGCGGCACCCCATCCCGACCCCGCACCGCGCGGCGACGGCCGGGCGGGCACTCCCAATCAGCGGCGGGCGGGACGCTGCAGCGCCGCCCGGAAGCGCGGCTCCTCCAGCCGCCAGTACCCGTGTTCGGCACCGTCGATCAGGATGACCGGCACCCGCTCGGAGAACTCGTTGGCCCGGGCGCGATCAGCGTCGACATCGAGCAGCTCCAGCTCGAAGCCCAGCTCGCCGGACAGCTCTGCCAGGCGCTGCTCCGCCTGCTGGCACAGGTGGCAGCCCTGCCGGGTGATGACGGTGACCCGGTGATCGTGCTCGCTAGCCGCCATCGGTGAGCCGCCACTTCATCACCTTGCCGGTCGCGGTGTGCGGCAACGCGTCCACCTCGATGACCCGTCGCGGCAGCTTGAACCGGGCCAGCGATCCGGCCGCTTCGGCCACCAGGGCCTCCGGGTCCAGCTGGTGGCCGGGCTCGGGTACCACGTAGGCGACCAGCACATCCTCACCGGCGGCATCCGGGCGGCCCAGCACCGCGACTTCCCGCACACCGGCCAGCCGGCCGAACACCGCCTCGACCTCGGCCGGGTAGACGTTGAAGCCGTTCACCAGCACGAGATCGCTGCGGCGGCCGACGAGGTAGAGGTCACCGTCGTCGTCGGTCACCGCCAGGTCTCCGGTGGCGAACCAGCCGTCCGGGTCCGGCCCGCCCGCACCGTCGGGCCAGTAGCCGGTGAACAGGTTCTCCCCGCGGACCTCGACGAAGCCGAGATCGCCGGCCTCCGCGGGCTCCCGGTCGGCGTCCATCAAGCGGACCTGTACTTCGGGCAGCGGCCGCCCGACCGAACCGGCCTTCGGTTCGGCCCAGCCGCCGGCTCCGTCGGCCACCAGGTTGAGGGTGACCACCGGCGCCGCCTCGGTCAGGCCGTACCCCTCGAAGAGGGTGATCCCGGCAGCCGCGTACCGGGCCACCAGGCCGGTGGGCAGCGGGGCCGAGCCGGACAGGGCGATCCGGACGTGCGCGAACCCCTCGGCCAGGCCATCCTGCTCGGCCCAGCGGGCGTACTCCAGCGGCGCGCCGACCACGACGGTGGCGTGCGCCGCGGCCATGGCAGCGAGCGTCCCGGCGGCATCGAAGCGGTCTACCAGCAGCAAGCTGGCGCCGACGTACAGCGCCATGCCGAGGCCGGCGTTGAGCCCGAACACGTGGAACAACGGCAGCGGCAGGAACACCACGTCCTGCGGGCCCGCAACCGGCGGCTGCAACTGTGCCACCTGGTGCAGGTTGGCCAGCAGCGCCCGCACGGGCAGCATCGCGCCCTTGGGATGGCCGGAGGTACCCGAGGTGTAGAGCAACACCGCCAGGTCAGCACCGGTGCGGCCCGGGCCCGGCGCGATGGTCGTACTGCCCTGCAGCAGGGCACGCAGCGCCGGCAGCTCATCGGTGCCGCCACGGCCGGTGACGAGGATGCGCAGCCCGGGGTGAAGCGCGAGGAGTTCAGTTGCGGCTTCGATCGTGGACACCGAGCCGGTGACCAGCAGGCTCGCCCCGGAATCGGTGAGGATGTACTCCAGCTCCGGCCGGGTGTAGGCCGGGTTGATCGGCACGACCACCAGGCCGGCCCGCAGCGCCGCGAGGTAGGTCAGCACGAAGTCCACCGAGGTCGGTGCCTGGATCGCCAGCCGATCGCCGGCAGCGGCGCCGAGCTCGGTCAGCGCGGCAGCCAGCCGACCGGTAGCCTCGGCCAGCTCGCGCCAGCTCAGCCGCTGCTCGGCGTCGGCGACCGCGAGCGCATCCGGGCGCTCGCCAGCCCAGTGCTCGACCAGCTCGGCGAACGAGCCGAACCGCGACGGTGCAGCCATGCCCATCCCCTCTGCCTGCCGGTGGGTAGACCTGCATGCTAGCGACCCGCGATCGCCGGGGCAGGTGCATCGCGCACCCGGTCCGGTCGCCGACGCGGCCCGGGACGGCCGCGACTTGCCGCCGAAGGGATGTTCTGCGCGGCGCATCCGGGTAACGTCGTCCACACTCCGTACCTGACCGTGTACTCAAGCAGTGAGCGACGCGGGCCACGAGCGGCTAGAAGGAGAGCCTGCAGGCCAGATGAGTTCCGCCGGCGTGCCCGCCGACCCAGCATTCGTCCAGCTGTCTCCCGGTCAGAGCTGGCGGGCCTTGAACGTCCTCGTGGCCAGGGCGATCGCCTCCGCGCGCCCGGACGTGGGACGCATGCTCACCGAGTCGGCCTCCTCCGCTGTGCAGCGGCCCACCCCGGGTCAGGCGCGTTCCGCCGACCTGTCCAACGAGGTCACCGCCGCGGGGTTACCGGCACCGGACGAACCGCCCGGCCCCGGCGGTGTCGAGGCCGACCACGCCGAGACCTGGGCACTGGTACGAGCCGTTCAGGACGGTGACGCGCAAGCCTTCGGGCAGCTGTACGACCGCTACGTCAACCAGGTCTTCCGGTTCATCTACTACCGGGTGAACGACCGGCAGCTCGCTGAGGATTTCACCTCCGAGACCTTCCTGCGAGCGCTGCGCCGGATCACCACCATCAACTACCAGGGCCGCGACATCGGCGCCTGGTTCATGACCATCGCCCGCAACATCGTCTTCGACCACACCAAGTCCGCCCGGTTCCGGTTGGAGATCAACACCAGCGACAGCATCGAACCGGACGAGCACGGCGACAGCCCCGAGGCGGCGGTGCTCGCCCACCTGACCAACACCCGGCTGATGGAGGCGGTCAACCAGCTCAACGACGAGCAGAAGGAGTGCATCGTGCTGCGCTTCCTGCAGGGGCTGTCCGTGGCCGAGACCGCCGCGGTGATGGGCAAGAATGACGGGGCGATCAAGGCACTGCAGCATCGGGCGATCAAGCGCCTGGCCGGCATGGTCGCCGACGACCTCCGATGACGGGCCTGGCGGCGGGTGACCGGCCGGCAGCCGGACCGCCGCACGGCCAGGCCGCAGCTGCCTGCCGCCGTGCAGTAACCGGCGCGGGTCGGGGCTCGTTGTACGGGGCGACATCAGCCGAGACCCGGTCCGCAGGGGGCTCGCACCACGACACACGCCAGCGGGAAGCGGGAGGCGGGCATGGGCGCCGGTAGACGCGGGCGGTCCGAGGGCGGCGACGTCGAGGCCGACCTCATCAGCCGGCTGCGGCAGCTTCCGGCCGGCCCGCAGCCGGACCCGCGGTTCAAGGCCGAGCTGCGCACCCAGCTGATCTCGATCGCGCCCAGGGTCATTGCCGAGGGCCGGTCGGAGGCAAAAAAATCGCCGTATCCCCCCGCTAGCCGGCGCAGCTGGGCCCGGTTACGCTCGCCGCTGCTCGCGGTGGCCGGCGGCGCGGCCGTGCTGGTGCTGCTGCTCGGGTTGGCCGTCCACCTGGCCGGCAGCGCGCTGCCGGGCCAGTCGCTCTACGGTCTGAAGCGGGCCAGCGAGGATTTCCGGCTCTCGGTCAGCGGCGGCTCGGCCGCGGACAAGGGGGCCCGCTACCTCTCGCTCGCCAGCAGCCGGGCCGCGGAGTCGAGCAGGCTGCTCGGCTCCAGCGCGGCCGCCGACCCTGATCAGGAGTCCCTGATCGCAAGCACCTTGCGCACCGCGGACGCCGAGACGCGCTCCGGCCTGCAGCTCCTGGGCTCGGCCGCGGTCTCGGCCGGCTCAGTGACGCCGCTGGCTGCCGTACCGGACTGGGTGAGTACCCAGCGAAACGCGATCCAGAGCCTGCTGCCTTCGCTGCCCGCTGGTCCCGGGCTGTCCCAGGCCAGACAGTCACTCGCCCTTCTGCAGCGGGTAACCGCTCGTGTGAGCCAGTGGGATGCCGATCTGACAAAGGGATGCCTGAGCCAGGCCCGGTCGGACGACCTCGGCCCGCTCGGCTGCTGACCGCCGGATCCGCCGATCCGGCGCCGGCCGGCCATCCGGACTGTTCGACCACCCAGTCCGGGCGGCCGGCCACCCCACCAGGCCGTGGCGACCCCGTGTCAACGCGCGCGACAACACCCGCCCGTGGCGCTCGCCGGGTTCGCCGGGCGGGACCGGGACGGCTGGCTAGGCTGGCACCGTGCCCGGTCGGTCAGCAGGAGCAGCCGCAGCCGAGGTCGAGCACGCCTTGGCGGTGCCCACCAATCCGGCCGCGGCAGCGTTCTTCGACGTCGACAACACGATGGTCGTCGGCGCATCCATCTTCCACTTCGCCAAGGGCCTGGCCGCCCGCAAGTACTTCTCCACCGCCGACCTGCGCCGCTTCCTCTGGCAGCAGATCAAGTTCCGGGCCGGCGGGGAGGGTGCCGACAACATCGCCAAGTCCCGCGAGTCCGCGCTGGCCTTCGTGGCCGGCAAGTCGGTGGCCGAGATCGTCGCGATCGCGGAGGACATCTACGACGAGATCATCGCCGCCCGCATCTACTCGGGCACCCGCGCCCTCGCCCAGCAGCACCTCGATGCGGGCGAGCGGGTGTGGCTGGTCACCGCCACCCCTGAAGAGCTGGCCCGCATCATCGCCCGCCGGCTCAACCTGACCGGCGCGATCGGCACCCGGGCCGAGGAGCGGGACGGACTGTTCACCGGGCACCTGATCGGCGACCTGCTGCACGGGGAGGCCAAGGCCGCCGCAGTGCGCGAACTGGCCCTCGCGGAGGGGCTGGACCTGGCTGAGTGCACCGCCTACAGCGACTCGATCAATGACATCCCGCTGCTGTCGCTGGTCGGCCGGGCGGTGGCGGTGAATCCCGACTCGGCGCTGCGGGATGAGGCCCGCCGGCGCGGTTGGGAGATCCGCGACTTCCGCACCGGCCGCAAGGCAGCCCGGGTCGGGGTGCCGGCCGCGCTCGGCCTCGGCGCGGTCGGCGGCGCGGTGGCCGCCGGAATGGCAATCGAGCGGCGCCGGGTGCGCCAGGCGGCGGCCAGGTCCCGCCGCACGCGCAGGTTCAGTGCCAGACGGAACGGCGCTGCATGAGCAACCGGTACAGCGATCCCTGGATCTGCTCCCGTACCCGGTCGGTGAGCTCGAACACCAGCATCGGATCGTCGGCGGCTTCGGCGCCGTAGGAGGCGGTCTCGATCGGCTCCCCGAACTCGATGTACCACTTGCTCGGCAGCGGGATGAGCCCGAGCGGCCCGAGCCAGGGAAAGGTCGGCGTGATCGGGAAGTACGGCAGCCCGAGGATCCGTGCCAGCGTCTTGGCGTTGCCGAGCATCGGATGGATCTCCTCGGACCCGACGATCGCGGTGGGGATGATCGGCGAACCCGTGCGCAGCGCGGCGGAGACGAACCCACCGCGGCCGAAACGCTGCAGCTTGTACCGCTCGGAGAACGGCTTGCCGATGCCCTTGAAACCCTCCGGCCAGACGCCGACGAGCTCACCGCTGGACAGCAGTCGCTCGGCGTCGGGGTTGCAGGCCAGCGTCGAGCCGGTCTTGCGCGCAAGCTCGCCCAGCACCGGCGTCCGGAACACCAGGTCGGCGCCGAGCAGGCGCAGGAAGCGGTGGTTGGGCGTCTCCTCGTGCACCGCGGTCGCCGTCATGACCCCGTCCAGTGCCCACAGCGCCCCGGCGTGGTTTGCCACGACCAGCGCCGAGCCCTCCGCCGGCAGGTTGTGCACGCCGACGGCCTCGGTTCGGAACCACTTCTCATAGATCGGCTTGGTCAGCGGCAGCACCGCCTGCTCGGTCAGCTCGGGGTCGAAGCCGAACTCGTCCACCTCGTAGTCGCCGGTCAGCCGCCGGCGCAGGAAGGCCAGCCCGGAGGCCAGCGCGCGCTCCCAGCCGGCCGCATCCGCCGCAGCCGGCTGGTCGGCGCGGAGCGGGATCACCTTGGCGTCCTCGCCGCGTTGCGGTTCAGCCATGGTCCACCTGCACCGGCAGTCGCAGCAGCTGGGCCGCCTTGTGCTCCACCGAGTCGAGCAGCGCGGGGCTGACCACCGGGTGCTGCGGCCGACCGGCGAGCATCGTGTCGAAGGCTTCGGAGGTCGAGTACGCCGGGGTGTAGCCGAACTCGGACTTCAGCCGCTCGTTGCACACCACCCGGCCGAAGTTGAGGAACTGCATCTGCTCGGGAGAGAAGTCCACCATGCCGCTGCGGCGGACCAGCCGGCCCACCATCGACACCGCCGGCGCCGGCACCGGGATCGCTATCTTGCCGGCCCGGCGGATCGCCTGGCTGAGCATGATCACCCCGTCGCCGGCTGCGTTGAAGGTGCCGGGCCGGTCGTGCACGGCGGCCAGCCGCATGATCTCGATCGCATCGGTCTCGTGCAGCAGCTGCAGCCGCGGATCGAATCCCAACGCGGTGGGCACCAACGGCAGCTGGAAGTACCTGGTCAGCGGGGTGTCGATGAACGGGCCGACGAAGTTGGCGAAGCGCAGCAGGGTCACCGCCACGTCGGGCCGGCGGCGGATGAAGCCGCGAATGTAGCCCTCGACCTCGACCGCATCCTTGGCGTAACCGCTGCGCGGCAACGACTTGGCAGGCATGTCCTCGGTGAAGACACCCGGGTCGCGCGAGGAGGCGCCGTACACCGCCGTGGTCGACTTGACCACCAGTCGCCGCACCGACTCGGACTTGCCGCAGGCGGCCAGCAGCTGCATGGTGCCGATGACGTTGAGTTCCTTCATCGGCGTCCGGCCGCCGGCATGATGCGGGGTGGCGGTCACCGAGGCGTGCACCACGGTGTCGACATTCGCCTGGCTGATCACCTTGGCGATCAAGGGATTTCGAATGTCGGCCCGAATGAACTCGGTTCGGCCCAGCAGGTCCAGATCGCCTCGGGCCGGCGGCGTGGTGTCCACCCCGATGACCCGATCGATGTTCGGGTCCGCGGCGAGGCGACCGGCCAGCCGGCAGCCGAGATAACGGCTGACGCCGGTGACAAGGACGACCTTGGTCACGTGCACCTCCGCCAGCTCGGTCTGTTCCCGTGGTGGGTCTGGCTTGATCTTACGGAGGGAGTGGATCCGCGAGGTTAATTCGCAGTGGCCGCACAGCTCAGGCCGGCGGCACCGGGGGCTACTTCTTGTTGCGGCGCTGGATGCGCGTCTTCTTCAGCAGCTTGCGGTGCTTCTTCTTGGCCATCCGCTTGCGCCGCTTCTTGATGACAGAACCCATGCTGCAACCTCACTACCGAATCGATGCGCGGCGGTACCGCCGCGCGGGTGGAACGACTACCGGTGACCGTCGGCGGAGCGTCCTGCGCCCGAGACCAGGCATCACCCATCGGTCATTGCCACGTCACTGGTCATGGAGCCTACCGCGCCCGCCGACCGCCGATCGAACCGACGGTGCCGGGTGGGCTTCAGCCGGCTTCGAAGAAGGCGCCCTTCAGGTAGTCCTGCACCGCCTTCTCCGGTACCCGGAAAGAACGGCCGACGCGCACCGCGGGCAGCTCACCGGCGTGCACCATCCGGTACACCGTCATCTTGGAGACCCGCATGACCTCGGCCACTTCGGCCACGGTCAGAAAGCGCACCTCGCGCAGCTGCTCGCCGCGTGGTCCATCGCTGGACTTGCTCATGCTTCACCGAACCTTCTGGGCACGCGACAGTGCGCCGGCTTCCCCTCCGGCAACCTGACACGCACGTGCTTGCAGCAGACTATCGGTACCGGTGGGGCGGATGCGATACATGTTCTTCACGAATTGGCCTCGAAATCCCACAGTAACGGCGTGGCGGGTTCCGATCCGACCCAAATCTGTCTCACAGCTCCCCGCTGTCACCACCCGCGCGCTCGGCGTCACCGTCGCCGACGAGGCGCGTTCACCGAAGGCCTCACCGAAGGCGCAGAGGATGGCCGGATCAGCGATCAGTCCTTGTCGCGGCCCAGCTCGGCCGAGCGCAGGCTGGCCGCCTCGATGGCGGCCAGGAACGCCGAACGCACGCCGTGTCGCTCGAGCTCGCGGATCGCGGCGATCGTGGTGCCGGCCGGTGAGGTGACGCCCTCCCGCAGCCGCACCGGGTGCTCACCGGACTCGCGCAGCATGACCGCCGATCCGTAGAGGGTCTGCACGATCAGCTCCTCGGCGAGCGCGCGCGGCAGGCCGAGCAGGATGCCGGCATCGATCATCGCTTCGACCAGGAAGAAGAAGTAGGCGGGGCCGCTGCCCGACAGCGCGGTCACCGCGTCGAGCTGGGACTCCGGTACCTGGACGACCTTGCCGACCGCCGACAGCAGCCGCACCGCCTGCGCGAGGTGCTCGGCGGTGGCGTTGGAGCCGGGGCTGGCCGCGGTCATAGCCTGATCGACCAGGGCGGGGGTGTTCGGCATGCACCGAACCACGGCCGGCCCGGACGGCAGCGCGCGCTCGATGCGCGACGTGGTGATGCCGGCCGCGACCGAGACGATCAGGTGGTCCGAGGTCACCAGGTCGCGCAGGTCGGCCAGCAGCCGATCGATGTCCTGCGGCTTCACCGCGATCAGGATGGTGCCGGCCCCGGCTACTGCCTCGGGAATCGGCACGATCCGCACGCCGTACTTGGCGTTCAGCTCCCGGCCCCGATCCGGGTAGTGCTCGACCACCACCACGTCGGCCGGCTGGTACAGCTCGCGCAGCAGCCCGGACAGCATCGCCTCGCCGATCTTGCCGCCACCGATGATGGCCAACCCGTTCGAGTTCATGCGGTCATTCTGTCCCACCACGTCTGCACGCCGTCGCAGCCGGCCGACGGGGCGGCAATCAGCCCAGCACGTCGAGCCGGCGCAGGATCACGCCCTCCCGCAGCGCCCACGGGCAGAGCTCGAATTCGGTCACTCCGAGCGCCAGCATGGCCTGCTCGGCCACGATGGCACCGGCCAGTGTCTGGTGCGCCCGAGCCGCAGAGACGCCGTCCAGCTCGGCCAGATCGGCTGCGGCCATCCGGGAGATGAATCCGATGATCTGGCGCAGACCGTTGATCTGCAGGCTGCGCGGCGCACGCGGTCCTGCCGAGGACGGGGCCGCGCCGGCCAGCCGGGCGAGCGTCCGGAAGGTCTTGCTCGAGGCGACCACCCGGTCCGGTGCACCGCCGGCGAGCAGCTTGCGGGCCGGCTTGCTCAGCTCGTCGGCCACGTAGCCGCGTAGCTTCTCCACCGCGGCCTTGCTCGGCGGGTCGCCGTCCAGCCATTCGCGGGTCAGCCGACCGGCACCCAGCGGCACCGACAGTGCGACCTCCGGGCTCTCGTCCGGGCCGGCACCCAGCTCGAGCGAGCCGCCACCGATATCGAGGCAGAGCAGCCGGCCCGCGCTCCAACCGAACCAGCGCCGGACCGCCAGAAAGGTCAGCCGGGCCTCGTCCTCGCCGGTCAGCACGCTGAGCTCGACACCGGCCTCCTCCCGGACCCGGCGCAGCACCTCGGCCGAATTGCCGGCGTCACGCACCGCGGAGGTGGCGAAGGCGAGCAGCTCGTCGCACTCCAGCTCGTTGGCCTGGCGGCGGGCGCCCAGGCTGGCCCCGACCAGCGCGTCCGCACCCTCGATCGCCAGGTTGCCGTGCTTGTCGATGTGCTCGGCCAGCCGCAGCACGCTCTTGCGTGACAGCTGCGGTGTCGGCTGGGCGCCGCGGTGGGCATCCACGACGAGCAGGTGCACGGTGTTCGAGCCGACGTCCAGCACTCCGAGCCGCATGGCCGTCACGCTACCGAAGCGATCCCTCGCCAGGGTGGGCGCGCGGGGCGGCCAGTAGATTCACTGCCGTGCCGCATCGACCTCGCGAACTGCCTGTCATCCAGCCCCGAGACCGCGAGGTCGGGCTGGATTTCACCCGGGAGTGGATCGAGTTCATCGATCCGGCCAACCCCGAGCATCACATCCGGGCCGACCTCACCTGGCTGTGCTCGCGCTGGACGTGCATCTTCGGCCGCGGCTGCCACGGCGTGGAGGAAGGCCGCGACAGCGACGGCTGCTGCACGCACGGGGCGTTCTTCTCCGACAAGGACGATCTGAAGCGCACCACGAAGTACGTCAAGCAGCTGACCCCGAAGACCTGGCAGTACTACAAGGTGGGCACCACGAAGGGCTTCACCGAGAAGGACTCGGTAGGCGATGAGGAGAACCGGCTGCGCACTCGCCGGGTCGACGGCGCCTGCCTGTTCCTCAACCGCCCAGGCTTCGAGGGCGGCGAGGGCTGCGCGCTGCACGCGCTCGCGCTGCGCACCGGCCTGCACCCGCTGGACACCAAGCCCGAGGTGTGCTGGCAGCTGCCCGTTCGGCGCGAACAGGAGTGGGTCACCCGGCCGGACGAGACGCAGATCCTGGTCTCCACCGTCACCGAGTTCGACCGGCGCGGCTGGGGCGAGGGCGGCCACGACCTGAAGTGGTACTGCACCTCCTCGCCCGAGGCGCACGTCGGAACCGAACCGATGTACCGCAGCTACGGCCCGGAGCTGGCTGCTCTGATCGGGCAGGCCGCCTACGCGGAGCTGGCCAGGCTGTGCGAGCAGAAGCTGGCGCAGGGCATGATCGCGCCGCACCCGGCCACGGTCATCGCGACCGCGCAGGCACTGCTCGACTCGGCCGGCCCGCTGGACGAGCCTGGCGGGTCGGAGCCGGCCCACCCGGTCGAGTGAGCCGGCGCGTGGCTCAGCCTTCGAACTTGTAGCCCAGGCCGCGGACCGTCACCAGGTACTTGGGGTTGCCCGGATCAGGTTCGATCTTGGCGCGCAGCCGCTTGATGTGCACGTCCAGTGTCTTGGTGTCGCCGACATAATCGGCGCCCCAGACGCGATCGATCAGCTGGCCGCGGGTCAGCACCCGACCGGAATTGCGCAGCAGCAGCTCCAGCAGGTCGAACTCCTTCAGCGGCAAGGAGATCGCGCTACCGTCCACGGCGACGGTGTGCCGCTCCACATCCATCCGTACCGGCCCGGCCTCCAGCGTGGCGGTCAGCAGGTCTTCCGGCTCCGCGCCGCGGCGCATCACCGCCCGGATGCGGGCCACCAGCTCGCGATGCGAGAACGGCTTGGTCACGTAGTCGTCGGCGCCCAATTCGAGGCCTACGACCTTGTCCACCTCGGAGTCCCGCGCGGTGAGGATGATGATCGGAACCTGCGACTTCTGCCGCAAGGTGCGGCACACCTCGGTGCCGGGCAGGCCGGGCAGCATCAGGTCCAGCAGCACGATGTCAGCGCCGGAGCGGTCGAACGAGCCGAGCGCGTCCGGACCGTTGGCTGCGACCGAGACCTCGAACCCTTCCCGCCGCAGCATGAACGACAGCGGGTCAGAGATGGACTCCTCGTCCTCGACCACGAGTACCCGGGTCACGGGCGTTCTCCTTCTTTTCTCGGGTAGAGCTTGACTACACGGGGGAATGCGCGGGTGCCGGCTCGCGCACCGAGCGGGCCGCCAGCGGCAGCCGCACGGTGAAGGTCGAACCGGACCCGATGACGCTCCAGACGGCCACCGTGCCGCCGTGGTTGGTGGCGATGTGCTTGACGATGGCCAGCCCCAGCCCGGTACCGCCGGTGGCCCGTGATCGGGCCGGATCGACCCGGTAGAACCGCTCGAAGACCCGGTCCAGGTCGCCCTCGGCGATCCCGATGCCCTGATCGGTGACCGCGATCGAGACCGCCTCGGCGCCGTCCTGGTCGCGGTCGGCCTTGCCGGTGACGCCGATCCGCGTGCCTGGCGGGCTGTAGGCGATGGCATTGTCGATCAGGTTGCCGACGGCAGTGATCAGCTGCGTCTCGTTGCCGCGCACCCGAAGGCCGTCCTCGACCCGGGACACCACCGCGATGTTGGACTGCTCCGCGATCAGCTTGCTGCGATCGATGGCGCCGCTGATGATCCGGTCCACCTCGACCAGTTCCCGGCCCGGTAGTGGCTCCGCGCCCTGCAGGCGGGACAGCTCGATCAGCTCCTGCACCAGCCGACCCAACCGTGATCCCTCGTGCTGCATCCGGGCCGCGAAATGCTGCACCGCGGCCGGGTCGTCAGCGGCCTCCTGGATCGCCTCGGCCAGCAGCGTCAGCGCGCCCACCGGCGTCTTGAGCTCGTGCGAGACGTTGGCCACGAAGTCACGCCGGACGGATTCGAGCCGGCGGGACTCGGTCATGTCGTAGAACCAGAGCACCACCTGCTCCACCCGGCCGGCCTGCCCGAGCGGCACGGCCCGCACCGTGAAGGTCTGGTACTCCACGCCGAAGCCGGTGCTGGCAACGTCGAGCGTGACACTGTCGGCGCTGCGGGCATCGGTCACCCGCCGGACGAGTTCGGACAGTGCCGGGATGGCCAGCCGGTCGGCGTCGACGACCCGGAGCCGCTGGGCGGCCGGGTTGGCATAGCTGGTGAACTCATCGCGGTCCACCACCACCACGCCCAGATCGAGCGCCCCCAGCACCCGCTGGCTGAACGAGGGCGGCGGGTTGATGCTCTGGTCCGGCGCGGTCACCGGCACCGGGTGACGCCGCACGTACGCGGCGGCCGCGAAGGCCGAAGCAGCGGCCCCCAGCAGGAAGGCCGCGACCGCGATGATGACGTTCACGAGGCGATGGTACGGGTGCCGGCAGGCCCGCGACGCACGACGACAGGGGCCGCGGGCCGCGTAAAACTGGGCGACACCCGTTGTTCATCTGCTCGCCCGTCGGCATTCATCCGAGCCGAACCGGGCGCACACTTCAGGCTCTAGGCTGATGCCATGCGCGACCTCTACCACGACGAACTCGACGACATCGGCAACTCCCTCGTCGCGATGACCCACCTGGCCGGCACCGCCATGGAGCGCGCGACCAACGCGTTGCTCGACGGTGATCTGAGTGGGGCGGAGCGCGTGGTCAGCGATGACACCGCTATCGACGCCCTGCGCGCCGATCTGGAAGCCCGCACCTTCTTGCTGCTCTCGCTGCAGCAGCCGGTGGCGACCGACCTGCGGGTGCTGGTCACCACGCTGCACCTGGTGGCCGACCTGGAGCGGATGGGCGACCTCGCGCTGCACGTGGCCAAGGTCGCCCGGATGCGCTACCCCGACATCGCGGTGCCGCCGGAGCTGCGCGATGTGATCAGCCAGATGGGCAAGGTGGCGCTGTCGCTGGTGGACAAGGTGGCCGAGGTCATCAAGGGCCGCGACGTCGAGCTGGCCCAGGCGATCGAGGCCGAGGACGACTCGATGGACGCGCTGCACCGCAAGCTGTTCACCCAACTGTTGTCGGATAACTGGAGCCACGGCACGGAGGCAGCCATCGACATGACGCTGCTGGGCCGCTACTACGAGCGCTATGCCGACCACGCCGTCGGGGTGGCTCGCCGGGTGGTCTTTATCGCTACCGGCGAGATGCCCGCCGGTTCGGCCGCAGTCAAGCAGCCGCCGTCGGCCGGCTGAGCAGCGCGCCTCAGGACGTGCCAGGGGGATCGGTCGCCGCGGCGCCCGATCCCCCCTGTTCTGTCCTGGCGGCGGCTACTTCTTGCCCTGGTTCGCGACCTCTTCAATGGCGATCCGGGCCGCTTCGGGATCCAGGTACTCAGCCGGCTTCACCGGCATCATGGTGACCGGGTCGAGGTCGTAGCGCAGCGGGATGCCGGTCGGCACGTTGAGCGAGACGACGGCCTCGTCGGACAGGCCGTCCAGGTGCTTGATCAGCGCCCGCAGCGAATTGCCGTGCGCGGCGATGAGCACTACGCCGTTGCGCAGGTCAGGCACGATCGCGTCGTAGAAGTACGGCATCATGCGCACGACGACGTCGGCGAGGCACTCGGTTCGCGGGACCGAGTCCAGCAGGTTGGCATAGCGAGGGTCGCCAACCTGGCTGTGCTCGTCATCGGCGGCCAGCGGCGGGGGCGGCACGTCATAGGACCGGCGCCACAGCATGAACTGCTCGTCGCCGAACTCCGCGCGAACCGCGGCCTTGTCCTTGCCCTGCAGCGCCCCGTAGTGCCGCTCGTTGAGCCGCCAGCTGCGCTTCACCGGAATCCAGTGCCGGTTCGCGGCGTGCAGCGCGATCTCGCTGGTACGGATCGCCCGCCGCAGCACCGAGGTGTGCACGACATCCGGCAGCAGGCCGTGCTCGACGAGCAGCTCGCCGCCGCGCTCGGCCTGCCGCTCGCCGGTCGGCGTGAGATCGACGTCCACCCAGCCGGTGAACAGGTTCTTCAGGTTCCAGTCGCTCTCGCCGTGGCGGAGCAACACGAGCGTTCGAGTGGTCTCAGTCACGCTCCAATCCTGCACCAGCCGGTTAGCGCAACTCGATCCAGGTCGCCGTGGTCACGCCGAGCAACCTGCCGTCCTCGCCGTAGCCGGTGGACCTGCTGAACGCCTTGCGGCCATCCCAGCCGTCGCAGCACGCCACCACCACGCACCGCTCCCCCACCTCTGGCACCTCGGTGATGAGCGCGGTCATCCGGCCCAGCACGGCCCGCCGGCCGGCCAGACCGATGGACCAGCCACCGGCGCAATCGAGCGCGGCCCAGGTGAGCGCGAGGTCGCCGGGATGGCCGTCGCGGCGAACGAACGGGGTGGCGACCAGCGTCGCGACCTCCGGATCCACCGGGCCGGCGTGGCAGCCGAGCCCGTCCGGGCGCTGCGTGCCGCAGCCGAAGCAGGTCGGAAACGGGTGATCGGTGAAGCCCTCGAATCGGGTCGCGGCCTCCGTCGCCTGGGCCACGCTGACCGCCGGCACCGGCTCGATGACCAGCTCGGACGGCTCCGCGACGGCAACCAGGGCGCCGTCATGCAGCAGCGCCATGCCGCGCTCGGTCGGTTCCAGCCGCAGCGGCGTGTCCAGCGGCGGTGGCAGTCGCAGCGTGACGGTGACCGGACTGCTGGTATCGAGCGTGGCGGCCAGCCGGCCCGCCGCGATGCCGCCGTTAGCGGAGTCGGGCGGACCGTTCAGCGCCCGCGGAATGCTCAGCTCAGCCATCACGCTTCACGAACCCTTCGAACGCGGCCAGGTTGGCCAACGACTCACCCCTGCTCTCCCGCCACGCCCACTCCCGACGGATGGACTCACCGAAGCCCAGCTCCAGCAGCGTGTTGAAGGCGGAGTCGGCGTAGTCCAGCACCGCGCCGAGCACCCGGTCAACCACGTCCACGGTCACGGCGGCCAGCGGCAGCCGGCCGGACAGATAGATGTCACCGACGTCGTCGATCGCCCAGGCCACCGCGAACATCTTCGCGCTGTGGGCGAGCAACCAGCGGTGTACCTGATCGACGTTCTCGTCGGGCTTGCGCATCACGAAGGCCTCGACGGCCAGGGTCTGCTGACCGACGACGAACCAGCAGGACGTCTTCAGCCGCTTCTGCCCGGGCAGCTCGGCGACGAAGGAGCCGGACGCCGGTTCCTCGAACTGCAGGCCGGACTCGGTCAACGCCTGCCGGACGATCAGCACGCACTCGGCAGGGCTTGGTTCGGGACGGCTCATGTCAGCTGCATCAGATCGCTCATGTCGCTCAGCGCTCACCCGGCACCGCTCCGTTCCTTACGCTCACTGCAGCCTGGTTCGTTGCGTTCGCTGCGCTCACTGCGCTCACTGCAGCCTGGTTCGTTCCGTTCGCTGCGCTCACTGCGCTCACTGCGCCCGGACCAGGGCCCGGGTGTCGGCCAGCGCGTCGCGATACACCGCGAGCAGACCGTCCGCAGTGTGCCGCCAGGAGAATTGCTCGGCATGCGAGCGCGCCTGACGAGCGAACGCAGCCCGCCGGCCCGGATCGTGCAACAGCGAGTGCAGGGCGTCCGCCCAGTCGGCGATGCGATGGCCCGCCACCAGCAGGCCGGTGCGTCCCGCGGGCACGGCAGTCGGCAGACCCCCGACCCGGGCCGCGACCACTGGCGTGCCGCACGCCTGCGATTCCAGCGCCACCAACCCGAACGACTCGTTGTGGCTGGGCACCACGGTCAGATCGGCGGCGTTGTAGTACCGGGCGAGTTCGGCACGGGATGCCGGCGGGCAGAACCGCACCCGGTCAGCGATCCCGAGCGCACGCGCCAGGTCCGGGTAGGCCGACGGCTCGGCGAGGCCATTTCCGGACGGCGCGCCGACCACCAGCACCTGCAATCGCTGCGCCGCCTGCGGGTCGCGCCGGACCAGTTCGGCAGCGGTGCGCAGCAATACATCCGGCGCCTTCAACGGCTGCAACCGGCCTACGAAGAGCAGCACCAGCGCATCGGCAGGCACCCCGATCGCCGCGCGGGCCGCAGCACGGTCCATCGGGCAGAACGTGCCGAGGTCGACGCCGGGCGGCACCGTCACCACCTTGGCCGGATCCGCGTCGTACCACCGCTGCAACTGCTCGGCCTCGTCCGCGGTGTTGGCCACGATCCGGTCGGCCTCATCGATGACCTGTTGCTCCCCGATGATCCGAGCCGGCGGCTCGGGACAGTCGCCGGCGGCCATCGCTGCGTTCTTCGCCTTGGCAAGGGTGTGTGCCGTGTGCACCAGCGGCACCCGCCACCGATCGCGGGCCAGCCAGCCGACCTGGCCGGACAGCCAGTAGTGCGAGTGCACCAGGTCGTACCAGCCCTCCTCGTGCTGAGCTTCGGTCCGCAGCACTGCCGCGGTGAACGCGCACAGCTGCCCCGGCAGGTCGTTCTTGGACAACCCCTCGTACGGCCCCGCGGTGATGTGCCGGACCAGCACACCCGGCTCCACCTGCACCGACCGCGGCAGGTCGGAAGACACCGCCCTGGTGAAGATCTCCACTTCGACCCCGCTGGCGGCGAGCCGCCGGGCCGTCTCGAGGACGTACACGTTCATACCGCCGGCATCACCGGCGCCGGGCTGATCGAGTGGTGAGGTGTGGACGCTGAGGGTGGCGATTCGCTTGGGGAGCACGCCGTGCCGGGTGACCTGCCCGTGTCGCACGTGCCCTCCGTCCGTCCTGCCGATGCGGGACGTCCGCGCGCCCTACTCCATGATGCCGCAGAATCCGATCGGACCGGCGCCGGGCAGAATCGTGGGCATGACTACTTCCCGCGGCATCGCCATCGTGACCGGAGCATCGAGCGGAATCGGAGCCGCGACCGCGCGCCGGCTTGCCGCCGCGGGCTTCACCGTCTGGGCCGGGGCCCGCCGGGTGGACCGGCTGCGGCAACTGGCCGCCGAGTCGGAGGCGATCACCGCCCACGAACTGGATGTCACCGATCCGGATTCGGTGGCAGCCCTGGCAGAGCTGGCCGGCCGGCAACCGGACGGCATCGCGGTACTCGTCAACAACGCCGGTGGTGCGGTCGGGCTGGACTCGGTCGTCGAGGGCAAGCCGGCGGAATGGCTCCGGATGTACGAGACCAACGTCCTCGGCGCCATGCGGATGACGCAGGCGCTGCTGCCGGCGCTGGAACGCGGCGACGGCGGCCACGTCATCCTGACCGGATCCATCGCCGGCTATGGCGTCTACCCCGGCGGAGCGGGCTACTCGGCAGCGAAGTACGGAGCGCGGGCCATGATGGAGACGCTGCGGCTGGAGCTGGTGCACAATCCGGTCCGGGTGTCCGAGGTGGCCCCGGGCATGGTCGCAACCGAGGAGTTCTCGCTGGTCCGCTTTCACGGCGACGCCGAGCGCGCGGCCAAGGTCTACGAGGGCGTCGCCGCGCCGCTGGTCGCCGATGACGTCGCCGACGTGATCGAGTACGTCGCCACCCGGCCTGCGCACGTCAACATCGATCTGGTGGTGGTCAAGCCCCGCGCACAGGCCGCGGCTCACCTTGTTGACCGCGCACCAGCCTGACCGCGAACCAGCCTGACCGCCACACCGCGGCGATCCCCGCCACTCACCCGGGCAGCCCGGACTCAGGCAGCCGAGACCTCGACCCGGTTGCGGCCGCCGCGCTTGGCGGCGTAGAGGGCGGCGTCGGCCGCATGCAGCAGCGACTCGGTGTCGCTGCCGTGCGTCGGGTAGCAGGCGATACCGATGGAGCAGGACAACGAGGTCAGCGGGGGTAGCCCTTCGCTTCGCGAGGCGATTTCGAGTTCGGTGATCCGCTGGCGGATCCGCTCGGAGATGACCAGCGCTGCCAGCTCGTCCACCTCGGACAGCACGGCGACGAACTCCTCGCCACCGAACCGTCCGATCGAGTCGTAACCGCGTAGCTCCTCGACCATGGCGTCCGCGACCGCCTTGAGCACGTCATCGCCCACCAGGTGACCGTAGGTGTCGTTGACCAGCTTGAAGTTGTCCATATCGATGATGAGCAGGGCGGCGCCGTAGGACTCGCGATCGGCGCGGGCCAGCTCCACCGCCGCGACGTGATGCCACGTCGCCGCGTTGAGCAGACCGGTCTTCGCATCGGTCGTCGCCGCGATCTCCAATTGCTTGGCAAGCACGCTGCGCTGCAGCACGAACATCGGCGGCACCACCAACAACGCCAGCAGCGGCTGTCGCAGCAATGCGACAGCCGTCATCGCGCCCAGGCACAGGGTCGCGATCTCCAGTGAGATGTCGGCCCAGCTGCCGAAGAGCGCGCGCAGGTTGTCCGGCCGCATAGCCAGATAGATGGCGGCGTGCAGCAGGCCGGCATTGACGGCCAGGTACACCACGAGCGCGCCGGCAAGCGCGACCACCGGAGCCAGGCTCGCGGCCTGCCCGTGACCGTGCCCGATGATCGCGAGGTAGCTCAGCCGGCCCGCGTAGCAGGACAGCAGCGCGACCACGCCTGCGAAGAACTGCCGGTAGACCCGATAGCCGCCGGACCTGCCATGACGCAGCCACAGGTTGCCGACGACGACGAGGCAGACCGGTGCCAGCCAGCCGGCGGGCAGCACCACCGCCGCGGCGAAGGTCCAGACCGAGTTCATGTCGACGTGGCTGTAGGTGGCCAGCCGGGTGCGCAGCCGGGCAATCCGGATCGAAACCTCTTCGAACCCGATTGCCAGCAGGCACAGGGTTGCCGCACGACCGAAAGCACCCGCATCCCACCGGGCCTGTACCAGCAGCACCAGCGCGAGCGGGAGCGCGATTGCCTCGACGGCGAGAACGTACCCGCGCATCGCCGGAGGAGCCTGCATGAGCTCCACCGAGCGAACGCGGGCAGCGAGCGACGAGCGCTGTGTGCGCGTGTGTCGGCGTGGTGATCGAGGCAAGATCCGGCTCCTAGGTACCCGCGAAACGCTAGTGGATCGCACCGTCATTTGTCATCGCCCGATCCGGACTTACTTCCGCCCAACAGCACCATGAGCATCATCTGCGGATAACGACCCTTCTCGACGCTGAACCCCCCGACCCATGACGGCTCGGAGAAAGGACGTCCGGTGCGATGTGCGCTGCCCGTGGAGCAAGGCTCACTCCGTTCAGGTAAAGCGTCAGGTCGGCATAACAAGAAACTTATGTCGACGCCGTCTCGGCGCCTCGTCGCCGTCCCGCCATCGGCGATTCGTGAAGTCTGCGTGAGGCAGATTCCCCTGCTCCCTCCGGCGGATTCGCTGCTCGCCAACGGCCTGGCACCGGACTGGTACCGCAACAAGGTGCGGTTCGGCGCGCCGGTGATACGTAGGGAAGTCGAAAATGTCGGCCATCCGGTCAGAAATGTCGACCCGAAAGCGCGTGTTGGCGCGTCTAAATCGGGTGCCGCGTGGTTAGAACCACTGACGCATGGCAAAAAGCCCATTGTTGATCACGTATCGTGACAATGCTTGTGCACGCTCAGTGACGAGTTGCTCAACTCTCAACCTGGAGAGGAGGTTAAATCTCATGAAGAACTTCAACTGGCGCTAACACGAGCGATACTTCGGTGCATTTCTCTTCGCCCCGAATGCGCTTGTCCGACCATTCCTCCCATGCCCACGGGCCTGCACTCACCCCGCCTGCACCGCGCTGCGGTCCCCGCCCTGCGCTTGCGCCCCTGTCGCGCCCACGACCCGGTGACGCCGCCATGGCGTGGTACCTCGGCCGATCACGTCTGACCAAGCAAGCGTGGTGGTACCTGCCGTCGCGCCGCCGGCGGTCACGCCCGGTGGCGCGGGCGCGCGGAGTCGATCAGGCGGTCGCCGTCGAGGCGGTCGCCCGAGCCGCGCCGTGCTCGCGCCCAGGCAGCCGAGAGGTAGAGCGCGAGGATCACGCCCACCAGCCCGGAACCGGCCACAGCCCAGCCCACGCCGAGCCCGCTGGCCACCCAACCGCCGAGCAAGACGCCGACGCCCTGCACCGCCAGCATCCCCGAGGATGCGATGCCGACCGCCTGGCCCCGCTGGGCGTCCGGCACATCGCGGACGAACTCCGTCACCACCTGCACCTGGTAGCAGAAGAAGAGCCCGCTGGCTGCCCACAACGCCAAGGAGCCCGCCAGTCCAGGCAGAAATACACAGAAGATCAGCGGCACGCCGGAGGCCATGCCCAGCGGGCCCATCCACGTCGAGCGGGAACCGGCCGGTACCCACCGCACGAACAGGTAGGTGCCCAGCGCCGTGCCGGTCGGCATCGCCGCCATCAGCAGGCCGACAGCGGCGGCGCCGCCGGAGATCCTGGCGGCGTAGGGCGCCGCCACTCCCTCCGGCACCACGTAGACACCGCACAGCCAGGCCAATCCGACCAGGGCCCGCAGCCGTGGACTGCCGAACACGATGCGAAAGCCGGTCAGGAAGGAGGCCAGCCGGAATCCCTCGTCGCCGGATTCATCGGCCGTCCGGGCGGCCGGACGGGCCCGGACCCCGAACAGGATGAGCAGGCTGGACAGCACGAAGGTGACCGCGTCGACCAGCAGGCCCTGGCGCGCACCGATGGCGGCGATCGCCAGGCCACCCCCGGCGAAGCCGGCCAGCTGGGCGATCTGGTAGGTGATGGTGCGCAAACCGGTGCCGACAACGTAGTGGTCGCCTTCCAGGATGGCCGGCATCATGGCGGACTCGGCGGCCGTGAACGGGGCCTCGCCGAGCACCGCCACGATCAGCAGGCCGCAGATGATCCACAGCGGCATCGCCGGAACGGCCATCAGCGCGAAGAGCACGGCACGCAAGCAGGTGCTCGCGATCATCACCTGCCGGCGGGGCAGCTGATCGGCCAGACTGGACAGCAGGGCACCACCGACCAGAGCCGGGAGGAACGTGAGCGCGTACGTCAGCGCAGTCAGCAGCGCCGAAGCGGTGCGCTCGAACACCAGCACCGACAGTGCCACGCGCCCGACCTGGTCTCCGATCGAGGACTGGGCGTCGGCCAGCCAGAGGATCCGGAACTCACGGACCCGAAGCACGTCGGCGAAGGTGACGCGCTTGCCAGTCACTTCGCTGATCTCGTCATCCTCCGGTCAGATATGAGCAGCACCTTAGTGGGTCAAACCTCCGCAACGTCAAATACCGGAACTCTTGTAACACACTGTCCGGTGCATGGTCTTCACGCTGCCTGGGACAGCCACCGTATCCGGACCAGTTCCGGTACGGAACGCCCACCCGGACGGGGGCAGCGCCGCGCGGTGGTGCGAATCTTGCCCCACCTAAACCTGTTCAGCAAAATTCCTGCGGCGACCCGGCTTCTTGATCGATTCGGTCGGCCTCACGATGTGCGCCAGACAGCCGGCATCGGCGTATCCGCTGCGATGACGGGTGATCCTGACGTACTGGCGGATGTCTGATGAAGCGTCAGCCGAGACTGGCTGCCGGCCGCGCCCGCGCACTCGGCCTGCCGACCAGAGGCACTACGAACCCGAACCGGTTGCGCCGGATGGACAACTGGATCGCGATCACCCAGGCGTCGCTCATCCGGTCTGCGGACAGCCCGCTGATCATCGATCTCGGATTCGGCGCCAGCCCGATCACCGCGGTGGAGCTGCTGCAGCGGCTGCGTCCGGTACGCGCCGACGTGCACGTGCTGGGGTTGGAGATCGATGCCGAACGAGTCGCCGCCGCCCAGCCGGCCGCCGGCCCGGGACTCTCCTTCGCGCACGGTGGTTTCGAGCTGGCCGGTCGGCGGCCGCTGCTCGTCCGGGCGGCGAATGTGCTGCGCCAGTACCCGGAAGCCGAGGTGCAGCCGGCCTGGCAGGCGATGCAGCGGCAACTGGCACCGGGCGGGGTCATCGTGGACGGCACCTGCGACGAACTGGGGCGCCGCGGCAGCTGGACCTTGGTCAGCGCGGCCGGCCCGGTGAGCCTGACCTTGTTCAGCAAGCCCGACGCCATCCAGCGTCCCTCCGACATCGCCGACCGGCTGGTCAAAGCACTGATCCATCGCAACGTGCCGGGCGAGGCCGTGCACGAGTTGCTGCGCGCGATGGACCGGGCCTGGGACCTGCATGCGCCGCTGGCCGCGTTCGGCAACCGGCAGCGGTGGGCAGCCATGTGCGAGACGCTCGCCGAGCAATGGCCGCTGCTGTCCACGCCGGCCCGGCACCGCTCCGGCGAGCTCACCGTCTCCTGGCACGCGGTCGCGCCGTCGGGCTGAGCTCAGGGCAGCCGGTACTGCTGGCGCAGCAACGCGTCGTGCGCCCGATCCGGCAGTACGGTCTTGGCCGCCACCAGGGATTTCGCCATCGGGCTGATCAGGTAGCGCGCCCGCGGACGCTCCGCGCGGGCGGCCCGGACGATGACCCGGGCCACCCGGTCCGCATCGATGGACAGCCGCGCCAGCGGCCCGCTGTAGGCCCGATCGAACGAGGCACGGACCGCCTGCTTGTAGTCGGCGTACGGGTCGCCGCCCGGCTCTGCTGCTGCAGCGCCCTCCCCGGCGGCCTGCTGGTGCTGCATCGCCTGTTCCGACCACGGGGTGCGCACGATCCCCGGCTCGATCAGCGATACGTACAACCCGAACGGGCGGACCTCCAGCCGCAGCGCGTCACTGATCGCCTCGACCGCGTACTTGCTGGCGTGGTAGAACGCGCCGCCGGGCAGCGTGGTCCGCCCGCCCATCGACGACAGGTTGATGATCCGGCCGTGACCCTGCTGCCGCATGCCGGGAAGCACCAGCTGGGTGAGCCGCACCAAACCGAAGACATTGGTCTCGAACTGCTTGCGCACCTCGTCCAGACTCACCTGTTCGACCGGGCCGTACAGGCCGTAGCCGGCGTTGTTGACCAGCACGTCGATCGGACCGATCTCAGCCACCGCGGCCGCCATGGAGCCCTCGTCGTCGACGTCGAGCTGTACGGTCCGGCAACCAGCCGAAGCCAGCTCGGCAAGCGTGTCAGGACGCCGCGCGCTGGCATAGACGGTGCAGCCGGCGCGCTGCAGCTCCAGCGCGGCGGCGCGTCCGATGCCCGAGGAGCAACCGGTGATCAGTACGGTCTCGGCAGTCGTCACCCCACCATTCTGTATCGGCAAGGGTGCCCGGCGGTGACCGTGACCGTGCTCGGCTCAGCCTCGTTGCCGGTATGTCGATAGGAAACCCGGTGGCATGCCGGATCAGAGGGAGGGTGGATGCACGCGCAGAGCCATGACCGGGAAGAAGCTCGATTGGCCGCACTCGGCTCGTACTGCGTGCTGGACACCCCTGGCGAACAGGCGTTCGACGACATCGCGCAGTTGGCCGCGAGCCTCTGTGACACCCCCTACGCGCTGATCAGCCTGGTCGATCGGGACCGGCTGTGGTTCAAGGCGCGGGTCGGCATGCAGCTGTGCGAGCTGGGTCGCGACGTCTCCTTCTGCACCCACGCACTGAACGACCCCGGCCCGCTGCTCATCCCGGACACGCTGCTGGACGCGCGCTTCGCCGACAACCCGCTGGTCCGACAGGATCCCAAGGTGCGGTTCTATGCCGGTGTGCCGCTGACCACCGAGGACGGCCTGGCCCTCGGCACGCTGTGCGTGCTGGACCTGCGGCCTCGGCAGCTGTCGGCCAGCCAGCGCAACCAGCTGCAGATCCTGGGCCGCCAGGTGATGGATCAGCTCACACTGCGTCGCCGGGCACAGGAGCTGGCCGAATCCGAGCGCGCGCTGACCGCGGTAGCCACCGTCATCCACGAGATCCAGAGCGGCGCCGACGCCCGCCAGACGATCGTCGATGCCGGCGCCGAACTCGGCCACGCCGCCTTCGTCTCGCTGGTCGAGCACGTCGACGGCCGCAACCTGGTGAGTGCGAGCAACCTGCCCGCTCTGGTCGGCGTCGAGCTGCCGGCCGACGGCAGCACCATGACCAGCCGGGTGTTGCGCACCGGCGAGCCCGCGTTCATCACCGAGCCGTCCAGCCATCCGCTGATCTCGAACAGCGCGCTGCAACTCACCGGCTCCGGCTCGATCTTCTTCCTGCCGGTACAGGCGGCGGAGGCGACCTTCGGCGTGCTGCTGGTCGCCTGGCGCGAGTCGATCCCCAACCTCGACGATCGGCGCGTGCGGGCGGTAACGCTGCTGGCCAACCAGGCCGGTGTGGCGTTGCGGCAATCGGCGCTGATCGCCGAACTGGCGTCGCTGGCCCTGACCGATCCACTGACCGAGCTGCCCAACCGCCGCAACTGGAACCAACTGCTGCAGGTGCACCTGGCCACCGCTGAGCGCTCCGAGCAGCCGCTGGCGATCGCGCTGGCCGACCTCGATCACTTCAAGCGCTTCAACGACACTCTCGGCCACCCCGCCGGCGATGCGTTGCTGCGGGCATTCGCGGCCGCGTGCCGGCAGGCGCTGCGCTCCGGCGATCTCGTTGCTCGATGGGGCGGTGAGGAGTTCGCCTTCGCGTTGCCGAACTGCTCGGCCGCCGAGGCACACGCGGTGCTGGATCGGGTACGCCGCTCGGTGCCGCTGATGCAGACCTGCTCGATCGGCTTCGCGGTCTGGGACGGCAGCGAAACGGCGGAGCAGTTGCTGCATCGTGCCGACCGGGCGCTGTACGAGGTGAAGCAGAACGGCCGCAACCGGGTCAGCGCGGCGTAACGCCGGCGCCGGCCAGTCCCTCAGCCTTAGGCGTTCAGCCCTTCAGCCCTTCAGCCCTTCGGCCCTTCGGCCCTTCAGCCCTTCAGCCCTAGGTGCTTCAGCAGGTTGGCAGAGAAGCGCTCGCCGGTTCGGTCGATGGTCGCGCTCATCACCCGCTCCACCGCCGGCGCCGACAGCCGCGGCAGCGGCAGCTCCACCGAGATGGTCAACTGCACCGCAAGCTGGGTGCCCAGGCGGGCCGGCGTCAGCTCGTAATGACCCTCTACGCCGGCGTATTCGCGAACGCCCGGCGGCGGCTGGTGGCTGAAGGTGATCTGGCTGGTGGGCGTGAAGACCATCCGCTCGGTGAACACCGGTGCGATCCCGACGCCCAGGGCGCTGATCCGCATCAGGTGCCAGCGCCAGCAGTCCCCGTCAGCGTCGATCGCGGTGAGCAGCGGGGTCAGCCGTACCAGCAGGTCCGGGTCGGTGAGCGCGTCCCAGATGGTCTGCTGGTCGGCGGCCACCACTGCCGAGGATCTATTGGTGGCGGAGAAGGTAGCCATCGCCGATCAGTGTGACAGCCGTCAGCGTGGACAACGCAGCCGGACTGAGGCATGGTGATTTACATTCATCGTCATTTTGTATGCGACGAGTTGGCGCTGGGAGGGCACATGCCGGAGGACGCCGGGTACGACTACGACGTGCTGGTCATCGGCTCCGGTTTCGGCGGCAGCGTGACCGCGCTGCGGCTGACCGAGAAGGGCTATCGGGTCGGGGTGCTGGAGGCCGGCCAGCGCTTCGGCGAGCACAACACCCCCAAGACCTCGTGGGACGTGCGCAACTTCCTGTGGGCGCCACGCCTGGGCTGCTTCGGCCTGCAGCGCATCCACCTGCTCAAGAACGTCGTCATCCTGGCCGGCGCCGGCGTCGGTGGTGGGTCGCTGAACTACGCGAACACGCTTTACGAACCCCCGCAGCCGTTCTTCTCGGATCCGCAGTGGTCGCACATCACCGACTGGAAGGACGAGCTGACCCCGTTCTACGACCAGGCCAAGCGGATGCTGGGTGTGGTGGAGAATCCGACGGTGACGGCCGCCGACGTGCAGATGCGCCGGCTTGCCGAGCAGTTCGGCCGGGCCGACACCTTCCGGCTCACCCCGGTGGGCGTGTTCTTCGGCAGGCAGGGCCGGTCCGAGCCCGGCGTCACCGTGCCGGATCCGTTCTTCGGCGGCGCCGGGCCGGACCGCACGGGTTGCATCGAGTGCGGTTCCTGCATGACCGGCTGCCGCCACGGGGCCAAGAACACCCTCACCACCAACTACCTGGGACTTGCCGAGCGCGCCGGCGCGCAGGTGCACCCGCTGACCACGGTGACCGATGTGCGACCGGACGGTCGCGGCGGCTACCGGGTCAGCACGGTGGCGACGAAGGGGCTGCTGCGCCGGCCGCGGCGGGAATTCACCGCCGCGCATGTGGTGTTCTCGGCCGGCACCTACAACACCCAGAAGTTGCTGCACCAGCTCAGAGAAAGCCATCTGCCGGCCATCTCGGCCCGGCTCGGTGAGCTGACCCGGACGAATTCCGAGTCGCTGCTCGGCGTCGTCAGCCAGGACGGCTCGACCGACTTCAGCCGGGGGGTGGCGATCACGTCGTCCTGGTACCCGGATGAGACCACGCACATCGAGCCGTGCCGCTACGGCAAGGGCAGCAACGCGATGGGGCTGCTCACCACCGCGCTGACCGATGGCGGTTCACCCGGGCAGCGCCTGCGGCAATGGTGGACGACCGCCCGCCGCAACCCCAAGCTGCTGTTCAAGACGGTGATCCCCTACCACTGGTCCGAGCGGGTGATCATCCTGCTGGTGATGCAGACCCTGAACAACTCGATCACCGTGTTCCGCCGGCGTGGCCGGTTCGGCCGCTCGAAGCTCACCTCGAAGCAGGGCGTCGGCGAGCCCAACCCGAGCTGGATCCCGGTGGCCAACCAGGCCGCGCGGCAGTTGGCGGACAACATCGCAGGCGTGCCAGGCGGCACCTGGGGCGACCTGCTGAACGTGCCGATGACCGCGCACTTCATCGGGGGTTGCCCGATCGGGGATTCGGTCGCAAGCGGCGTGATCGATCCCTATCACCGGCTCTACGGCTATCCCGGCCTGCACGTGGTCGACGGCTCGACGCTGTCGGCGAATCTCGGGGTGAACCCGTCGCTGACGATCACCGCCCAGGCCGAGCGCGCGATGGCACTGTGGCCGAACAACGGTGAGGCCGATCAGCGCCCCCCACTGGGCCAGCCCTACCGGCGGATCGAGCCGATCCCGCCGCACCGCCCGGTGGTGCCGGCTGCCGCGCCCGGAGCGTTGCGGCTGCCGATCAGCGCCAAGGCCGGTTGAGCGCTGCGAGGCCGCCAGGCACACCCGAGCCCGCCCGACCGGCAGCTACCGGTGCGAGCGGGCTCGGGTGGGGCCGATCAGCCGAGGCCGGCGCTGGACAGCCAGGCCTTGGCGACCGTGTCCGGATCCTGCTTCTCCAGCTGCACCTTCTCGTTCAGCGACACCAGGTCGTCGGTGGTCAGCTTGGCCGACACCGCGTTCAGGATCTGCTGGACATTGCTGGACGCCTTCGCCTTGTTGATCAGCGGCACCACGTTCTGCGCGGTGTAGAGGTTCTTCGGGTCGCTCAGCACCACCCAGCCGTTCTTGGCGATCAGCGGGTCGGTGGTGAAGATGTCACCGGCGTCGATCTGGCCGTTCTTCAGACCGTTCTCGGTCAGCGGGCCGCCGGCGTCCAGCTTGCGGAAGGTCTTGAACTTGACCCCGTACACCTTGGCCAGGCCCGGGATGCCGTCTGCGCGGGTCTGGAATTCCGGCGGTGCGCCGAGCGTCAGCTTGCCGGCCACCGCGGCCAGGTCGGCGATCGACTTGAGGTTGTACTTGTCGGCAGTGGCCTTCGTGACGACGATGGCGTCCTTGTCCTCTGCGCTGGACTGCTGCAGCACGGTGAGCGGAGCCGGCACCGTCTTCTGCAGGGCGGCGTACACGTCGGACTCGCTGACCGCCGTGGCGTTCTTGTCGAAGTACTGCAGCAGCACGCCGCTGTACTCGGGGATCAGGTCGATCGAACCGTCCTTGAGCGCCGGAATGTAGGTTTCCCGGCTGCCGATGTTGAGCTTGGTCGAGACCTTGACGCCCTTGGCCTTCAGCGCGTCGGCGTAGATGTCGGCCAGCACCACGTTCTCCTGGAAGTTGGCCGAACCGACGACGATGGTGTCCACCGCGGCCTTGTCGGTCGGCACGCCGCTACCGCCGTTGCCGGTTGCGGTCGGGTTGGAGCTGCTGCCGCATGCGGCCAGCGCGAACAGGCTGGCGCCGATTGCGGCGGCGGTGACGAAACGAAGCGAACGCATTTTTCTATCTCCCCTATCGATTAGGTATCGATGCTAGTGGATGTCAGGCCGCGGCCTGGACGGTCGGCAGGGTGTGCTCGGTCTCAGCGTCGATGACTCTCTTGCGCGAGAAGCGACCGGTGACCCCACGCGAGACCGCGTAGCGCTGGATCACCGCCAGCAGCAGGTCGACCAGTAACGCCAGCGCCGCGACCAGCACCGCACCCGAGGCCATCTGCGGGTAGTCCTGCTGGGAGAGCCCGTCGATGAGGAAGCGGCCCAAGCCACCGAGGCCGACGTAGGCGGTGACGGTGGCCGTCGCGATCACCTGCAGGAACGAGCTGCGCACACCGGAGAAGATGAGCGGCAACGCATTCGGCAGCTCGACCCGCCACAGCACCTGGCCGCCCCGCATACCCATCCCGGTCGCCGCGTCGCGAACCGCCGGATCGACATTCTCGATACCGGCATAGGTATTGGTGAGGATCGACGGAATTGCCAGCAGCACCAACACGATCTCGCTCGGGATGAAGTAGCTGGCGGTACCGGTGCCGTGAATGTGCGGCGAGATGAGGATGTAGAAGAAGGTCAACATGCCGACCGTCGGCAACGCCCGGAACGAGTTGGCAATCGCGACCACGACGAAGCTGCCCTTGCGGGTGTGACCGATCAACAGGCCCAACGGCAGCGCGATGACGGCTGCGATCAGCAGCGCGATGAGCGAGTACTGCAGATGCTGCTTCAGATGCAGCAGGATTCCGTCCTGGCCGTGCCAGTGTGAGGAGTCGGACAGCCAGTGCGAGACATCGGTGAAGATCATGCCGGCTGCACCGCCCGCCGCCACGGCGTGAGCGCCCGGGTGATGATCTGGATCACCACGTCGAAGGCAAGAGCGAGCAGCACCGACAGGATGATGCCGATCAGGATGGGAGTCTGGTACGCCAGCTGGAAACCGTTGGTGAACAGCTTGCCGAGCTCGGGCACCCCGATCAGCGCGGACACCGAGACCAGGCTGACGTTGGAGACTGCCGCGACCCGCAGGCCGGCGCCTATGACCGGCACAGCGATGGGCAGTTCTACCTTGATCAAGCGACCGAAACTGCGATATCCCATGGCGGTGGCTGCCTGCTGCACGTCATCGGGCACCTCGGCCAGACCGTCCGCGACGACCCGCACCAGCAACGCCACGGTGTAGATGGTCAGAGCGACGATCACGTTGTTCGGGTCGAGAATCTTGGTCTTGAGCAGGCCCGGAAGCACGATGAACAACGCCAGCGACGGGATGGTGTAGAGCAGGCCGGCGATGGAGACGACCGGTGGATAGGCCCAGCGGTAACGGCGGGCGAACCAGCCCAGCGGCAGCGAGATGATCAGCCCGAACACCAGCGGAATCGCCGACAGCCGTGCGTGCCAGCCGAGCCAGCTCATGATCTGGCTCTGGTTGTGCTGGAAGTAGCTGATCATGCCGAGCTGCCCTGTACCGACAGCCGGGCCGCCCTGGGATCCCGGCCCTCGATCAGGGCTAGTACCTCGACCGCGGTGGTGCTGCCGAGCAGTGCCCCGGCGTCATCGACGACCACCCCGCGCCCGCTCGGCGAGGACAGGCAGGCATCCAGCGCCGAACGTAGCGAGCCGCCTTCGGTGGCCAGCGTGCCGCCCCGGTGCAGCAACTCGTCGACCACGACTGCACCGGGGCTGACCTCGCTGGTACGCAACCAACCCTGCGGTGCGCGTTGATCATCGACGACGAGCAGCCAACCGTCGGCATTGTCCGTGCCCTGGAACGCCGTGCCGAGCGCGATGCTCTGTTCGTCCCTGGTGGGCAGCCGCTTCACCGTTTCGAACTGCAACGCGCGGTAGCCGCGGTCGCGGCCGACGAATCCGGCGACGAACGCATCCACCGGTTCGGTGAGCAGCACCGCGGGAGTCGCCAGCTGCGCCAGGTGCCCACCGACCCGCATCACGGCGACCTGGTCACCGAGCTTGATCGCCTCGTCGATGTCGTGGGTGACGAAGACGATCGTCTTGCCCAGCTCACCCTGCAGCCGCAGGAACTCATCCTGCAGCTGTTCCCGCACGACCGGATCGACTGCGCTGAACGGCTCGTCCATCAGCATCACCGGCGGATCCGCCGCCAGCGCCCGGGCAACGCCGACGCGCTGCTGCTGGCCGCCGGAGAGCTGGGCCGGATAGCGCTTGGCGAAGTGCTGGGGTAACCCGACCCGTTCCAGCAACTCGGCGGCGCGGGCTCGCGCCTTCTTCTTGTCCCAGCCGAGCAGGTACGGCACGGTGGCGATGTTGTCGACGATCGTGCGGTGCGGGAACAGACCGGCATGCTGGATCACGTAGCCGATCTGGCGGCGCAGCTCGAAGTCCTTGAGGCTGCCGGTGTCCTTGCCGTCCAGCCAGACCGTCCCCGAGGTGGGCTCGATCATGCGGTTGATCATGCGCAGCGAGGTGGTCTTGCCACAGCCGGACGGTCCGACGAGGACGGTTATCTGGCCGGAGGGAGCTTCCAGGTCGAGTGTGTCGACCGCGACGGTTCCATCGGGATAGTGCTTGGAAACCGCGTCAAACCGGATCACGAGCAGGTCTCTTTCCCACTAGTCTCAGCAAAATTCTTGCGTCGAGGCGTACGGACGGGCCTTGCTTGGTGTTCTCTCTCGTGTGTGGTGGCGACCGGTAGGTGCTATCGATCCTGCCAACCCCTGGGCGCACATTGTTTCATCGTCTGCGCCATTGCTGGTCAGATCGATACCGTGGTTGAACACCGGCTGTACGGCCCGGATTCCCCACCCCCCTGCCGGCAGCGGGACTGGGGAACGGCCGGGACGGCGGGATTCGCGCGGCTTCAGCACGAGGTTGCCGACCGGATCGGCGTCAGGGCGTCGGGCCGGAACGGCGTACCGGCAGCGCGCGCCCGTTGGTATACCGTCATCAAATCGTTACCTCAAGAGGCGGAAGCGACGACGTGATTCAGCGGATCGACGGGCATGCGCTCACCTGTCTCGACATCGCCCGGGCGGCGTCCGGGCCGGTGACCGTGGAGGTTAGCGAGGAGGCCCGACAACGGGTGCTGCGCTCCTACGAGCAGGCGGTGCTCGCGGGTCGCCGCCGCCCCATCTACGGGTTGACCACCGGGGTCGGCGCGAACCGGCTGATCGAGGTGGAGCCGGATGCCGCGGCGGCGCAGGCGCTGTTACGCAGCCACGCCACCTCGGCGGGCCCGGCCCGATCTGACGACCGGGTGCGCGCGATGCTGGTGATCAGGCTGAACCAGCTGTGCGCCGGCGGCGCCGGGGTGCGTGTCGAGGTGGTGCAGGCGCTGGCAGACATGATCAACACCGACGCGTTGCCCACCATCCGCGAGTTCGTCGGAATCGGCACTGCGGAGCTGTCCGCACTGGCGACCACAGCGCTGGCGTTGCAGGCCAGGTCGCTGCTGCACGACGGTCCCGAGCTCGTCTTCGGCCCGCACGACGCGCTGCCGTTCATCTCCTCCAATGCCGCCGCGCTCTCCGACGCCGCGCTGGCCTGGGACTGCTTCCGCACCAGCGCGCGAGCAGCGCTGGCCGTCGCGGCGCTGAGCTTTGCGGCGGTGCGTGGCAACGCCGAGGCCTACGCCCCGCCGGTGGAGCTGGCCACACCGATGCCCGGCGCTCAGGCCACCGCGCGGGTGATGCGCGGCCTGGTGGGTGCGCCGGAACCGGCGCGCATCCAGGATCCGTACGGGCTGCGGGCGCTGCCACAGGCGCACGGCATCCTGCTGGATGCGCTCGCCGAACTCGACCGCACGATCGCAGCGTTCGCCAATGCGCCATCGGAGAACCCGTCCATCCTGTCCGACGGTTCGGTGGCCCACCACGGCGGTTTCCACGCCGGCTACCTGGCCCTGGCCGCAGACACCGCCGCCGTGGCCGCCATCCAGTCCGCGCAGCTCGGGCTCAACCGGCTGACCTACGTCAGCGAACCCAATCACACCGGGCTGGAGCCGTTTCTCGGCGACGGCACCGCCGGTGCGTCCGGGGTCATGGTGGTCGAGTACGTCGCGGCTGCTGCGCTCGGCGACCTGCGGGCCGCGGCGGCGCCGGCGTCCACCCAGAGCATCACGCTGTCTCGGGGGATCGAGGACACCGCCTCGTTCGCATCGCTGGCGGCGCGCAAGCTGCTGACCGCATCCGACCGCTACCGGCTGCTGGTGGGCTGCGAGCTGGTCGCCGCGCTGCGGGCGGTCCGGATCAGCCGCCCGAAGCTGACCGACCAGCAGCAGCAGGCGGTCGAGATGTGCGCGGAGCTGTCACCGATGTTGGAGGACCGCGACCTCACCACCGACATCGAGGCCGCCGTCCAGCTCGTGCCCGCGCTGGCCGAGCTGGTCGACCTCGGCTGAGGAGCCTGCGTCGTTTCGCGGGTGGCTGGAATGTGGTGTGATCGCCTCATGAAACTTGCCACCACCGAGGCGGGCAACCAGCTGCTGGAATCCGATCCGCTGGCCCTGCTGACCGGCATGCTGCTCGATCAGCAGATCCCGATGGAGAAGGCCTTCACCTCGCCCTCGGTGCTGGCCGAGCGGATGGGTAGCGCGAAGCTGGACGCGCAGGCGATCGCGGCAACTGATCCCGCTGAGTTCGAGGCGTTGTTCCGGCAGGTACCGGCGCTGCACCGCTTTCCGGCGGCGATGGCCAAGCGCGTGCAGGAGCTGGCCAAGGTGCTCCTGGAGCAGTACGACGGTGACGCCGCCGCGGTGTGGGATGGCATCGACGATGGAGCGCTGCTGCTGCGACGGATCGCCGCCCTGCCCGGTTTCGGCGAACAGAAGGCGCGGATCTTCGTGGCGCTGCTGGGCAAGCAGTACGGGGTCCGGCCGCGGGGCTGGCGCGAAGCCGCCGGATCCTACGGAGATGTGGGCTCGTTCCGCTCCGCTGCGGACGTCGTCGACGCCGACTCCCTGGTGAAGGTGAGGCAGTTCAAGAAGGAACAGAAGGCTGCGGCGAAGGCCGGGCGGTAACTGCGGCCGACGGTGCGGAAGAACCGGGGCGCCGGCTGCGTTCGACCCGATATGCAGGTGGAGATCTGGTCCGATGTGGTGTGCCCGTGGTGCTATCTGGGCAAGCGCCGGTTCGAAGAGGCGCTGGCCGGCTTCGAGCACGGTGACGAGGTGGTGGTGCGCTACCGCTCTTTCGAGCTGGACCCGTCCGCGCCGGCCGGTGAGACCGTGCCGACCGTGCAGGTACTTGCAGACAGGTACGGGATGAGCCCGGCCCAGGCCGAGGACGCGCAGCGCCAGATGGAGCAGCGGGCCGCCGCCGACGGCCTCACGTTCCGGATGGCCGGGCTGCAATCGGGTAACACCCGAACCGCGCATCGACTGCTGCAGTACGCCGCGGACGAGCAGCTGCAGCCGGAACTCGTCGAGCGACTGCATCGCGCCTACTTCAGCGAGGGCCGCTCCGTGTTCGACCCGGACAGCCTGGTGGAGCTCGCCGGCGAGGCCGGGCTGGATCACGCGGGTGCCGCCCGCGTGGTGCGCGGCACCGACTACGACTCTGCAGTCACCGCGGATGAGGAGCAGGCGCGAGCGCTGGGCGCCACCGGCGTGCCGTTCTTCGTTGTCGACCGACGGTACGCAATCTCCGGCGCCCAGCCGGCAGAACTGATCCGCCAAGCGCTGGACCGGGCCTGGCAGGATGCCGCAGGCTGATCCACCGGCCGGTCCGGCGCCGTCAGGTGGTGAGTGCGATCAGCCCGAGGCTGCTGGCAGTGACCACGAGCCACAAGGTGAAGCCGAGCAGCAACGGCCGGCTGCCCGCCGAGCGCAACGCCCGCACATCGGTGGACAGGCCGATCGCCGCCAGCGCGACGGCAATGCACAGCTGGGCGGCCTGCTTCACCGGCGCGTGCACGGCGGCGGGTATCGCGCCGGCGGAGTTCAGGGCGACCACCACCACGAACCCGATCAGGAACCACGGCACCAGCCGGACCGCCTGGCTGACCCGGTTCCGCGACGCCTCGCCCAGGCGGCGCTGGGTCATGGTGCCCAGCGCCAGCACCACGGGAATGATCATCAGAGTCCGCACCAGCTTGACCACGACGGCGTGCTGGGCAGCGGTGCTGCCGTAGCTGGTGCTGGCCGCTACCACCGAGGACGTGTCGTTGACCGCGGTTCCGGACAGCAGACCGAATTGGCTCTGTGACAACCCGAGGGCGTGCCCCAGCGGCGGGAAGAGCAGAACCGCGATCACGTTGAACAGGAAGATCGTCGAGATCGCGTAGGCGATGTCCGCGCTCTTGGCCCTGATCGCCGGGCTGACCGCAGCGATCGCCGAGGCACCGCAGATGGCGGTACCGACGCCGATCAGGGTGCGTAGATCGCGCCCGACGCCGAGCCACCGGCCGATCAGCCAGGCCGCGGTCAGGCAGATGGCCAGCGTGCCGAGCATCACCGGCAGCGAGGACGCGCCGACCCGGGCCACCTGGCGCAGCGACAGCTGAGCGCCGAGCAGCACCACCGACAGCTGCAGTACCCGGCCGCTGGCCAGTGAGAGTCCCGGTCCGAGGGCAGCCGAGCGCAGCCGGGTGCTCAGCAGGCCACCGACGATCACGGCGATGACCGGCGCACCGACCGTGGGCAAGCGCTGCCCGATCAGGGTGGCGAGCACGCCGATACCGACGGCCAGCGCAAGTCCGGGCAGCGGCCGCACCCACGCCGGACCGCTACCTGGGCGACGCCGGCCGCCATCAGCTGTGTCAGCTCGGCTGCCGGCGGGGACGGTCCGAATCGCGCTCACCAGTCCAGGCTGGTCGACGCACCCGCTCCCGGGTAGGCCGATCTGCGCGTGCCTGCCATAGGACGGGGCTATGACCGGCTGAGTCAGGTATGAGAAGGCCACCGCGGGCTAGGTGCGGCGTAGCAACCTGTACCTAGCCCGGCTGTACCTAGCCCGGCTGCACCTAGCCCGGCTGCGGTCGGTAATCCCCGCTGTGTCTGGCCACCTCGATGAGCTGCCGGCGGGATGGCCCGGGATCGCGTCCCAGCCAGACGGCGTGCAGCCGGCGTTCGGCCACGAAGCCCGCCACGGTGATCTCGACCAGCTGACCGGCGGCCACGTCCGCCCGGGCCGCCCGTGCGCTCACCACGCCGATGCCGCCGCCGGCGCGAGCGGTGGCCAGGATGGTCGCGGTGGACCCGAGTTCCACCGCGTGGGGCAGCACCGGCTCGCCGCCGAGCGAGCCCGCCAGCGCGGTCAGGAAGGTCTCCCGGGTGCCGGATCCGAGTTCGCGCAACAACAGCGGCTGATCGACCAGGTCAACCGGCCGCACCGCGCGGCCTGCCCGCGCCGCCGGCCAGGTCGGCGCGGCCACCAGCGCGAGCCGGTCCGAACCCACCACGCCCGCGGTGAGGTCCTCCGGCGGTACCGGCATCTCGACGAAGCCGAGATCCGCCTGGCCTGATCGCACCCGCTCGCACACGTCATGGCTGTTGGCCACCAGCGCCGAGACCTGCATGCCCGGGTGAACCCGGCGCAGCGTGAGCAGCCAGGACGGCAACAGGTACTCGGCGATGGTCAGGCTCGCCGCCACCCTCAGCCTCGCCTGCCGGCTTTCTTTCAGCGCCTGGACGTTGTCGCCCAACTCCCGCGCGGCCGCGACGACCACACCGGCCCAGGCCACTACCGCGTCACCGACCGGCGTCAACGTGGTGCCAGCCGGGCTCCGGTTCAGCAGGGCCAGCCCGAGCTGCCTCTCCAAGCGGGACAGCCGCGCGCTCGCGCTGGGCTGCGTGATGCCGTGCGCGGCGGCTGCCTTGCCCACGCTGCCCAGCTCGGCGACGCTCAGCAGCAGGTCGAGCGCCGGCACGTCCGGAATCCAGTCTGGCAGGGGCACCCGGCCATCATGCCCCGCCCCGCGCGGGGGATACCGCGCGCAGGCAACGCGGTGCGCCCTCCGACGTGTCAGCACGGTGGAGTAAACAGAACGAACGGACCCGAACGGAGACAACTGTGCCGAGTAGAACACCTACGCGTCACGCGCTGACGGCTCTCGCCCTTGCGGTGATCGCAGTACTGGCGGCCGGCTGCGGCGGATCGAAGTCGTCGCGCTCCGGCGCTAGCGGCTCCGGCGGCGGTACGGCTGGCGCCACATCGTCGGCCTCGGGGGCCGGCGGCACCGGTTCGGCCGGCACTTCGGACAGCACCAGTGCCACGGCCAGTACCAGTGCCACGGCCGGTGGCACTGGTGCGGGCGGCGCGACGTCCGGCAGCACCGGCGCCACCGGCGGTTCGGGCGGCCCATCCGGTTCCACCGGCGCCGGGCCAGCAGCCTGCGCGGAAAGCCAGTTGCGGGCCAGCATCGATCCCCGGCACATCCCCGGCAACGGCACGGTCGACCGGCTCGGCCGCACCCAGCACGCGGTCCTGGTCGACTTCGCGAACATCTCCACCGCGAGCTGCCTGCTCACCGGCTACCCGGGGGCCGCCGTGGTCGCTGACAACGGCAGGCAGATCCAGCAGGCGCGGCGCACCCTGCGCGGACCGCTCGGCGGCCTGCCCTCGACCGAGAACACGCCACCGCAGGTGACCCTGAATCCAGGCGGCTACGCGGCCGCTTTCCTCGAGGGGGTGGGCCAGAAGCAGATCGGTGCCGCACAGGCAGGCTGCGACGCTCCCAACTACCCGCGCATCCTGGTGACCCCACCGAACACCACCGTGCCGGTGCCGTTCACCGTCGGCTGGCCGAAGTGCTACTCCTTCGACGTCCACCCGGTCCGTCCGGTCTCGGCCCCGCCCGCCTGACAGGTGCGCTGCAGCCCAGCACGGGCGAGGATGGGGCCATGCCGCGGTATCTGAACCGCACGGAGGCGGGATACGCGTTGGCCGAGCAGCTGACCGAGCTGACCGGCCGGTCGGATGCACTCGTGCTCGGCCTGGCCCGCGGTGGCATCCCGGTGGCCGCCGCCGTGGCCGGCCGGCTCGGGCTGGATTGGGATCTGCTGCTGGTGC
>DATAKO010000056.1:0-6711 GCA_036261575.1 Jatrophihabitans sp.
CCGGCCCGCGGCCCGCACCAGCCCCGGTTGACAGGTCTGGTGCGGGCCGCGAGCTGTGTGGCTGGCGAACCGGCGGTCAGGGCTTGGCCTGCCCGCTGTAGACGTGCGGCATGATCGCGTCCGGCGGGATGATGCCGAGCCGGCCGGACTGGTAATCGGCCAGGGCCTGCTGGAGTTCCGCGCGCGTGTTCATCACGAACGGCCCGTACTGCACCATCGGCTCGTTGATCGGCGCACCACCGAGCAGGATCACCTCCAGCGCCTGGGTGCGGCTGTCCTGCCGCTCGGCCGCGGTCAGCGTGATCCGGTCGCCCGCGCCGTACACCGCCAGCTGGCCGGCCCGGATGGGCTGGCGCTCGGGGCCCACCGTGCCGGCGCCGGCCATCACGTAGGCCAGCGCGTTGTAGTTCGGCTGCCAGGGCAGCGACAGTTCGGTGCCGGGGTTGATGCTCGCGTGGATCAGCGTGATCGGCGTGTGGGTGGAGCCCGGCCCGCTGTGACCGTCCACCTGGCCGGCGATGATCCGCAGCAGCGATCCGCCGTCGGCGCTGGCCAGCAGGGTGATCTGGCCGGAGGTGATGCCCTGGTACTTGGGTGTCAGGAACTTGTCCTTGGCCGGCAGGTTCACCCAGAGCTGGAACCCGTGGAACAGGCCACCGGCCTCGACCAGCTGCTCGGGCGGGGTCTCGATGTGCAGCAGGCCGGCGCCGGCGGTCATCCACTGGGTGGCGCCCTCGGTGATGACACCGCCGCCGCCGTGGGTGTCCTGGTGGATGAACTCGCCATCGATCAGGTACGTCACCGTCTCGAACCCGCGGTGCGGGTGCCAGTTGGTGCCCTTGGGCTCGCCGGCGGCGTAGTCCACCTCGCCCATGTGATCCATCATGATGAACGGGTCCAGGTAGCGGTAGTCGATGCCCGCCATGGTGCGGCGCACCGGAAAGCCCTCGCCCTCGTAGCCGGACGGTGCGGTCGAGACGGCCAGCACCGGGCGCTGGGTGTCACCGTCGGTAGCCCCGGTGACCCGGGGGAGTGTCAGCGTGTCAGCGGTTACGGCAGCCATCTATGTCATCCTCTCAGTTCGTTGCGTGTGCAACTATACCGGGAGAACCACGCGCGCGCCCGATGCATTCCCTTGCCGCGCGGCCACACCGGGCCCGCGGCTCAGCCCTCGAAGACCAGCCAGAGCGCGCCGAGCGGCGGGACGCGCACCAGCGCCGAGGTGGGCTGTCCGTGCCAGCTCGGGCCGTCGGCCGTCACTGCGCCGAGGTTGCCGACGCCGGAACCGCCGTAGCCCTGCGCGTCTGTGTTGATCAGCTCCCGCCAACGACCCTGCTTGGGCAGCCCCAGCCGGTAGTTCTCGTGCGGCACCGGGGAGAAGTTGGCGATGCAGGCGAGCACCGAACCGTCTCGGCCCCAGCGCAGGAACGAGAACACGTTGCCGGCTGCGTCGTTGGCATCGATCCAGCCGAAGCCGGCGGGATCGGTGTCCTGCGACCACAGCGCGGGGCTGTCCCGGTAGGCCTGATTGAGGTCGGTGATCACCCGCTGCACGCCGGCATGATCGGGCGCGTCCAGCAGCCACCAGTCCAGCGACCGGCTCTCGCTCCATTCCCCTCCCTGGGCGAACTCACTGCCCTGGAACAGCAACTGCTTGCCCGGGTGCGCCCACATGTAGGCGTACAGCGCGCGCAGCGTGGCCATCTGCTGCCACCGATCGCCCGGGATCTTCTGCAGCAGCGATCCCTTGCCGTGCACCACCTCGTCGTGGCTGAACGGCAGCACGAAGTTCTCCGAATACGCATAGACCATGGAGAAGGTCATCTCGTGGTGGTGGAACTGGCGATGCACCGGATCGTGCTGGACGTAGCTGAGTGTGTCGTGCATCCAGCCCATGTTCCACTTGAACCCGAAGCCAAGCCCGCCCAGATGGGTGGGCCTGGTGACCCCGGGCCACGACGTCGATTCCTCGGCGATGGTGATCGCACCGGGCACCCGCTTGTAGACGGTCGCGTTCATCTCCTGCAGGAACGCCACCGCCTCGAGGTTCTCCCGGCCGCCGTGCTCGTTCGGCAGCCACTCGCCGGCCTTGCGGGAGTAGTCGAGGTAGAGCATGGAGGCGACCGCGTCCACCCGCAGCCCGTCGATGTGGAACTCCTCGAACCAGTACAGGGCATTGGCCACCAGGAAGTTGCGTACCTCTGTGCGGCCGAAGTCGAAGACGTAGGTGCCCCAGTCCGGCTGCTCGCCACGGCGGGGATCGGCGTGCTCGTACAGCGCGGTGCCGTCGAAACGGGCCAGCGCGAACGAGTCCTTGGGAAAGTGCGCCGGCACCCAGTCCACGATCACGCCGATGCCCGCCTGGTGCAGCTCGTCCACCAGGTGGCGGAAGTCGTCCGGGCTGCCGAAGCGCGAGGTGGGCGCGAAGTATGAGGAGACCTGATATCCCCACGATCCACCGAACGGATGCTCGGACACCGGCAAGAACTCCACATGGGTGAAGCCGGTCTGTCGCACGTAGTCGACCAGTTCCCGGGCCAGCTCGCGGTAGGACAGCCCCGAGCGCCACGAGCCCAGATGAACCTCGTAGATCGACATCGGGCTCGCGTGCCAGGCCGTCTCGGCGCGCCGGGCCAACCAGTCGGAGTCCTGCCACTCGTGATCGGAGGTGAACACCACCGAGGCCGTGGCCGGGGGTACCTCTGCCCAGAAGGCCAGCGGATCGGCCTTCTCCCGCCACTGGCTGTCCGCGCCGAGGATCTGGAACTTGTACTTGGTGCCGTCGCCGACGCCGGGCACGAACAGCTCCCACACGCCCGAAGATCCCATCGAGCGCATCGGGTAGGCGGTACCCACCCAGAAGTCGAAGTCGCCGATTACCCGGACGCCGCGCGCGTTGGGAGCCCACACGGCAAAGGACGTGCCGGTCACCTGACCGTTCGGGGTGTCGTAGCTGCGCACGTGCGCGCCGAGCACGTCCCAGAGCTGCTCGTGCCGGCCCTCGCCGATCAGGTGCAGATCGAGCTCGCCGAGCGTCGGCAGCCAGCGGTAGGGGTCATCGCTGACGATGGTGTGGTCGCCGTAGCTGACCTCCAGCCGGTAGTCGGCCGGCTCGGTGTCGAGCACGCCGGCAAAGACCCCGTTGGGGTGCAACCGGTCCAGCTCGACCCGGCGGCCGCCGACGAGCACCGTGACCGAGTCGGCCTCCGGACGCAGCGCTCGGATCACCGTGCGGCCATCACCCACCGGGTGCGCGCCCAGGACGCTGTGCGGATTGCTGTGGTCGCCGCCGACCAGGTGGTCGAGTTCGGACTGGGACGGCTGGGGGATGGTCGGGGTGCTCGGCATCTGTGCTCCCGTCGTGCTGGAGGTGCCGGCCGCGTTTTGGTCCGGCGTGGTCGGCGCGCCGGCGGCCTTGCCGCGGCCGCCTCTCGGTTTCGGTTGTTGACCCGCCATCTCACTGGCCCCCGGCGAGCCGGTGCAAGGACGCCAGCGGGATCGGCAGCCAGTGCGGCCGGTTGCGCGCCTCGTAGACGGCCTCGTACACCGCCTTGTCCGCCTCATAGGCCCGCAGCAACACCGCGATCTCGGCCAGCTCGGCCTCGGAGTAGCTCTCGGTCTCGCCCGCGCCGGCCACGTAGCCGTCCCAGAAGGCGCCGCGATTGCGTTCGGCCCACTCGTTTGCCCGGAACTCCGACTGTGGCGTGCTGCCGATGTCGATCAACTGGTGCCGGGCCGCGTAGTCGAAGCTGCGCAGCATGCCGGCCACGTCGCGCAGCGGCGAGTCCAGCGACTGCCGGTCGATGATCGACTTGGCCGGCTCGCCCTCGAAGTCGAGCACCACCCAGCGCTGGGAGGTCCGCAGCACCTGCCCAAGATGCAGGTCGCCGTGCACCCGCTGCGCGGCGACCGGCTGGGTCAGCTCGGCCAGCGCGCGGTACGCCCGGCGCAGGCCGTGCTCCACGTCGGACAGCTGCGGCACCTCGGCCAGCGCGGCATCCAGCCGGCCGTTCATCGACGCGGCCCGCTCGATCAGGTCATCCCGGGTGAGCGCGGAGCTGCCGAAGGCGGCAGCCAGGTCGGCATGCACCTCGGCGGTGGCCACGCCCAGCCGGTAGGACTCGGCGGCGAAGTCACCGCCGGCCTCGGCGGCGTGCAGATCGGCCTCGGCCATCAGGTCCCGCACGCTGTTGGTGGCCAGCTGCCAGCCGTCGGTCGCGGTGGTCATGAACTCCTGCAGCATGGCCAGGCTCCACGGCCGGCCGTCGATCTCGGCGGTGACGTAACCGAGCAGCCGGGCCAGGTGCCGGCCACCGAGCTTGCCGAGCTCGGCGTGGATCTCGATGTCGGGATTCAGACCCGGCTCCAGCCGGCGGAAGATCTTCATGATCGCCGCATCCCCGAAGACCAGGGAGGTGTTCGACTGCTCGGCGGTCAGCGCCAGGCTCGGCTCGCTGACCGGGATCTCGGCCTCCTCCGCGGTGCGCACGAAATGCACGCCCTCCAGCTCGCGCTGCTCGGCGATCGCCTCCAGCCAGTACCCGGTCACCTCCTTGTCGTGCAGGGCGTCGTAGACCGAGATCGCCTCGTCGGTGTCGGCATCCACGACGGATCCGACGAACGCGTGGGCCAGCTGCTCGACCGCCTCCGAACGCAGCACCAGCGGCACCTGGTAGTGCTCGACCGACTCCGGGTAGGTGACGTCGGCCAGCCAGATCTGCACCGGATGGGGCTTGTCGGTCAGCGCGGCCAGCAGCCGTGCCTGCACCGTGTACTGCCGTGACTTGCCGGCGAACCAGCGCTGCTGGCCGATCCAGTCACCGAGGACCCTGGTCATCTCTGCTGCAAGCACCGTCATGCCAGGCCTCCTTCGTCCGCCGGAGCGGTCTCATCGGGCTGATCGGGTGAGGGATCGCCGGCTGCCGCGGTCGCGCCGGCCGGCGGCGCGGTTGCCTGCCGGGCGGACTGCTCGGCCGCCGCCACCACCGGCTCCGCGTCGGCCTCGTGCTCGACCCGCTCGCTGGCCGGCAGCCCGCTGCCGCCCTTCACCTGGTGGGCCGGGATGCGCAGCCAGTAGAAGCCGTGACCGGCCACGGTGAGCAGGTAGGGCAGCTCGCCGATCGCCGGGAAGCGGCTGCCACCGGTCATCTCGATCGGCTCGGCACCCTCCCACTGCCGCAGGTCCAGCTCGACGGCCTGCGGGAACCGGGACAGGTTGTTGACGCACAGCACGATATCGTCACCGAACACCCGGACGAAGGACAGCACGCACGGGTTGGAGCCACCGAGATCGGTGAAGCTGCCCAAACCGAACGCCGGGTTGGCCTTGCGGAGTCCGATCATCCGGCGGGTCCAGTGCAGCAGGGAGGAGGTGTTGCGGGTCTGCGCCTCCACGTTGGTGACCTGGTAGCCGTACACCGAGTCGGAGTTGACCGGCAGGTACATCCGGCCTGGCTCGGCGGTGGAGAAGCCGGCGTTGCGGTCCGGCGTCCACTGCATCGGCGTGCGTACCCCGTCGCGGTCGCCGAGCCAGATGTTGTCGCCCATCCCGATCTCGTCGCCGTAGTAGAGCACCGGGGAGCCGGGCAGCGACAGCAACAACGCGGTGAACAGCTCGATCCGGTTGATGTCGTTGTCCAGCAACGGTGCCAGCCGGCGCCGGATGCCGATGTTGGCCTTCATCCGCGGGTCCTGGGCGTACTCGGCCCACATGTAGTCGCGTTCCTCGTCGGTGACCATCTCCAAGGTCAGCTCGTCGTGGTTACGCAGGAAGATGCCCCACTGGCACCGTTCCGGGATCGGCGGTGTCTGCGCCATGATCTCCGAGATCGGGTAGCGGGATTCGCGACGGACGGCCATGAACAGGCGGGGCATCACCGGAAAGTGGAAGGCCATGTGGCATTCGTCGCCGCCGACGGAGAAGTCCCCGAAGTACTCGACCACGTCATCCGGCCACTGGTTCGCCTCGCACAGCAGCACCCGGTCGGGATAGTTGTCGTCCACTTCCTTACGCACTCGCTTGAGGAAGTCATGCGTCTCCGGCAGGTTCTCGCCGTTCGTGCCCTCGCGGACGTAGAGGTAGGGCACGGCGTCCAGCCGGAAGCCGTCGATGCCCAACTCCAGCCAGAACCGCAGCGCATCCAGAATGGCGTCGCACACCGCGGGGTTGTCGAAGTTCAGGTCGGGCTGGTGGGAGAAGAACCGGTGCCAGAAGTACTGCTTGCGGATCGGGTCGAAGGTCCAGTTGGACGGTTCCGTGTCGACGAAGATGATCCGCGCCTCGGGGTACTTGGTGTCGTCGTCGGCCCAGACGTAGAAGTCGCCGTACGGACCCTCCGGATCAGAGCGGGAGGCCTGGAACCACGGGTGCGCGTCGGAGGTGTGGTTCATGACGAAGTCGATGATCACCCGGATGCCGCGCTCGTGCGCCGCCTCCAGGAATTCCCGGAAGTCGTCGATCGTGCCGAACTCCGGCAGCACGTCGGTGTAGTCGGACACGTCGTATCCGCCGTCGCGCAGCGGGCTGGGGAAGAACGGCGGCAGCCAGACGCAGTCGATGCCGAGCCACTGCAGGTAATCCAGCCGGTCGCGCAGGCCGGGCAGGTCGCCGGTCCCGTCGCCGTTGGAATCGCTGAAACCCCGGACCAGAACCTCGTAGAAGACGGCGCGCTTGAACCATTCCGGGTCGCCGGTCGTCGCTACAGGTTGGTT
>DATAKO010000075.1:0-15131 GCA_036261575.1 Jatrophihabitans sp.
GCCGCTGAGATCGCGGGCGGCCGCTGGCGTTGCGGCAACAGCAGGCCGGGCCGGGGGCCGGCCTGCGCTGCCGGGAAGCTCAGAGCAGGCTGCGCAGCACGTACTGCATGATGCCGCCGTGCCGGTAATAGTCGGCTTCGCCGGGCGTGTCGATCCGGACGGTGGCCACGAAGGACCAGTCGTCTGCCTGTACCTGCACCTGGGTCGGGATCTCGCCCTCGTTGAGCTTCTCGATGCCGATGATGGTGAACGTTTCCTTGCCGGTCAGACCGAGCGTCTCGGCGTTCTCGCCCTTCGGGAACTGCAACGGCAGCACGCCCATACCGATCAGGTTCGAGCGGTGGATACGTTCGTAGGACTCGGCGATGACCGCTCGCACGCCGAGCAGGGCGGTGCCCTTGGCGGCCCAGTCGCGCGAGGAGCCGGAGCCGTACTCCTTGCCCGCCAGAATGACCAGCGGGACGCCGGCCGCTGCGTAATTGACCGCCGCGTCGTAGACCGTGCTCACCTCGCCGTCATCGGTGGTGAAGTCGCGGGTGTAACCACCCTCGGGCAGGGCGGCCCCGTCGGTGGCCAGCTGGTTGCGCAGCCGGATGTTGGCGAAGGTGCCGCGGATCATCACCTCGTGGTTACCGCGGCGGGACCCGTAGGAGTTGAAGTCCTTCCGCTCGACCCCGTGCTCGGCCAGGTAGCGGCCGGCGGGGCCGTCGGCCCGGATCGAACCGGCCGGGCTGATGTGATCGGTGGTGACCGAGTCGCCCAGCTTCAGCAGCACCCGGGCGCCGGTGACGTCGCTGACCGGCGACGGTTCGGGCTGCATGCCCTCGAAGTACGGGGGCTTGCGCACGTAGGTCGATTCGGCATCCCACTCGAAGGTGTCGCCCTCGGGGGTCGGCAGCGACTGCCACCGCTCGTCGCCGGCGAACACGTCGGCGTAGTCGCGCACGAACATGTCACTGGCGATACACGAGGACACGACCTCCTCGATCTCGTGTGCCGACGGCCAGATGTCCTTCAAGAACACCTGCTCGCCGTCGTTACCGGTGCCCAGCGGCTCGGTGTAGAGATCGACGTCCATGGAGCCGGCCAGGGCGTAGGCGACCACGAGCGGCGGCGAGGCGAGGTAGTTCATCTTGATGTCGGGATTGATGCGGCCCTCGAAGTTACGGTTGCCCGAGAGCACCGCCGCCACGGCCAGATCGGAGGCGTTGACCGCGTCGCTGACCTCTGGGATCAGCGGGCCGGAGTTGCCGATGCAGGTGGTGCAGCCGTAGCCGACCAGGTTGAAGCCGAGCTTGTCGAGGTAGGGCGTGAGGCCGGCCCGCTCGTAGTAGTCACTGACGACCTTGGACCCGGGCGCCAGCGACGTCTTCACCCAGGGCTTGCGGGTCAGCCCCTTCTCCACCGCCCTCTTCGCCAGCAGCGCGGCACCGATCATCACCGAAGGGTTGGAGGTGTTGGTGCACGAGGTGATGGCGGCGATGGTCACCGCACCGTGGTCCAGCTCGAACTCGGTGCCGTCGGCCAACCGCACCCGGGTCGGCTTGCTCGGCCGTCCGTCGTCCCGGGCTGCGCAGGAGATGAGCTCGCCCGGGGCGGCCTCGGCGCCGGACTCGTCGTGGCTGGGAGAGTCGCTGGCCGGGAACGATTCGGCCACTGCCTCGTCGTAGCCGTTCTCGCCGTTCGGGTCAGCTTCCACGTAGGCGCTCAGCGCGTCGCGGAAGGAGGACTTGGCGTCGGTCAGCGAGATCCGGTCCTGCGGCCGCTTCGGGCCGGCCAGCGACGGGACCACGGTCGAGACGTCGAGCTCGAGGTATTCCGAATATTCGGCCTCGTGCGAGGGGTCGTGCCAGAGGCCCTGGGCCTTGGCGTAGGCCTCCACCAGCCGCAGCTGCTGCTCGTCCCGGCCGGTGAGCTCGAGGTACTTGATGGTCTCCTCGTCGATCGGGAAGACCGCGATGGTGGAGCCGTATTCCGGGCTCATGTTGCCGATGGTTGCCCGGTTGGCCAGCGGGATCGCCGAGACCCCGGTGCCGTAGAACTCGACGAACTTGCCGACGACCCCGTGCTTGCGCAGCATCTCGGTGATGGTCAGCACCAGGTCGGTGGCAGTGGCGCCTTCCGGCAGCTCGCCGGTGAGCTTGAAGCCGACCACGCGCGGGATCAGCATCGAGACCGGCTGGCCGAGCATGGCCGCCTCGGCCTCGATGCCGCCGACGCCCCAGCCGACGACGCCGAGCCCGTTCACCATCGTGGTGTGGGAGTCGGTGCCGACCACGGTGTCGGGGTAGGCGGTGCGCTCGCCGTTGAAGTCGCGGTCGAAGACGACCCGGGCCAGGTGCTCGATGTTGACCTGGTGCACGATGCCGGTGCCCGGCGGCACCACCTTGAACTCGTCGAAGGCGGTCTGACCCCAGCGCAAGAACTGGTAGCGCTCCCGGTTGCGCTCGTACTCCAGCTCGACGTTGCCGACGAAGGCCTCCGGCCCCCCGAACAGGTCGGCGATGACGGAGTGGTCGATGACCAGCTCCGCCGGTGCCAGCGGGTTGATTCTGGCCGGATCGCCGCCGAGTTCGGCGACCGCCTCGCGCATCGTGGCCAGGTCGACCACGGCAGGCACGCCGGTGAAGTCCTGCATGACCACCCGAGCGGGGCTGAACTGGATCTCAATGCTGGGCTCTGCCTGCGGATCCCATTCAGCCAGCGCGCGGATCTGCTCCGCGGTGACGTTGCTGCCGTCCTCGGTACGGAGCAGGTTCTCCAGCAGGACCTTCAGGCTGTAGGGCAACCGCTGGCTGCCGGCCACCTTGTCCAGCCGGTAGTAAGTGAGCCGGTCGTCGCCCACGGTGAGCTGGTCCTTGGACTCGAAACTGTTGGGATTGCTCGCTGGCACGTCTACTCCTCGTCGAGTCGCGGCCGGGCATCGACCGCAGTGTTCTGTTGTCTGCGCCGGCGGCGCCCAACGTCAGCCGGCATTCGCCCTCATTCTTCCGCACCTGGGGGCGCCGGAGCGGGCCGGGGCCAATGGGATTCGCCTCAGCCGCGCCCTCACCGATTCCTCAGATGTGCCGCGTGGCTACCGATGGTGACGGGGCCCCTTGGTGACAATGTGGTTCCTGAAACCACTGTTACTGACGTGACCGGTGGCGCTGGTGGGATTTAAGTGGCAGTCTGTTGCTGGCCTATAGCAGATCAGAGGGGTTCCGTGGTGGTTCGACAAGCCGACAAGCGCATGATTCGCCGGTCGTCGCGCCTCGTCGTCGCCAGCGTCGCGGCAGGCGCCTGCCTCGTCTGCGTGGCAGTCACACCGGCCCATGCGGTACCCAAGCGGGTGACCGACGGGCAGGTGCAGCAAGCCGCGAACGCCAAGGCCGCGGTAGCCAAACTGGTGGGGCAGCTCTCCGCACAGATCGCTCAGTCGCAGGCGCGGGAGCGCACGCTGCAGGCGCAGGCCGAGCTCGCGGAGCAGAAGTACGCCTACGCGCTGCAGCAACTGCAGGAGGCGACGCAGAAGGCCAACGAGGCCGTTGCGGCGGTCGCCACCGCGCAGAAGAACATCGAGAAGGCGCGCAGCCAACTCACCAGCTACGTACGCAGCACGTACATGGCCCCGTCGGTGGGCTCGACCACGATCGACCTGCTGACCGCCCAGGATCCGACCTCCCTGCTGCAGGGCGGGGACTACCAGGCCTACATCTCGGCCCATCACCTGGATGCGATGACCGCGCTGGACAGGGCAACCGTGGCCAAGTCCAACGCGCAGGCAGCGGCCCAGCAGGCCAAGCAGTTGCAGGCCAAGCGCACCACCGACGCCGACACCGCGAGGCAGCAGGCCGAACAGGCCTATTCCGCCCAGCAGGCCGAGTCGTCCCAGCTCGAGGCCTCGCAGGCGGACGCGCAGAAGAAGCTCGCCGCCGCCCAGCTACAACTGGCAACGCTGAACAATCAGCGCAACCAGTACGTCGCCTACGTGCAGAAGTTGCAGGCGGAGAAGGCGGCCAAGGCCGAAGCGGAGCGGCAGGCCCGGATCCGTGCGGCGGAAGAGGCCGCACGGATCCAGCAGCAGCAACAGCAACAGCAGCAGAACTCCGGCGGCGGTGGCGGTGGCTACTCCGGCGGTGGCGGCGGGTCCGCGCCGGCCGGCCCGAGCGGCGGCAGCTGGACTCTCGCGCAGGGTCAGGCGGCGGCCAATAAGGCGCTCAGCCAGCTCGGCGTCCGGTACGCCTGGGCCGGCGGCGGCTACTACGGCCCCACCTACGGGGTGAATTCGCCCGGCACGGATGGCTGGAACGACAGCCAGGTCTACGGCTTCGACTGCTCCGGACTCACCATGTTCGCCTGGTACCCGGCATTGCAGATGCCGCACTACGCCGCCAGCCAGTACCTGGACGCCGGTTCTTACCACCCGTCGCCGGGCGACTTCCAGCCCGGTGACCTGCTGTTCTGGTCCGATGGGGGAGTGTCCGGCATCCATCACGTCGCCCTCTACATCGGCAACGGCAACGTGGTGCAGGCCCCGAACTCCGGCGATGTAGTCCGGATCACCCCGTGGGACCAGGTCGCCTACGGCTACTTCGGTGCCACCCGTCCGCTCACCTGAGCGGTCGACCCACCCGTTGACCGTCGGCCGGCCGCCTTCAGCCGCGGCGTCGACGGGCGCTCAGCGGGCCGTCGGCGGTTAGGCTGACACCCATGGCCAGTCTCGGTACGTCCGGTGTGGGGCTGGTCGATGGCTTCGGCCGGGTGGCGGCCGATCTGCGCATCTCGCTGACCGACAAGTGCTCGCTGCGCTGCACGTACTGCATGCCGGCCGCGGGACTGGACTGGCTGGCTCGCGAGGCGGTGCTGACGGACGCGGAGATCCTGCGGCTGGCTTCGGTCTTCGTGTCCCTGGGCGTGCGCACCATCCGCCTCACCGGCGGCGAACCGCTGGTTCGCCCGGGCGTGCCGGCCCTGCTGTCCAGGCTCGCTGCCCTGCAACCGGAGCCGGAGCTGTCGTTGACGACGAACGCGATCGCGCTGGCAGATCAGGCGGACGAGCTTGCCGCCGCGGGTCTGGCCCGGGTGAACGTCTCGCTGGACACGCTGGACCGGGAGACGTTCCGCCGGCTGACCCGGCGGGACCGGCTGCCGCAGGTGCTGGCCGGACTTGCCGCCGCGCACCGGGCTGGGCTCGCCCCGGTCAAGGTGAATGCCGTGTTGACGAGGGAGAACCTCGCTGAGGCACCGGCCATGCTCGGCTGGGCGTTGGCGTCCGGTTACCGGATGCGCTTCATCGAGCACATGCCGCTGGACGCCGATCACACCTGGTCGCGCGAGGAGATGGTCACCGCGGCTGATGTGCTGGACCGGCTGACGGCCGTGTTCACGCTGCAGCCGCACGGGCAGCGGGGGCACGCACCGGCAGAGGAGTTCGACGTCACGGCCGGCCCCGGGCGCGAGAGCTGGGCCGGCGCGGACCACCGGGTGGGGGTGATCGCCTCGGTCACCCGGCCGTTCTGCCGTGACTGCGACCGGCTGCGGCTCACCGCCGACGGCCAGCTTCGCACCTGCCTGTTCGCCCACACCGAGACCGATCTGCGTGACCTGCTGCGCGCCGGCGCCACCGACGAGCAGCTGGCCGCCACGATCACGGCGGCCGTCGCTGCCAAGCCGGCCGGGCACGGCATCGGTGTCAGCGGCTTCCGGCAACCGGCCCGCACCATGTCCGCGATCGGCGGTTGAGCACACCCTGCGCACAGCTGCCGCCGCAATGCTGAGTGTCAGGCCGGCCGATGCGGTTTTCCGGCGCGGGCCGCGCGCGGGTTCGTGGGCTGCGCGGGCGCGGCACGCGGTGCCTCGGTACCGTGACCTAGAGCGTTCTCGGCCCGTCCAGGCGGGCCCGTCCCACGCAGCGCACCGCCTTTCGAGGAGCCCCATGAGCAGTCCCACCCCGGCCGCCGACGCTACCGCCCTGGAACGGGTGATGTTCGAGGTCAAGCGCGTCATCGTCGGCCAGGAACGGATGGTCGAGCGGATGCTGGTCAGCCTGCTGGCCCGCGGCCATTGCCTGCTCGAGGGCGTGCCGGGCGTGGCCAAGACACTGGCCGTGGAGACGCTGGCCAAGACCGTCAGCGGCAGCTTCGCCCGGCTGCAGTTCACCCCGGACCTGGTGCCCTCCGACATCGTCGGAACACGGATCTACCGGCCGGGGCAGGAGCAGTTCGACACCGAACTCGGGCCGGTGTTCGCCAACTTCGTGCTGGCGGACGAGATCAACCGGGCTCCGGCCAAGGTGCAGTCCGCGTTGCTGGAGGTGATGGCCGAACGGCAGGTCTCCCTGGGCGGCCGGCGCTACCCGTTGCCGAACCCGTTCCTGGTGCTCGCGACCCAGAACCCGATCGAGAGCGAGGGCGTGTACCCGCTGCCCGAGGCCCAGCGTGACCGGTTCCTGATGAAGATCAACGTCGGCTATCCGACGGCGGCCGAGGAACGCGAGATCATCTACCGGATGGGCGTGGAGCCGCCGGTGCCGCAGTCGGTGATCACCACGGACGAGCTGCTCGAACTGCAGCAGCGCGCAGGACGCGTGTTCGTGCACCACGCCGTGGTCGACTACGTGGTCCGGCTGGTCATCGCGACCCGCGAGCCGGCGGAGTTCGGCCTGGCCGATGTTGCCGGCTGGGTCGCCTACGGAGCGAGCCCGCGGGCGAGCCTCGGACTGATCGCCGCCGGCCGGGCACTGGCCCTGCTGCGGGGGCGCGATTACGTGCTGCCGCAGGACATCCTCGACGTCGCCATCGACGTGCTACCGCACCGCATGGTGCTGTCCTACGACGCGATCGCCGACGGCATCACCGCGGCGCAGGCGGTCGGCCGGGTATTGCAGACGGTTCCGCTGCCCCAGGTGGCACCGCGGCAGCGCGCGACCGGTGGCTATCTCGCGCCGGCACAATCAGCGCCGCCGGGGGCGCAGTCCGCGCCGGCCGGCGTCCAGAACGGCGCGCCGAACCCGCCGCAGTACGGCCAGCAGTACGGCCAGCAGTACGGCCAGCCGCAGTACGGGCAGGCCCAGCCGGGCCAGCCGCAGTACGGCAACGGCGCTCACTCGGCCCAGGCACCGACCGGGCTGCCGTCCGGCGCGGATCAGACCGGTGGCCGGCCGGGCAACTGGAGCCCGCCCGCGTGAGCAGGCCTTCCGGCGGCGACCCGGCGGTGCAGGACGGCGGCGACGTGATCGGCGGCACCGCCACCACCGCCGAGGTCGAGGCTGTACTGCGCCGGCTGGAGTACACGGTTCGCAACAAGCTCGACGGCCTGCTGCTCGGCAGCTACCTGGGCTTGGTGCCCGGACCCGGCAGCGAGGCGGGCGAGTCCCGGCAGTACTACCCGGGTGACGACGTGCGCCGGATGGACTGGCCGGTGACGGCCCGGACGCTCACCCCGCACGTACGCCAGACCATCGCCGATCGCGAGCTGGAGACCTGGCTGGTCGCTGACCTCTCGCCCTCGCTCGACTTCGGTACCGTCAACACCGAGAAGCGCAACCTGGTACTGGCAGCGGCCACCGCGATCACGTACCTGACCGCCAAGGCGGGCAACCGGATCGGCGCGATCGTCACCAACGGCGAGACAAGCTACCGGGTGCCCGCAGTCGGCGGCACCAATCACGCCCGTTACCTGATGCGCAAGCTGGCCACGACGCAGCGCGGGAGCCGCGGCAGCGGGCACGATCTCGCGCAGGTGCTGGAACAGGTCCGCCGGCCGCCGCGCCGACGCGGCATGGTGGTGGTGCTTTCGGACTTCCTCGGTGATCCCGACTGGGAGCGCCCGCTGCGCGGTCTGGGCGACCGGCACGAACTGCTCGGCGTCGAGATCCTCGATCCACGCGAACTGAGCCTGCCGGCGGCCGGGCTGGTGACCTTCGTCGACCCGGAGTCCGGCGAGCAGGTCGAGGTGCAGACCTCGGACAGGGCACTGCGGGAGCGGTATGCCGCGGCTGCCCAGCAGCAGCGGGCGGCCATCGCGTCGATGCTGCGCCGCGCCGGCGCCGACCACCTGCAGCTGCGTACCGATTCCGACTGGCTGTCGGACATGGTGCGCTTCGTCGTCACCCGCCGCCGCGGGGTGGCGGTCCGGCCGCCGTCCCGGGCCGGGATGATCGGAGTTCGCTGAGATGCATTTCCACTCGCCGTACTGGCTGTTCGGCCTTGTTGCCGTGCTGGCGGTGGCGCTGGCCTACCTGCTGGTGGCGCTGCGGCGGCGCCGTTTCGTGGCACGGTTCTCCAATGCCTCGCTGCTGGCCACGGTGGTGCCCAGGCGGCCTGGCTGGCGCCGGCACCTGACCTTCGCGGCGTTGCTCCTTGCGCTCACCGTGCTCACGCTCGGGGTGGCGGGGCCGACCACCACGGTGCGGGTGCCGCAGGAGCGGGCCACGGTCATGCTGGCGATCGACGTGTCGCTGTCCATGGAGGCCACCGACGTGCTGCCGACCCGGTTGCAGGCCGCGCAGGCGGCGGCGGAGGAGTTCGCCGACCTGCTGCCCAAGCGCATCAACCTCGGGCTGGTGAAGTTCGGCCGGGCCGGCAACGTGCTGGTGCCGCCGACGCAGGACCGGGATGCGGTCAAGCGCGCCATCGCCGGCTTGCAACTGGAGCAGTACACCGCGATCGGCGAAGGCGTTTTCGCCTGCCTGGATGCGCTGAACACCTTCAGCCAATCCTCCACCACGCCCGGCGAGAAACCGGCGCCGGCGCGGATCGTGCTGCTGTCCGACGGCTTCAACACCGTCGGCCGGACGGTCGCTGAGGCGGCCGACGCGGCGAAGAAGGCGAACACCCCGGTGTCCACGATCGCCTTCGGTACCGACGGCGGCACCGTGGATCTGGGCGGTCAGATCCAGCAGGTTCCCTCCGACAAGGTGACCCTGCGCGGGCTTGCGCAGGCGACCGGAGGCTCCTTCCACACCGCTACCTCGCAGGACGAGCTGCGCAGCGTGTACAAGGACATCGGCTCCCAGATCGGCTACACCAAGGCCCAGCGCGACATCAGCTGGCGGTTCATGATCGCCGGCCTGGGCCTCGCACTTGTGGCCAGTTGCCTGTCGCTGCTGTGGTCGGGCCGGCTCGCCTGAGCATGGCCTGGGCATTGCGCAGACCGCGCGCTGCCGCGCCTCAGCCGTTCGGGAGCAGGATCAGCTTTCCGGTACTGCTGCGATCCAGCAGCGCGCGGTGCGCTTCGGCGATCTGGTCCAGCGAGTAGCTGCCACCGAGCACCGGGGTGAGCTTGCCCGCCAGGATCAGCGCGAACAAGTCGGTGACCGCCTCGGCCAGCATGCCCGGACGCGACGCCGCGTGCGCCAGCCAGAACCCGATCACCGCGGTGCTGTGACTCATGAGGCTCGCCGGCTGTACCGGGGTGGGGGGCACCCGCGAGGCCATTCCGAAGAAGGCCAGCCGACCGAAGGGCGCAAGTGCGGCCAGGCTCTGGTCGAACACCCGGCCGCCGGTCATCTCGAGCACCACGTCGACCCGCTTGCCGGCGTTGGCCTCGATCAGGGCGGCAGTCAGGTCCTGGCTGTGCGCATCGACCGCCACGTCGGCGCCGAGGTCGAGTGCGAGCTGGCGCTTGTCAGGGGAGGAGGCGGTGGCGATGACCCGACTGGCACCCCACAGCTTGGCCAGCTGCACGGCGATGGTGCCGACCCCGCCCGCGGCCGCGTGCACGACCACGGTGTCGCCTTCTGCCAGGTGCGCGCTGGTACGCAGCAAATGCCAGGCACTGGCTCCCTGCACCAGGCAGCTCAGCGCCTGCCCGTCGGAAATCCCGTCCGGCACGCCGATGAGTCGCTTCGGGTTGACCGCGACCTTCTCGGCGTAGCCGCCGGCATCGGCCATGCCCAGCGCACGCTCACCGTCCGGCAGTTCCACCAGCACCTCACCGCCCGGAATCAGCGGGAGCTTCTGCTGTGCCAGGTAGGAGTTCTCGATCGCATGGGTATCGGCGAAGTTGATCCCGGCGGCGCGCACCCTTGCGACGACCTGGCCCGGGCCGGGCTCCGGATCAGGCAGCTCGACGATGTCGAGCACCTCTGGACCACCGAATGACGAGATCTGCACGGCACGCATGCCGCTGACACTACCGACCGGTAGCGCCGGGCACTGCCGGCATCGGCTAGCGTGGCGCGCGTGAGTCGGATTGTGTTGGTAACGGGTGGCAATCGGGGTATCGGGCTGGCCATCGCGACGGCCTTCCGGGCCGCCGGCGATCAGGTCGCCGTGACGCATCGGGGCAGCGGCGCGCCGGAGGGCTTGTTCGGGGTCCAGTGCGACGTCACCGACGCCGAGTCCGTCGATCACGCGTTCACCGCGGTCGAGCAGGAGCTCGGCAAGGTCGAGGTCGTGGTGTCCAACGCGGGGATCACCGACGACACGTTGCTGATGCGGATGTCCGAAAACTCCTTCACCAAGGTGCTGGACGCCAACCTGACCGGCGCCTACCGGGTGGCCAAGCGTGCCACTCCTACCATGCTGCGGGGCCGCTTCGGCCGGCTGATCTTCATCTCTTCCGTGGTCGGCTTCGCCGGTGCTGCCGGGCAGGCGAACTACGCGGCCAGCAAGTCCGGCCTGCTGGGGCTGTCCCGGTCCCTGGCGCGTGAACTGGGCAGCCGCAACATCACCGCGAACGTAGTGGCCCCCGGCTTCATCGAGACCGACATGACCGCTGCGATCAGCGACGAGCGCAAGGCCGAGATCCTGGCAGGCGTGCCGAGCAAGCGCTACGGCAGCCCCGGAGAGATCGCCGCGGCGGTGCGGTTCCTGGCCTCCGACGATGCGGCCTACATCAACGGGGTCGTGCTGCCTGTCGACGGCGGCCTGGCCATGGGCATCTGATCGGCCGAATACACCACCTCTGGCACGGAAGGACGAAGCGATGGGTCTGCTGGACGGCAAGCGGCTGCTGATCACCGGGGTGATCACCGACGCCTCGATCGCATTCGCGGTAGCGCGGGAAGCGCAGCTGCAAGGTGCCGACGTCGTGCTCACGGGCTTCGGCCGGATGTCGCTGGTGGAGCGGGTGGCACGCCGGCTGCCCAAGCCCGCGCCCCTGGTCGAGCTGGACGTGACCTCGACCGAAGACCTGGCCGCGCTGCCGGATCGGGTCCGCGAACACGTCGACGGAATCGACGGGGTGCTGCACTCCATCGGCTACGCGCCGCCCTCGTGCCTGGGCGAGCCGTTTCTGGATGCCCCCTACGAGGACGTCTCCACCGCGGTGCAGGTCTCCGCGTTCAGCTTGAAGTCACTGGCGGTTGCCTGCCTGCCGCTGTTCGGCGAGCAGGGCGGCTCGATCCTCGGGCTGGACTTCGATGCCCGGGTCGCGTGGCCCGCCTACAACTGGATGGGCGTGGCCAAGGCGGCACTGGAATCGACCTCGCGCTACCTGGCCAGGGAACTGGGGCCCCGGCAGGTGCGGGTGAACCTGGTGGCCGCAGGGCCGATCCGGACCATGGCGGCCAAGAGCATTCCCGGCTTCAAGGCGTTCGAGGACGCCTGGGGCGAGCGCGCGCCGCTGGGCTGGGACATCGAGGACGCCACGCCGGTTGCCAAGAGCTGCTGCGCGCTGCTGTCCGACTGGTTCCCGGCGACCTCGGGCGAGCTGATCCACGTCGACGGCGGTTTCCACGCCATGGGGGTCTGAGTGCCTGAATCCGGCTACGACGCGTTCCTGCTGCTGTCTTTCGGCGGGCCGCAGGGACCCGACGAGGTGATGCCGTTCCTGCGCAATGTCACCGCCGGCCGGGGAATCCCTGACGAGCGGCTGGCGGCAGTTGCCGAGCACTACTACCACTTCGGCGGGGTATCGCCGATCACCGCGCAGAACGAGGCGCTGCTGACTGCCCTCGGGGCCGAGTTCGACCAGCGTGGCATCGAGCTGCCGCGCTACTTCGGTAACCGCAACTGGGCCCCGTACGTGCGCGATGTGGCGGCACAGCTGCGGGCGGACGGGATGCGCGACGTGCTGGTGCTGGCTACCAGTGCGGCCGGGTCGTACTCGGGCTGCCGGCAGTACCGCGAGGACCTGGCCGGCGCGGCTCAGGCAGCGCCCGGCGTGCGATTCACCAAACTCCGGCACTACTTCGACCTGCCCGGCTTCGTCGCGGCCAACGTGTCCGCGGTCCGCGCGGCGCTGGCCAGCCTGCCGCAACCGGAAGAAGCCCGACTGGTGTTCACCGCACACTCGGTCCCGGTCAGCATGAACGACAACGCCGGTCCGGCCGGCGGGCTGTACCAGGCGCAGCACCTCACCACGGCCCGGCTGGTCGCCGAGGCGATCCGTGGTCCCGGCGCCGAGTTCGACCTGGTGTGGCAGTCCCGCTCCGGCCCGCCTCAGGTGCCCTGGCTGGAGCCGGACATCAACGACCACCTGCGCGCACTGTCCGCAGCCGGCGTTTCCTCGGTGGTGGTCGCTCCGACCGGATTCATCTCCGATCACCTCGAGGTGCTCTGGGATCTGGACAACGAGGCCGCGGAGACCGCGGCCGAGCTCGGCCTGGACTTCGCCCGGGCGGCGACTGCGGGCACCCACCCGGCGTTCGTAGGCGGCCTGGTCGATCTGGTCGAGGAGAAGGTGCGCGGCCGTGCGCCGCAGTCACTGGGGGAGCTGGGCATCTGCGGCTGGGAATGCCCCGCCACCTGCTGCCCGGCACCGGCCCGCCTGAGCTGACATGATCGACCGGTGATCAGCACGTCGGCCGCACTGGGCGTGTTCACGGTGGCCCTGCTGCTGGTGCTCACGCCCGGCCCGAACATGATGTACCTGGTGTCGCGGACCATCACCCAGGGGCGCCGGGCCGGCGTGCTGTCCCTAGCGGGCGTCGGTGTCGGTTTCCTGGTGTACCTGACCGCCACCAACCTCGGACTGTCCGCGATCTTCCTTGCCGTGCCCGAGCTGTACCTCGCGGTCAAGCTGATCGGTGCGGGCTATCTCGGGTGGCTGGCCTGGAAGGCGCTGCGGCCCGGCGGCGGCTCGGTGTTCGCACCCGGCCCGCTACCGGTCGACTCGCCACGGCGGCTGTTCTTGATGGGCCTGGTGACGAATCTGCTGAACCCGAAGATCGCGGTGATGTACCTGTCCCTGATCCCGCAGTTCGAGCGCCCGCAAGCCGGGCATCTGGTGGTGCAGGGGTTCGCGCTGGGGGCCATCCAGATTACCGTGGCGCTCAGTCTCAACCTGGTGATCGTGCTCGCCGCCGCGCGTATCTCCCGGTTCCTGGTCGGACGTCCGGGCTGGCTGCGGGCGCAGCGGGTGCTGATGGGAACCGTGCTCGGCGGGCTTGCAGTCAGGCTCGTGGCCGAGCACGCGCGCCCCAGTATCGCCTGACCGCGGGCCAGCGGGCCAGCTCGATGGGCGCTCGCCCAGGTCAGCCGGCCGCGACCTCGGCGGGCGCGTTGTAGCCGGCCAGCAGCGCCTGCCGCACCGCCAGCCGTAGCGGCGCCAGCGCCTGGCTTCGCTCGGCCAGCTCGCCAGCGGTGACGGCACCGGTGTCGTCCCGATCCAGCACCGAGAACACCGCGGTCAGGCGCTCTGCCTGCGCGATGAGTCGGACCGCGCGCGCCGGGTGGCTGGCCGGCAGGTGCAGTCGCTCGCCCGCTCGTCGCGCATCGGAGAGCGCAGGCGCGATGTCGGTCAGCCAGCTGGTGGCACCCCGGCGGGTGAACTCGGAGGCCGTCTGCCTGATCGCCTCGGCGAGCTCGTACTCCGCGTCGGCCAGGCCCGCAGTCGAGGCCACCGGGTGGGAGGCGAGCTCGAACGGCGCTGCGGGCGCGTCGCTGGCTGCTCGATGCCAGACCAGCTCGCGGCCCGCACTGCTCGGCGTCACTGGTCCCGCCACCACGGTGACGCCGAACCCGTTGCCGAAGACTGCCTGACCGGCGTCGAGAGCCGTCGCACGGAAGCCGGCAGGGCCGGCCAGGCCTCGCACATCGCCGGGCACCGGCAGCACCAGCCGCAGTGCCGCACTGCCGGCCCGGCGCCATTCGGTCAGCGCGACCCCGACCGGGTTCAGCCCGTCGGCTTCGAAACCCGGGCCGGCGACCACCCGGCCACGACCGGTGACGGCGTCCAGCACCTGATCGAAGGCCGCGGTGCCGGCCAGCCAGGCAGATCCCCAGGCGGCCAGCCGCGCGCAGCGTCGGTGGTCGGACACGGTGCTCAACGGTACCGACTGCATGACCACCCGGGTGTGGCAACCCGGTTGACGGGCCAGGATTGCCTAAGGTCGGCGGGTGTACTCCGATGACGTGCTGAAGTCTCCGTCCCGCCGTCGCCGCGCCGTCCGGACGGTGCCCGCCGAGCCAGATCTGGTCGTCGAGACCGCTGACGGATCCTTCTGCGGCGCAGTGGTCGCGGTAGGCCGCGCGGTGGTTGCCGGCGAGCAGCGCGACACGGTGACGCTGGCCGACCGCTTCGACCGCCGGCGGGTCTTCCCGATGCTGCCGGCGAGCTTCCTGCTGGAAGGCGAGCTCGTCACCTTGACCCGGCCGGCCGTGGCGGCGCCGGTGCGCACGCCGGGACGGACGGCGTCCGGATCGGTGGCGGTGGCCGGCGTGCGGGCGCAGGTGGCCAAGGCCAGCCGGATCTGGGTGGAAGGAGTCCACGACGCTGCGCTCATCGAACGCATCTGGGGTGAGGACCTGCGCATCGAGGGGATCGTGGTGGAACCGCTCGGCGGGATCGACAACCTGGCGGCAGCGGTCGCCGAGTTCGGACCGGCCGACAACCGCCGGCTCGGCGTGCTCGTCGATCACCTCGTGCCCGGGTCGAAGGAGACGCGCATCGCGGAGTCGATCCGCTCCGGGCACGTGCTGATCAACGGACATCCCTACGTCGACGTGTGGCAAGCGGTCAAGCCCACGGCACTGGGCATCGAGCAATGGCCGGCGGTACCGCGCGGCACCGAGTGGAAGCAGGGCATTGCCGACGCCCTCGGGGTGTCGGACCCGCGCGAGATGTGGCGCCGGGTGCTCGCCTCGGTGAACAGCTACGCCGACGTCGAAGTACCGCTGCTGCGGTCGGTCGAGGAGCTCATCGACTTCGTCACGGTCGCCTGAGCAGGCGGCTCAGAAGCCGGTGGCGTTCCAGGGCGCCCG
>DATAKO010000077.1:0-3842 GCA_036261575.1 Jatrophihabitans sp.
GGCCTTCGAGGCCGGCGAGCCGGCCGCTGCCATCGAGGCGATCGAGCGGGCCCGGGCAGCCTCCAGCCGGCTGGTTCCGGTGCGCCAAGAAGCCGACGAGCACATCACCGCCCTGCTGGCCGAGCTGCGCCAAGCGGTCGCCGACGCGCGGGAGGTTCGTGCGACCGCCCAGCCCGCCGAGGCCGTCGCCGAGCGCGAGCGGCGGGTCGGACAGCTGCAGCGGGCGCTGCGCTCGCGGGCCTGGACCGCCACCGGTACCGGTACCGCGCGCCAGCCGGCCAGGCTCGCCGAGGTGCGGGCCGCGCTGACGGCACGCTCGGCCACGCTGGTCTGCTTCGTCCAGATCGGCGATGCGCTGTCCGCCATCGTGCAGGACCAGCGTGCGCCGCGCTGGGTCCAGCTCGGTTCGGCCGCGGCCGTTGCGGAGCTGGTGCGCCGGCTGCGAGCCGACCTCGACGCGTTGGCGCACGGCCTGCTGCCGGCAGCCATGGTGGAGGTCGTCACAGGTTCGATGCGGCACAGCCTGGACCGCCTGGACGGGCTCCTGATGCGCCCGCTCCGGCTCGGTGACCGGCCGCTGATCATCGTGCCGACCGGGCCGCTGGCCGCCCTGGCCTGGAACCTGCTGCCCTCGATGCGAGCAAGGCCGATCTCGGTAGCTCCTTCGGCAACCGCCTGGCTTGCCGCCGACCGTGACGGCGCCCGGTGCGCAGCGCCCCGGATCGCGGCCTTCGCCGGTCCGGAGCTGCCACGCTCGGTGGAGGAGATCCGCCGGATCGGGCAGGTGTGGGGCGATCGGGCGCGCATCTCGGACCGGGTGGAGCCCGCCGACCTGGTAGCCGCCTTGGCCGACTCGAACGTGGTGCACGTCGCCGCGCACGGGCAGCACCAGCCGGAGAATCCACTGTTCTCCTCGATCAGGCTCGCGTCCGGCCCCGTCTTCGCCTACGAGCTGGAGCAGGGGCCCACGGTCGCCGAGCATGTGGTGCTCTCGGCCTGCGAGCTGGGCCAGGCCACCATCCGCCCAGGCGACGAGGCATTGGGGCTGACCAGCGTCCTGTTGCACCTGGGATCCCGCTCGGTGATCAGCGGGGTGGCCCGGGTGCACGACGACGTGGCCGCGGAAGTGATGCCCCGCTATCACCAGGGCCTGGCCGGCGGACTGGATTCGGCACGAGCGCTGGCGGAGGCATGCGCCGCGCAGACCGGGCTGCCGGCGCCCTTCGTGTGCTTCGGGGCGAGCTGGCACGCCTGACCGGCTGATCGGGGTTGATTTGGTCTCCGGCGGTGGCATCCGTAGGATCAGAGTCGATCCACCCGAAGACCGCTGGTTGTCGCATGCGCACATGTGACCTAACAGCTCCGCGAGCGCCGGAGCGGCCTGCGCAGGATGGCGGTTCGTCCCTGACGTCCCGTGCGCCCTGCGCCGGGACGTTTCGTCGTTCACGGGCCTGTTCGGACTCGATGTGACTGCGCGCCGGCATCACCAGCGCTCCATCACGAGAACGAGAGGAGGAACATGCCGAACACCGAGAAGGTCACCGCGGTCGCCGAGATCGTCGATCACTTCAACTCGTCCGCAGCCACCGTGCTGACCGAGTACCGCGGGCTGACCGTCAAGCAGTTGGGTCAGCTGCGCAAGGCGCTGGGTGCCGACACGACGTACGCCGTCGTGAAGAACACCCTCACCAAGCGGGCTGCTGCCGAGGCCGGCGTCGCCATCGACGAGAGCCTGCTGGCCGGTCCGACTGCGATCGCATTCGTCAAGGGCGATCCGGTCGAGGCCGCCAAAGGCCTGCGTGACTTCGCCAAGGCGAACCCGCTGCTGATCATCAAGGGCGGTGTGTACGAGGGCAAGGCGCTGTCGGCGGCTGAGGTCGCCAAGATCGCCGACCTCGAATCCCGCGAGGTCCTGCTGGCCAAGATCGCCGGCGCCCTCAAGGCACTGCCGACCCGCGCCGCCGGCCTGTTCCAGGCCCCGCTGTCGCAGGTCGCCCGGCTTGCCGCCGCGCTGGAGGAGAAGCAGGCTGCCGGTGCTCCGGCTGCCGAGGCAGCTCCGGCAGCAGAGGACGCGTCTCCGGCCGAGGCTTCCGACGAGGCCGCTGCCAGCACCGAAGAATCCACTGAGGCTTCCGCCGAGCCGGCGGAGTAGCACAACCCGACCAGCCGGCTATCCCGGCGACTACAGAAAGGACGCCATCCCATGGCGAAGCTCAGCACTGACGAGCTCATCGACGCGTTCAAGGAGCTCACCCTGATCGAGCTCTCCGAGTTCGTGAAGCAGTTCGAAGAGACCTTCGACGTCACCGCCGCCGCTCCGGTCGCGGTTGCCGCCGCTCCGGCCGGCCCGGGCGGTGCCGCTCCGGCCGAGGCCGCCGAGGAGCAGGACGAGTTCGACGTCATCCTCGACGCCGCCGGTGACAAGAAGATCCAGGTCATCAAGGAGGTGCGCACCCTGACCAGCCTGGGCCTGAAGGAGGCCAAGGACCTGGTCGACGGCGCGCCGAAGCCGGTTCTGGAGAAGGTCAACAAGGAGACCGCCGAGAAGGCCAAGGCTGCCCTCGAGGGCGCCGGTGCCAGCGTGACGGTCAAGTAGTCCACCCGACTACTGGTTCCACCGGCATCACCGCGACGGGCGGTCCGCTTCGGCGGGCCGCCCGTTCGGCTTTTCTGCGGGGCCCCGCCCCCAGCCACAGCTGAGCCCACCCGCCGCCCTCAACCTGATATCTCCGCGCGTCTTGTCACACCCGGCGGCGAATGTCCCGAACCGCGCGCTAAGGTTCGCGCTTAGTTTCGACAGGTCGTGTTTACCGACCGGTAACTAAAGGCAAGGCTCGTCGTTGTACCCGCAGACGCCGACTCGTCCGCATGATTCGGCGAAGCTCTCGGCTGCGGGCCAAGCGAATCCGAGGGAGGGGCCGGCGTGGGTGTCGAAGTGACCGTCGAGGGACTCACCAAGACCTTCGGCCGGCAGACCATCTGGGGCGACGTCACGCTCACGCTGCCTCCCGGCGAGATCAGCGTGATGCTCGGGCCCTCCGGTACCGGCAAGTCGGTCTTCCTCAAGACCCTGGTCGGCCTGCTCAAGCCCGACCGTGGCTCGATCTTCATCCGCGACGTCAACCTCGCCAAGTGCAGCGAGCACCAGCTGTACGAGACCCGCAAGCTCTTCGGCGTGCTCTTCCAGGACGGCGCGCTGTTCGGGTCGATGAATCTGTACGACAACATTGCATTCCCTTTGCGTGAGCACACCCGCAAGAGCGAATCCGAGATCAAGAAGATCGTGCTGGAAAAGCTCGACATGGTCGGGCTGAACGGCACCGAGAAGAAGCTGCCCGGCGAGATCTCCGGAGGCATGCGCAAGCGAGCCGGCCTTGCCCGGGCGCTGGTGCTCGACCCCGAGATCATCCTGTTCGACGAGCCCGACTCCGGGCTCGACCCGGTGCGGGTGGCCTACATCAGCCAGCTCATCGTGGATCTGAACGCACAGACCGACTCCACCTTCCTGATCGTCACCCACGACATCGGCATCGCCCGGACCGTGCCGGACAACCTCGGTCTGCTGTTCCGCCGGGAGCTGGTCATGTTCGGCCCGCGCGAGGTGCTGCTGACCTCCGACGAGCCGGTGGTCAAGCAGTTCCTGAACGGGCGCCGCGAGGGCCCGATCGGCATGTCGGAGGAGAAGGACGCCGCGCAGGTCGCCGCGGAGCTCGCCTCCCTGGACGGCGCCACCCCGCCCAGCGCGGTCGGCGGCCCGAAGGGCGGCGGCGGCGAGGGCGTGCCGCCGCAGCTGCAGCCCACGCCCGGCCTGCCCGAGCGCAAGGCGGCGGCCCGCCGGCAGC
>DATAKO010000085.1:0-32538 GCA_036261575.1 Jatrophihabitans sp.
TGCCGAACACCGAGGACAGGTGATTGCGGACCGTGCTCTGGGCAAGGTAGAGCTGCCGCGAGATGGCCGGCACCCGGTCGCCGGCCAGCAGCCGGCTGACGATCTGCTGCTCGCGGCCCGTCAGGTCGGCCAGGACAGGGCGATCGCCGGCGTCGGAGGGCAGCCGGCTGGGATACCGGGCAAGTTCGGCCGCCGCGGCCGCCGCGCTGATGTGCCGGTGGAAGGAATGCAGCAGGTGACCGAGCGGTCGCCGCGGACCTTCGGCCGCTGGGTCGCGCTGCATCGCGAAAGCTGCACTCGGCGGCTGCTCCAAGGGCAGCAGGATCAGCTCGGCAGGCATGGGTGCCCGTTCCGTTCCGGACAGGGTGACTGGCAGTGCTACCCCGGTCCGCGAGGCGCTCAGCTGGCCCAGGCCGAAGAGCAGGCCGGCCAGCTCCGGCCGGTCGACGATGCTGAGCATGGACTGGCCCAGCAGCCGGTCCGGCCGGTAGCCGAGCAGGCCCGCAGAGCCGTCGCGGAGCCGGTCGATGACCAGCTGCCGGTCCGCTGTGCCGAGCAAGACCGGCTCGTTCGCTCCGGTCGCCTCGTCCACCCGAGCCGCGCCGGCACCGGCCGGCTGGCCCCCGCCGATCAGCACCAGGACAGTGCCGTCGCCCCCCGGCAGCGAGCGGACCCACAGCTCGATCCGCTGGGACGGCGCGCGGATCAGCCCCCGATGGCACTGATATCCGGCCAGCCGGCCCGACCGCAGCAACTCCACCGGCTCGGCCTCGTCCGGCCGGAGGAGCTCGGGGAGCCGGCGTCCGGCAACCTCGGCAGGGTCAGCACCCAGCACTCGGCGCGCGGCGGGCGTCGCGAACAAGATGTGCTCGGCGGGCATGCCCACCAGCAACGCCGCCAGGCCGGTGTCACCGAAGGGACCCGGCCGGGCACCGGCGCGGGGCTGGCCGGTGCGTACACCAGGGCGCACGATGACCAACCCCCCGATCACGCGTCGCCGTGCAGGCGATTTCGACCCGAAAGAGAACGTCCTCCGGTTGATCATGAAATGCAATCACATAATGTGACCCGCATCCATCACGCGCCGATAGGGTCGGGACAGTCCGTCTAGCACCACGTCGCGCCCCTGACGGCTGTGCGCGGCCGGCAACGGCCCGGCCGGTGCGGACCGGTCCGGTCGGTGCCGCGCCAGTAGGCTCACCCCTCGTGGACAACACGCATTTCGATCTCGCGATCGTCGGCACCGGCTCCGGCAACTCGCTGGTGACCCCGAATTTCGACGGCCAGCGGATTGCGATCATCGAGAGCGGCACTTTCGGTGGCACCTGCCTCAACGTCGGGTGCATCCCGACGAAGATGTACGTCTACGCGGCCGAGGTGGCGAACACGGTGCGCTCGGCGGCCAGGTACGGCATCGACGCCAGCCTGGACGGTGTCCGCTGGCGCGACATCCGGGACCGGATCTTCACCCGGATCGATCCGATTTCCGAGGCCGGCAAGCGCTACCGGCAGGCGGGGCCGAACACCACCGCCTTCCTCGGGCACGCCGAGTTCACCGCGCCGCGCACGCTGTCCATCAGCACCGGTGAGGTGATCACCGCCGACCGGATCGTGCTGGCCACCGGAGCCCGTCCCGCAGTGCCCGCGCAGATCGCCGGCTCGGGGGTGCCGTTTCACACCTCGGACACCATCATGCGGATCGATGCGCTGCCCCGGCACTTGATCATCGTCGGCGGCGGCTACATCGCGGCAGAGTTCGCGCACGTGTTCTCCGCCTTCGGCGTGCCGGTGACCATCATCAATCGCAGCACGCAGCTCGTGCGCGCGGCCGACAGCGAGATCTCGCACCGGTTCACCGAGCTGGCCGGTCGGCGCTGGCGGCTGCGGCTCGGCTGCGAGGTCCGCTCGGCACGCGAGAGGGATGGTGAGCTGGCCCTCGGCCTGACCGACGGGTCCGAGGTCACCGGTGATTGCCTGCTCGTGGCCACGGGCCGGATTCCCAATTCCGACCGGCTCAATCTCGCCGCCGGTGGGGTGGAGGTGCTGCCCGACGGCCGGATCAAGGCCGACCCGTACGGCCGCACCACTGCCGAAGGAGTCTGGACGCTGGGGGACGTCTCGTCGCCGCATCAGCTCAAGCACGTAGCCAACGCGGAGGCCCGCTGCGTCGCGCACAACCTGGCGCACCCGGACCGGTTGCATGCCTTCGACGAGCGCTTCGTGCCCTCGGCGGTGTTCACCGACCCGCAACTGGCCAGCGTCGGGCTGACCGAAGATCAGGCCAAGGCCCAGGGGTTGGCCTACCGCGCGGTCGTCCAGCACTACGGCGACACCGCCTATGGGTGGGCCATGGAGGACACCACCGGTATCTGCAAGCTCGTCGCCGACCCGCGCACCGGGCTGCTGCTGGGTGCACACCTGATGGGTTACCAGGCATCCAACCTCATCCAACCGTTGGTGCAGGCCATCTCCTTCGGCCAGACGGTCGCAGACGTCGCCCGCCTGCAGTACTGGATTCACCCAGCTCTGATGGAAGTGGTGGAGAACGCGCTGCTCAAGTTCCGTTTCGACGAGCAGGACGCCGTCTTCGCGCCGGGGGAGCTGTGACCGATTCGATCGCGGTGCTGGAAGTCGGCGGCACCCACGTGACGGCGGCCTGGGTCGACCGGGCGAGCGAGACGGTAACCGCCGTGCACCGCCGCGGGCTGGCCGCCGATGGGAGCGCCGAGGAACTGCTGGCCGGGCTGGCGGAGGCCGCGGCCACCCTCGATGCACCCGCGGGCACGAGGTGGGGCATGGCGATGCCGGGACCGTTCGACTACCAGCGGGGCATCGCGCACTACGCCGGGGTCGGCAAGTTCGAGGGCCTGACCGGCGTCGACGTGCGGGCTGCGCTGGACAGCCGGTTGCAGCCCGCCTCGATTCATTTTGTCAACGATGCCAGCGCATTCCTCATCGGGGAGTGGCTGGTCGGTACCGCGCTCGGGGCGGACAGATGCGCTGCGGTCACTCTCGGCACCGGCGTCGGTTCCGCGTTCCTGGATCGGGGCCAGGTGGTCGAGAGCGGGCCGGACGTGCCCCCGGACGGCGAGGTGCACCTGCTCGAGCACGACGGCAGGCCGCTGGAGGACTGGGTGTCCCGCCGGGCGATCCGGCGTAGCTTCGCCGACCGCACCGGGCGCCCGGACGACACGGACGTCAAGGAGATCGCGGCACTTGCGCGCGCCGGCAACGAGGCTGCCCTTGTCGCGTTCAACGGCGCATTCTCGATCCTGGGCGAGGTGCTGGCGCCGTGGCTCGAGCGGTTCGGCGTGGCGCAACTGGTCATCGGTGGATCTATCGCGGGCGCCTGGGACCTGATCGAGGCGCCACTGGTGAACGGACTTCGTGCCCGCAGCGATTACCGGTTCTCGATCGGTCTGGCCGCTGACCCGGAACGCTCGCCGCTGCTCGGCGCCGCCCACATCGCCTGAGTCTCGGCCGCCCGAGCGCGCACGTCGAGGACGTCCACCGGACCGTCGCCGGCGCCGACGTCCACCAGCCCGTGCTGTACGGCGGCCGAGGCGATCGAGCCGGCGCCGCGCACTGCTTCGACCAGGCCGAAGCCACGCGCCAGCAAGGCGGCCAGCGCCGCCGAATGGGTGCAGCCCGCGCCGTGGGTGGCGGCAACGTCGTGCCGCAGGACCGGGACTGCCACGTGGTCGCGGCCGTCGAAGAGGTGGTCGATGGGCAGCGCCCCGTGGCCACCGGTGACCAGGGCGGCCGGCGCTCCCAGCTGCACCAGCGCCTCCGAGAGCGCCGTCCGGTCCTCGGTATCCAGCCCGGTCAGCGCCTGCGCCTCCATCAGGTTCGGCGTGATCACCGTGGCCAGCGGGAACAGCAGTTCGATCAGGGCGGCGCTCGCCTCCGGCTGCAGCAACCGGGACCCGGACGAGGCGATCATCACCGGGTCGAGCACCAGCGGCAACCCGGTCCCCTCCAGGGCGCCTGCCACCGCGGTGATGATCGGAGCGGAGAACAGCATTCCGGTCTTGACCGCACCCGGTGGCAGGTCGTCGAGCAGCGCATCCAGCTGCGCGGTGACGAAGTCCGGTGGGCACTCATGGATCGCGCTCACCCCCAGCGTGTTCTGGGCGGTGAGCGCCACGATCGCGGACGTGCCGTGCACCCCGCAGCGGGCGAACGCCTTCAGATCGGCCTGGATGCCGGCGCCACCGCCGGAGTCCGAGGAGGCGATGGTGAGCGCGATGGGGGTTCGAGTTTCGAGGGCCACGGTATTAACCTAGGACAGTCCCCGCGGGAGCCCGGCTGAACGGGCTGAGAGGGCGGCTGAAGACAGCGCCGCCGACCGCTCGAACCTGATCCGGGTCATGCCGGCGAAGGAAGAGGTAGCTCGTGGCCGTATCCGTCCAACCGATCGCACCCGCCGACCCGCACGCCGAGGCACCAGCCACTCTGGCCGAGGCCGCCCCGCGCACGCTGGGCCTGTTCGACCAGTTCGGTTTCTGGGGGAACCTGGGAGTCAGCCTGTTCGGCCTGACCACCGCCAGCACCGTGCTGCTGGCGTTGCCGGGCCAGCCGTTGCCGCTACCGGCCGCGCTGCTCGCCGTGCTCACCGGCACCGTGATCGGCGGCGTCATCCTCGGCATCTCGCTGATGCTCGGGGCGCGCACCGGCGCGCCCGCGATGGTGCTGCTACGCGGCGTGCTGGGTGCCCGGGCGTCGTACCTGCCGACGGTGTTGAACATCGTGCAGAACCTCGGCTGGGGAACCTTCGAGGTCATCCTGATCGCCGAGAGCCTGCGCTCGGTGCTGCATCAGCACCTCGACCGCTGGGTCTGTGTACTGCTCGCCGGCGTGCTCACGACGGCGCTGACCATCAGGCCGCTGGGAGCGATCAGGGTCATTCGCCGCTACGTCACCGCGCTGGTAGTGGTGGCGACCGTCGTGCTGGCGATCGGCCTGTTGCGCCAGCACATTCCCGCGGTGCCGGCCAGTGCCCACCCGTCCTGGCACGGATTCTGGCTCGGTGTCGATGCGGTGGTGGCCGTGTCCATCTCGTGGGTCCCGCTCGGCGCCGACTACTCGCGGCACTCGCGCACCGAGCGGTCGGCCTTTCTCGGCGGGTTCATCGGCTACGGCCTGACGCAGATCGCGTGCTACGCGGTCGGGCTACTGGCGCTGTTGCGGGTGTTGAACAACCCCGACGGCATCTTCGACTTCTACCTGACGCTGCCGCTGGGCACGATCGCGCTGATCGTCCTGGTGTTGCGCGAGACCGACCAGAGCTTCGCCAACACGTACTCGACGGCGATCTCCGTCCAGAACCTGCGGCCGAACTGGGACCGCCGCGTGCTGAGCACCATGATCGGAGCGGTCATCACCCTGGCAGCGCTGAAGATCCACATCGGCTCCTACCTCAACTTCCTCAGCCTCATCGGCGGCGTGTTCGTGCCGCTGTCCGGAGTGCTGGTGGCAGCCTGGCTGCGCACCCGCGGCGACGGCTGGGACCTGTCCACCCGGGCCCGTACCCGACCCGGCCTGTTGATCGCGTGGCTGGTGGGCTTCATCTGCTACCAGCTGGTCAATCCCGGCTACTTCAGCTACTGGTCGGACTTCTGGACCCGGGCCGGCACCGACCTGCATACCCTTGGGCACACCTGGCTGTCGGCCTCGATCACGGCCTTCCTCGTCTCGGTCGCGCTCGCCTACCCGTGGGCCCGCTTGGATGAGCAGCGAACCGGGAGCCGGCGTTGAAGATCGCGGAACGTGAGTTCAGCTCCCGCCTCATCGTCGGCACCGGTGGTGCGCCGAGCCTGGCCGGCCTCGGCGACATCCTTCTCGAGTCCGGTACCGAACTGACCACGGTGGCGATGCGACGGGTCGACCCGTCTGCGGCCGGTTCCGTGCTGGATGTGCTTGCCGACAAAGGCATCTCGGTGCTGCCGAACACAGCGGGATGCCGGACCGCGGCGGAGGCGGTGCTGACGGCGAAGCTGGCTCGGGAGGCGCTGGACACCAACTGGGTGAAGGTCGAGGTGGTGGCCGATGAGCGCACGCTGCTGCCGGACGCCCAAGAGCTGCTCGAGGCCTGCGAGCAGCTCGTCGAGGCCGGCTTCGTGGTGCTGCCCTACACCAACGACGATCCGGTGCTGGCGCGCCGGCTGGAGCAAGTGGGCTGTGCGGCGGTCATGCCGGGCGGCTCGCCGATCGGCTCCGGCCTGGGTATCAGCAACCCGCACAACATCCGGCTGATCGTGGAGCAGGCAGGGATTCCGGTGATCCTGGACGCCGGGATCGGCTGTGCCACCGACGCTGTGCAGGCGATGGAGCTGGGTTGCGATGCGGTTCTGGTCGCCTCCGCGGTGACCAGGGCGGCTGATCCGGTCCGGATGGCGCGGGCGATGAAACTGGCGGTGCAGGCAGGCTGGGAGGCCGCGCATGCCGGGCGCATCGCCAGGCGCTACTGGGCCGAAGCATCCTCGCCGTACGAGGGCATGCTCGACGGCATGATCTGAGCGCCGTTCAGCCGCCTTGTACCGCGGTGACCACGTCCACCCGGTCGCCGTCGTTGACCGGGGTGGAAGGCCACGAGCTGCGCGGCACCACGGCTGAGTTGACCGCGACGGCGATGCCCGTGTCCCGGTCGCTGATGCTGCGCACCAGCTCCTGCAGCGAGGCGGCGGTCACGGTATGTGGTTGGCCGTTCAGGATGATCTGCATCGTTACCCTTCGTCGTGGTCGAATCGCGCGAGTTGGAACGGCTGCCACTGCGGCGCCGGTTCGGTGCCGGCGACGAGGGCAGCCACCGCCGACGCGGTGGCAGCCGAGAGCAGGATGCCGTTGCGGTAGTGGCCGGCCGCCACCAGCACCCCCGGTCGTAACCAGCCCAGCAGTGGCCCGTTGTCCGGCGTGCCGGGACGGCTACCCGCCCGGGCCTCGACGAACTCGCACTCGGAACTGATCGGCAGCAGCTCGTAGGCCGTGCGCAGCAGCTCGAACACCCCGCCTGCGGTGACGGTGGTGTCGAAGCCCTGCTGTTCCACCGTGGCGCCGACGACGAGTTCACCATCGGCTCGGGGTACCAGGTACACCTCTCGGCCCCGAACCAGGCCGCGTACGGTCCGGGTCAGCACCGTGCCCAGGCGGGTCGGCACCGCCAGCCGCAGGATCTGCCCCTTGACCGGCACCACCGGCAGCCCGGTCAGCTCGCCGGCCGCCGCGCCGGTGCAGATCACCGTGACGTCTGCGGGGTATTCGGCTCCGGACCGTCCGAGGACGACCTGCTCGCCCAGCGCCGCCGCTGGCTCGCGCACCAGTGTCACGCCGGCGCCGACGGCAGCGTCCAGCATCGCCTGCAGGTAGCGGCGGTTGTCCACGGAGAGGTCATCCTGTGCGAACACGGCGGCGCGCACGTCGCCTGCCAGGTAAGGCTCGTAGCGGCGCGCCTCGCGCCCGGTCAGGCGCCGGGTGGGTAAACCCAGCTCGTCGCGGTAGGCCGACAGCCGGTCCAGTTCGGCCCGATCATCGGCGTTGAACGCCACCACCAGGGTGCCTTCGGTGCGCACACCCACCGGCACGCCCAGGCCGGCGGCGAAGCGTTCGAACTCGCCCACCGCCGAGACCGCCAGTGCCGTCAGCTCCGCCTCACCGAAGCTCGACTCACTGACCGGGGCCAGCATGCCGGCCGCGGCCCAGCTCGCGCCGCGGGTCGGGTGCGGGTCGAGCACGGTGACCGCGTGCCCGTCCCGCGCCAGCGTGAGCGCGCTCGCCAGCCCTACCGCTCCGGCACCGATCACCACGACTTGCACGGCTCAACGCTAGCCGAGCGGAGGCGGCGGCTCCGCCCGGCTGGCACGCAGGGTGGTGCCGATGCTGGCGATCACCACCATCACCAGAGCGAGCGCGGTCGTCGGCCTGAGTCGCTGGCCGAGCACCAGCACCCCGGCCAGCGCTGCGAAGGCGGGCTCCAGGCTCATCAGCAGGCCGAACGTGCTGGCCGCGATCCGGCGCAGCGCGGTGAGTTCCAGCGAGTACGGGATGAGCGAGGACAGCAGCGCCACGCACAGGCCACCGAAGAGCACGTGCGGGCGCAGCAGCGCCGTGCCGCCCTGGATGAGCCCGGCCGGCAGCACCAGCACCGCGCCCACCGACAGCGCCAGCGCCAGCCCCTGCAGGCCGGAGAAGACCGAGCCGACGCGCTGCGACAGCAGGATGTAGCCGGCCCAGAACGTGCCGGCCAGCAGTGCCAGCAGCAGCCCCACCGGATCGAGCTTGCCCGAGCCGCTGGACGCCCCGAACGCCAGCAGGGCCACGCCGCCGCCGGCCAGCGCCGCCCACAGCAGGTCGATCAGTCGCCGGGACCCGGCGATGGCCAGGGCCAGCGGACCAGCGAACTCGACGGTGACGGCCGGGCCCAGGGGGAGCCGGTGCAGTGCCTCGTAGAAGGTCCAGTTCATGCCCGCCAGTGCTGCCCCGAAGCCGGCCGCGGTGAGCAGCTCGCGGCGGCTGCGACCGGCCAGCCTGGGCCGGGTGAGCGCCAGCAAAGCCGCTGCGGACAGCATCAGCCGCAGCAGCACCACCCCGGCAGGGCCGGCCTCGGCGAACAGCGTGTCGGCGAAGGCGGCGCCGAACTGCACCGAGGCGATGCCGCCGAGGATCAGCGCCGGGGCCGGCAGCGCGTCCAGGTTGAGTCGCGCCGCCATGGCGTCCATCCTGCCGTGCGGCCGAGGGCCGGCTGCCCCGGGCTGGTTTGATGCAGGCTGTGGCGACTCTCGATGAGGCAAGGCTCTATCTCTGCACCGACGGCCGGCGGGAACGCGGTGACCTGCCGGAGTTCCTGGACGCGGTGCTGGCCAACGGGGTGGACATCGTCCAGCCGCGGGAGAAGAACCTCGAGGCCGCCGACGAACTCGAGCTGCTCGCGGTCTTCGCCGACGCCTGCCGCCGGCACGGCGCGTTGCTTGCGGTGAACGACCGGGCTGACCTCGCGGTCGCGGCCGGCGCCGATGTGCTGCACGTCGGGCAGCGCGACCTGCCGCCGGAGCTGGCCCGGTCCTTCGTCGGTCCGGTGGTCGAGATCGGCCGGTCCAGCCACAGCGTTGAGCAGGCGTTGGCTGCGGCCGAGGACGCCGAGGTGGATTACTTCTGCGTGGGTCCGATCTGGGCCACGCCGACCAAACCGGGCCGGCCGGGTATCGGGCTGGAGCCGGTCCGGGCGGTAGCTCGGCAACAGCCGGACAAGCCCTGGTTCGCGATCGGCGGCATCGACGAGACGAACCTCGACGAGGTGCTGGCGGCCGGTGCAAGGCGGGTGGTCGTGGTCCGGGTGCTCACCGAGGCGACCGACCCCGCGGCGGTCACGGCCAGGCTGGCGCAGCGGCTGCACGCGAAATCTGTGTAGCGTTCTTGATGTGGACGCAGCAGCCGCCCGCTGGTTCGATGCCAGCACGTTCCGGGCGTTGGATTTTCAGGTCGAGCAGCTGCTGGAAGCCAAGGGTGCGCAGACCGTCAGCGTGGTGATTCCGGCCCGCAACGAGGCGGCGACCGTCGCGGATGTTGTGGGACAGATCCACGCCGAGCTGGTCGGGTGCGGGCTGGTGGACGAGCTGGTCGTGATCGACTCGGATTCCACCGACGACACCGCCCTGGTGGCCGCCGGGGCCGGGGCCCGGGTGCACTCGGCCCAGTCCATCGTCACCGGCACCGACCCGCTGCCCGGTAAGGGCGAGGCGCTGTGGAAGTCGCTGTTCGTCACCAGCGGCGAGGTGCTCGTCTTCATCGACGCCGACCTGACCTCGTGGGGTCCGCACTTCGTCACCGGCCTGCTCGGCCCGCTGCTGACACAGCAGCGCACCGTGCTGGTCAAGGGTTTCTACGACCGTCTGCTCGACGATCAGCCCGACGGCCCGGACGGTAGCCCCCAGGGTGGCCGGGTCACCGAGCTGTGCGCGCGCCCGCTGTTGAACCTCTACTGGCCCGAGCTCGCCGCGGTCGTGCAGCCGCTGGCCGGCGAGTGGGCCATCCGTCGCTCGGTGCTCGATTCGCTTTCGGTGCCGGTCGGGTACGGCGTCGAATTCGCCACCCTCACCGATGTCTGGTCCAGCCGCGGGCTGGCGGCGATCGCACAGGTGGATCTCGGCCAGCGCGGTCACCGGCACCAGGGCGTGCACGACCTGGGCGTGATGGCCGCCGAGATCCTGACCACGGCGATGCGCCGGATGCCCGTTGGCGGGCAGACAGCCGCACCCGCGGGTCGGCTCCAGCAGTACAGCCGCGGCGCGCCCGGCGGCTGGATCGCCCGCAGCTTTCCCACCTTGGAACGACCACCGGCGCGCACCGTCGCGTCGTACCGGACAGGAGTGACATGCTCCGGCTAGGCCACAGCAACTTCAACAGTGATGCCCTGCTGATCATGGCGATCGTGAACCGCACCCCCGACTCCTTCTACGACCGCGGCGCCACCTACGGCTTCGAGGTCGCGTTGGAGCGGGTGCGTTCGGTGGTCGCTGCGGGAGCTGAGATCGTCGACATCGGCGGGGTGAAGGCAGCGCCCGGCGACGAGGTGGACGTCAGCGAGGAGATCCGGCGCACGGTGGACTTCGTGGCGCGGGTACGCGCGGAGTTCCCCGAGCTCATCATCTCGGTGGATACGTGGCGTCACGAGGTGGGCCGGGAGGTGTGCCAGGCCGGTGCGGACCTGCTCAACGATGCCTGGGGCGGTCACGATCCGGAGCTGGCCTCGGTCGCGGCGGAGTTCGACGTGGGGCTGGTGTGCACGCACGCCGGCGGTGCCGAACCGCGGACGCGGCCACATCGCATCCATTACGACGACGTCGTCGGCACCGTCGTCGAGTGGACCCGGGCCGAGGCCGAACGTGCCGTCGCCGCCGGGGTGAATCGCGATCGGGTGCTGATCGATCCCGGGCACGATTTCGGCAAGAACACCTGGCATTCGCTGGCCCTGACCCGGCAGCTGTCGCAGCTGGTGGCCACCGGCTGGCCGGTACTGGTGTCCCTGTCGAACAAGGACTTCGTCGGAGAGGCGCTGGACCTGCCGTTGGACGAGCGGGTGCTCGGCACCCTGTCGGCGACGGCGATCTGTGCATGGCAGGGGGCGATGGTGTTCCGGGCGCACAACATTCCCGAGACCCGGCAGGTGCTGGACATGGTGGCGGCGGTCCGCGGTTCGGCCTCGCCCCGGCGGGTCGTGCGGGGGTTGGCGTGATCGCCAGCGTGCCCTCGCCGCCGCTGCTGCTGCCCGGGGCGACCGGTGGCAGGGTTGCCGAGGTGGAGCAGCTGCGGGATGCCTGCGTGGCCGCGGTGGCGGAGTTGCTGGCCGACGGGCCGGCCGAGATCACCGTGATCGGTGCCGTGCGCCCGGCGTGGACGGGCGGCCGGCCGCTGGCGGAACTGGTCGGCGCCGGCCTGCTCGCCGACGCCGGCTGCACGGTGGCCAGCCAGTTCGTGGCGGTCGAGCCCGAGGCCGGCCCGCAGCGGTGCCTGCAAGCGGGCCGGGCGCTGGCCGGCCGCCCGCTGCTCGTGGTTGCCGACGGCTCGGCCCGGCGCGGCTTGAAGGCACCCGGTTACCTGGACGAGCGCGCCGCGCCGTTCGACGCCGAGCTGCTCGCCGCGTTGCAGGCCGGGGACCCGGCACGGCTGGCCGATCTCGATCCAGACCGCGCGGCGCAGCTGATGGTCGCCGGGCGTGCGGTGTGGCAGGTGATGGCCGGCGCTACCGAGGGGCGAAGCTGGCAGACGCATACCCACTACGCCGACGATCCGTTCGGCGTCTTCTATCCGGTGGTCAGCTGGCGCTGACGGCGAGTCGGCTGTTCACCAGCACGCTGAAACAATTGCGCAGAGAGTGCAGCAACACGCCCGTACTGCCCGTCAGATTGTGCAACCGGAGTAGTAGACGCTGTACAACTTGCGCACCGGGATCCGCACTGGCCATGCTCGGTGCAGGAGTCATCGGCGACCCGGATGCAGGAGGACAGCATGACCACCACTGACACGTCCGCAGCGGCCAGTTCCGACGCGATCCTGACGTCGGACGAGCGGGCCGCGCAGCTCGACCTCGATCAGCTCAAGCAGCTCGTCGGACTGGTGCCCTACGACGAGAGGACCGACCCGTTCCCCGTCACCGGCTGGGACGCGGTGGTCTTCGTGGTCGGCAATGCCACCCAGACCGCGCACTATTACGAGTCCGCCTACGGCATGGCGCTCGAGGCCTACTCCGGCCCCGAGACCGGCAACCGCGATCACAAGGCGTTCGTACTGCGCAGCGGTTCCTGCCGCTTCGTGATCAAGGGCGCGGTCGCCCCCACCAGCTCGCTTGCGGACCACCACCGGGCACACGGCGACGGCGTCATCGACATCGCGCTGGAGGTGCCGGACGTCGACAAGTGCGTCGAGCACGCCCGGGCGACGGGTGCCACCATCCTGGACGAGCCGCACGAGCTCTCCGACGAGCACGGCACCGTGCGCGTCGCGGCGATCGCTGCCTACGGTGACACCCGGCACACCCTGATCGACCGCTCCCGCTACGACGGCCCGTACCTGCCCGGCTACGTCGAGCGCAGCTCGTCCTACGTCAAGCGGCCCGGGGCGCCCAAGCGGATGTTCCAGGCGCTGGACCACGTGGTGGGCAACGTCGAGCTGGGCAAGATGGATGACTGGGTCACCTTCTACAACAAGGTGATGGGCTTTGTGAACATGGCTGAATTCGTCGGCGACGACATCGCCACGGATTACTCGGCGCTGATGTCCAAGGTGGTCGCCAACGGCAATCACCGCGTCAAGTTCCCGCTGAACGAGCCGGCGATCGCCAAGAAGAAGAGCCAGATCGACGAGTTCCTGGAGTTCTACAACGGCCCCGGTGCCCAGCACCTGGCGCTGGCCACCAACGACATCCTCGGCACCGTGGACGCGATGCGGGCCGAGGGCGTGGAGTTCCTGTCCACCCCCGATTCCTACTACGAGGACCCGGAGCTGCGCGCCCGCATCGGCGAGGTCCGGGTGCCGATCGAACAGCTGCAGTCGCGGGGCATCCTGGTCGACCGCGACGAGGACGGCTACCTGCTGCAGATCTTCACCAAGCCGATCGGTGACCGCCCGACGGTGTTCTTCGAGCTCATCGAGCGGCACGGCTCGCTCGGCTTCGGCAAGGGCAACTTCAAGGCCCTGTTCGAGGCGATAGAGCGCGAGCAGGACAAGCGCGGCAACCTCTAACCACCACCACCTTCACCTTCGGTATTGTGCGGCCCGAAAGGACCCCCCGATCACGGAATCCGGGTCCTTTCGGGCCGCACAATGCATTTCGGGGGTCGAGCGCAGGGGACGGAGACCGACGGTGCCCAAGGAGCTGGACGCGCTGGATGTGGGCATCCTGGCCGGTCTGCGAGATTCGCCCCGCGCCGGCTATTTGGAGCTGTCGCGCAGCCTCGGGGTGAGCCGGGCGACCGTCCAGGCCCGCCTCGATCGGCTCGAGCGGGACGGCATCGTCGTCGGCTACGGGCCCGACGTCGACCTGCCGTCGGCCGGTTACCCGGTGCTGGCCTTCGCCACCCTGGAGATCGCACAGGGCCGGCTGGACGAGGTCACCGCCGCAATGCGCGGGATCCCGTCGGTGGTGGAGGCCTACGCCACCACCGGCCCGGGCGATGTGCAGTGCCGGCTGGCGGCCACCTCGCACGAGGACCTGCAGCGGGTGTTGATCGAGGTGTCACAGATCCCCGGAGTGGCCCGCTGCACCTCGGTGATCGCGCTCAGCAAGCTGGTGGACGCTCGCCCGGTGGCCCTGCTGCAGGCAGCCGAACTGCGGCCCGCCACCCGGACCGGCAGCCGCTGAGGCCCCAGGGCCCTGCTTCGGAGATCCCGCAACCACCGCGTCAGCCCGTCAGCCCTCGTCGATCAGCTCGTAGCGCGGATTGGCCAGCGCCAGGTGCCCCTTGTACTCACCGACCCGTCCGGTGGCGCGCAGCAGCCGGCCGGGCTCGATGCCGGGGATCGCGGCCCGGCCGAAGAACAACAGCCGCAACCCGCCGGTGCCGTCGAACACCTGCGCCTCGAGCGACTTTCCGCCGGTACTGCCGACCTGAACCAGCTTGACCCGTCCCTCGACCGTCACCTGCTGCTTCCACACCACCGAACCGATCGGATTGACGCCGGGGTGCGCCGGCAGCTGCTGCTGAGGAACCTCGGTGGGCGGTTCGACCAGCGCCGGCTCGTCCGCGGCCCGCTGCTGGCGTGCCTCCAGCCGCCGCTCCAGTTCCGGGGACAGGGTCGTGTCGAACGGCACGATGGTGGCCGACACGTGCGGGATCCGGCCGATCGCCTCGGCGATCCGATCGGCGGTGCGATCGTGCAGCACGCGCTGCGAGACGCGATGGAAGGTGCGCCGCGGCAGCAGCAGCGTAACCTCGGCGTGCTCCTGCACCACCGTCCGCAACGCGGTCTGCGCGGCAGCCCGGACCAGGCGCCGATCGGCACACTCGACCAACTCCAGGGGCACCCGCTCGCCCAGCCCGCGCTGGATCCACTCCGACTGCAGTTGCTTGGCGGCATCTGCATCGACCACCACGTGCATCGCGCGCAGCTCGGTGGGACGCAAGCTGCCGGCGTAGCGCAGTGCCCGGATCACCGCCAGGTCCAGCCGGTCCACCATCACCAGCACCACGTGCCGGGCGTAATGCGGCACCGGCCCATGCTCGGAGGTCACGGTGGTGACGAGGTCCAAGGCACGCGCCTCGTCGCGGTAGCGGGTGTTGAGCCGCATCAGCACCAGCCAGCCGATCGGGAACAACAGCACCACCAGCCAGGCGCCCTCGGTGAACTTGACCACCGCGAAGATCAGCACGATAAGCATCGAGACGAAGCCACCGGTGAAGTTGATGACCAGCTTGCGGCGCCACCCGGACTCCCGGTGCACGGCGTGATACCTGGCCATACCGAAGCCCGCCATGGTGAAGCCGGTGAACACCCCGATGGCGTAGAACGGCACCAGCTTGTCCACGTGCGCGCCGACCCCGAGCAGCAGCGCCAGCGCCAGCACCGTGAGCACGATGATCCCGTTGCTGAAGGCAAGACGGTGACCTCGTCGGGTCAGCTGGCGCGGCAGGAACGAGTCCTCGGCGATGAAGCTGGCCAGGAACGGGAAGCCGGTGAACGGGGTGTTGGCGCCGGTGATGAGGATCAGCGCGGTCGCGATCTGCACGATCACGAAACCGACATGGCCGTACCAGGCCGAGCCGAAGGCGGCGCGGGCAACCTGGCTGATCACGGTAGGGGAGCCGCTGCGGTAGGGCGTCGCGTGTGTCTCGTAGGCGAGGTAGGACACGCCCAGCACCAGGGAGCCGAGCAGCAGCGACATGATCGACAGCGTCCGCCGGGCGTTCGGCCCGGCAGGTGCGCGGAACGCGCTGACCCCGTTGGAGATCGCCTCCAGACCGGTCAGCGAGGAGCCGCCGTTGGCAAAGGCCTTCAGCAGCACGAAGATCGCCAGGTAGGACAGGATCGAGTGGCCCTTGTTGTGCACGTCGATCATGCCGTCCGGCCCGCTCACGTAGGCCAGCCGCGGCAGGTCGCCGACGAGCTCGCGGATCACACCGACGACCACCACGAGGCCCGCCGAGGCCACGAAGAAGTACGTCGGAAAGGCGAAGGCCCGGCCCGCTTCTCGGATGCCGCGCAGGTTGCCGTAGGCCAGCACCAGCACGATGGCCACGGTGATCGGCAGCGCCTGGTGGCGCAGCGCCGGGATCAGGGACGTGATCGCGGCGACGCCGGCCGCCGCCTGCACCGCCACCGTCACGATGTAGTCGATGAGCAGGGCCACCGATGCGATCTGCGCGATCTTGGGTCCGAAATTCTCCCGGGCCACCACGTAGGAGCCGCCGGCCCGGGTGTAGACCATCACCACTTCCCGGTACGACAGCGTCATCAGCACCAGCACGACCAGCACCACGGCGGTCATCGGCAGCAGGATGTGGAAGCCGGTCAGGCCGAACACGCCCAGCAGGACGATCAGCATCTCCTCCGAGCCATAGGCCGAGGACGAGATGCAGTCGCTGGACAGCACACCCAGCGCAGTCTTCTTGGTGAGCTTCTCCTCGTGCAGCTGGGCGGTGACCATCGGCGGCCCGAGCAGCCGGCGCTTGATCCGGTAGCTCAGCCGCTCCGGGATGTCGACGTCGGGCACCTCGACCCCGGACACGACTGGTCCGGGGCGGGACTGCAGCAAGCTGGACACAGTCTCCGACGCTAGAAGCTGCCGGCGGCAGCGGAACCCCCAGCGAGCGGTTCGCGCGGGATCCTCACGCCGATCCTCACGGCTTGCTCATGCGGACGCGCCCTGGACTTCGCGGCCGCGGTCCCGGAGGCTGAACCGGTGACGACAGTCGACCTTCGCGCCGAGGCGGCCGTGCAGGGTGGTTCAGCCGGATTGACCGGTTACCACGTCGAGCCAGCCGGCCCGGGACCGTGGCCTGGCGTGATCGTGCTGCACGAGGCGTTCGGGCTGGACGAGCAGGTGCGTCGCCATGCCGAGCGAATTGCGGCCATGGGCTACCTGACGTTGGCCCCGGACCTGTTCAGTGACGGCGGTGCTCGCCGGTGCCTGGCGCAGGCACTGCGCTCGCTGGCCAGCGGCCAGGGCCGGGCCTACGCCGACATCGAGGCGGCGCGGCAGTGGTTGCTGGCGCACCCGCAGTGCACCGGCCGCATCGGCGTGATCGGCTTCTGCATGGGCGGCGGCTTTGCGCTGATGACGCTGGCCAGCGGTTTCGAGGTGGCCGCCCCGAACTACGGAATGCTGCCCAAGGACATCGATGCCGCGGTGGCCGGTGGCTGCCCGGTGGTCGCCAGCTACGGCGGCCGGGATCGCGCGCTGAAGGGTGCGGCCGCGCGGTTGGACGGCGCCCTGAAGCGCGCCGGCGTGCCTCACGACGTGCGCGAATACCCGAATGCCGGCCACTCGTTCCTCAACGATGCACCGAACGGTCCGCGGCTGCTGCGGCCGCTGACCCGGCTCGGGCATGTGGGGCCCGAGCCGGAGTCGGCGGCGCAGGTGTGGCCGCGCATCGAGGCCTTCTTCGCGCGCTACCTCGCGCCCGATGCGCGATCCGATGAGCCGAGCTGACCCTTTGCTCAGCCCGCGGCGGAGTTGAACACCGGGTAGTAGCCGCCGGACTGCCCCGCGGCGGTGGGATGGTAGGACTCGGTGATGTCGGTGAAGTTCAGCGAGTGCAGCCACTTCGTGCCGCCGGAGCACAGCTGGTGGCCGACGAACTGGCTGCGCACATCGGCGAAGGTGAAGCCGTGCCCGGTCGCCGCGGTCCTGATGATCCCGTCCACCAGGTTGATGCCCTGGTCGATCTTGCTGCGGGACTCGTTGCTGAGACCGATGCAGAAGGACGACGACAGGTTGTAGAAGACCGGGTAGTCCAGCACCACCACCTTCGCGTTGGGGGCGTGGCTGCGGATGCCGTTGTAGGTGGTGTTCAGCAGCCCCGGTAGCGACGACGTCGCGGTGTTCTCGGCCGCCTGCACGGCAGCCACGCACTCGTCGGTGCCCTCCAGCACGCAGGTCTGCATGATGTTGGCGAAGCCGACGTCGTTGCCGCCGACGGTGATGCTCACCAGGCCGGTGGACGCGGACAGTGCGGACAGCTGGGAGGCGTTGACATCGGTCGTCTTGGCACCGGAACATGCGACGGAGACGTAGGAGCTCGGGTGGTGCGCGCTGTTGTACAACGCGGAGTAGGCGTTCGGGCTGCGATCGCAGGAGCCGCTGGAACCGATGTAGTTGCCGGCACCGACGCCGGAGGAGTACGAGTCGCCGAGGGCGACATAGCCACCGGTGGCTGCGTGCGCGGCGGGAGCCAGGGTGAGGGAGACGGCGGCTGCGGTCACGACGCCGATCAGGCCGAGCAGGCCGGAGCGCAAGCGGGAAGCAGACATGGCAATCCTTCTGGGTGGGGGAACGGTGGACCATATGTAGCACTTTGACCCGGTTGAGGGAATACCTTTGCGCGCCGCTTTCGAATCGGTGCGTAGCCGGTGCCAGGCGGACTCGCTGGCCCGGTCCGGCCGCGCTGAGGCCACCTGCCGGTCCTGGTCGAAGTCGTCGTAGCGCAGGCTTAGACTGCACTGTGATTGCTCGTGAAACTTTTCACGAGCGGTCGAACGAGCACGACATACACCTGAACGAACGCGCCCGAACGACACTCACCGAACGACACTCACCGAACGACACTCACCGAACGAGACTCACCCGAACGACACGCACTCAACTACAGACCCGGCACGGCTAGCACCGGCGCGACGACCACCGGCAGGCTCGGCGCGCCCCATCGCGCGCCACGCATCCGCAGCCGCGCACAGACCGGTAGGGAGGAACGGCATGACCGCGATCGCCGAGGATCCGCAGCGGTCCGCGTCCGCTGCCAGCGACGAACCGGAACCCAGCAGCCAGGCCGACGTCATCGTGATCGGAGCCGGACCTGCCGGTTCTGCGGCGGCGTACTGGCTGGCCACCGCCGGCGTTGACGTGCTGCTGCTGGAGAAGACCAGCTTCCCGCGCGAGAAGGTCTGCGGCGACGGCCTGACCCCACGCGGCACCCGCGCCCTGGTGGACCTGGGCATCGACGTCAGCGAAGAGGCCGGCTGGCTGCACAACAAGGGTCTGCGGGTCATCGGTGGTGGCATGCGGCTCGAACTCGACTGGCCAGAGCTCACCAGCTTCCCCAACTACGGCCTGGTTCGGCCGCGCGCCGATCTCGACCATCTGCTGGTGCAGCAGGCGGTCAAGGCGGGCGCCCGGCTGCACGAACACACCGGTGTCACCGGCCCGATCTTCGATGCCGGCGGCCGGGTGGTCGGGGTGACGGCACGGGCGACCGCCCCGGACGGCAGCAAGCAGCCGCGCACCTACCGGGCGCCGATCGTGCTCGCGTGTGACGGGGTCTCCGGCAAGTTCGCGCAGAGCCTGGGCGTGCATCGCAACGACAAGCGCCCGATGGGCGTGGCGGTGCGTCGCTACTACACCAGCCCGCGCACCAATGACGACTACCTGGAGTCCTGGCTGGAGCTGTGGGACGGCCCGCCCGGCGCCGATGGCGCCAACCTGTTGCCCGGCTACGGCTGGATCTTCGGCATGGGCGACGGCACCGTGAACGTCGGCCTGGGCGTGCTCAACACCAGCGCCGGCTTCCAGAAGACCAACTACCGGGCCCTGCTCACCAGCTGGCTGGACGGCACTCCGGAGGAGTGGGGTCTGCGGGAGGCCAACGCGCTGGGTACCACCCAGGGTGCGGGCTTGCCGATGGGCTTCAACCGCACCCCGCACTACGCCAACGGCGTCCTTCTGGTGGGCGACAGCGGCGGATCGGTCAACCCGTTCAACGGCGAGGGCATCCCCTACGCGATGGAATCCGGCAAGCTCGCCGCTGAGGCGACCATCCAGGCACTGGCTCGCGCGGACGGTCCGCAGCGCGAGCGTGCCCTGCGCGGCTACCCGGCAGCCATGGCCGCAGAGTGGGGTGCCTACTACCGGCTCGGTGGCATCTTCGTGAAGCTGATCGGCAACCCGGCGGTCATGCGGGCCTGCACCCGGCACGGCCTGCCGCACCCGGGCCTGATGAAGTTCGTGCTCAAGCTGATGGCCAACCTGACCGATCCGCGCGACGGAGACTTCACCGATCGGGTCATCAATGCCGTCACCAAGCTGACCCCGGCGGTCCGCTGATGCCGGCCACGGTCACCGGGAACTCATGTAAGGCAAGCCTAAGAAACCGGGAAAACTCGGGGGAGATTAGCCTGGCAGGCGGCCTGCGCACGCCGCCCGGCCGCCAGCGCAACGAGAAGGGATGCAGGTAACCATGCTCGCCACGTACCTGCCGATCGTCATCCTGTTCGCTCTCGCGTTCGGGTTCTCGGTCTTCTCGGTGATCATCGCGACCATCACCGGGCCCAAGCGTTACAACAAGGCCAAGCTGGACTTCTACGAGTGCGGGATCGAGCCGGCGCCGGCCGCCGCGGGACCGAACCGCTTCCCGGTCAAGTACTTCCTGACCGCGATGCTGTTCATCGTCTTCGACATCGAGATCATCTTCTTGTACCCGTACGCGGTCGAGAGCCAGGCGCTGAGCCTGTTCGGCCTGGTCGAGATCTTCCTGTTCATCGTGACCGTCTTCGTCGCCTACGCCTATGTCTGGCGCCGCGGCGGGCTGGACTGGGACTAGTCAGCGAGGTAATGACATGGGTCTAGAAGAAAAACTCCCGGACGGCATCCTGCTGGCCAGCGTCGAGACGCTGGTCAATTGGACCCGCAAGTCCTCGCTGTGGCCGGTCACCTTCGGCCTGGCGTGCTGCGCGATCGAGATGATGACCTTCGGCGCGCCGCGCTTCGACTCCGCGCGCTTCGGCATGGAGGTCTTCCGGCCCTCGCCACGCCAGTCCGATCTGATGATCGTGGCGGGCCGGGTCAGCCAGAAGATGGCTCCGGTGGTGCGCCAGATCTATGACCAGATGGCTGAGCCGCGCTGGGTCATCGCGATGGGTGTTTGCGCCTCGTCCGGCGGCATGTTCAACAACTACGCGATCCTGCAGGGCGTCGATCACATCATCCCGGTCGACATGTACCTGCCCGGCTGCCCCCCGCGGCCGGAAATGCTGATCGACGCGATCCTCAAGCTGCACCACAAGATCATGAACGAGCCGCTCGGCCCGAAGCGGGCGGAGAAGCTGGCCGGACAGAAGGTCGAACTCATCCCGTCGTCGCAGAGGTACGCGAAATGACCGAGGCTTCTCCGGCGAACGTCCCGGGTCAGCACTCCGACGTGGAGCTGGCCCGCCAGGACGGCGCCCTGCCCAGCGGTCAGCAGCGTCCGGGCATGTTCGGCGTGACCGGGTCCGGTGACACCAGCGGCTTCTCCGGCCTGCAGCGCCAGCCCTGGGTGGAGTTGCCGGCCGAGCGTCCCTACGGCGGGTACTTCGACGAGGTCGTCGACGCTTTCCTGGCTGCCTACCCGGAGGCAGAGCAGGCCCTGCGCAAGGTGGTTGTCGACCGTGACGAGCTGACGCTGCACATCGCGCGCGATCACATCGCGCGCGTCGTGCAGGTGCTGCGCGATCACCCGGCGCTGCGTTTCGAGTTGTGCTCCTCGGTCTCCGGGGTCGACTACCTGGCCCGCGAGGGCAAGGACGGCGAGCGGCTGCACGTCTGCTACCACCTCACCTCGATGACGTACCGCCGGCGCATCCGGCTGGAGGTCTCGGTGACCGACGCCGACCCGCACGTTCCCTCGGTGACGGCGGTCTACCCGACCGCCGACTGGCAGGAACGCGAGACCTGGGACATGTTCGGCATCATCTTCGACGGGCACCCGGCGTTGACCCGCATCCTGATGCCGGACGACTGGGACGGCCACCCGCAGCGCAAGGACTACCCGCTGGGCGGGGTCGCCATCGAGTACAAGGGCGCGTCCATCCCGCCGCCGGATGATCGGCGGGCCTACCGATGAGCCGCGTGTCCGAACCGCAGCGCGAACAGGCAGGAGAGCAGCGATGACCGAGTCCTACAGTCCGTCGCGCGAGACCACCGAGGGCCGGGTCTACACGGTCGGCGGGGGTGACTGGGACTCCGTGTTCAGCGGCGACCCGCTGCACGAAGAGCGCCTGGTCGTCAACATGGGCCCGCAGCACCCGTCCACCCACGGCGTGCTGCGGCTGGTGCTCGAGCTGGAAGGCGAAACCGTCACCGACGCGCGGCTCGTGGTCGGCTACCTGCACACCGGTATCGAGAAGAACACCGAGTTCCGCACCTGGACCCAGGGCAGCACACTGGTCACCCGCTGCGACTACCTCGCGCCGCTGTTCAACGAGACCGCCTACGCGATGGCCGTCGAGAAGCTGCTGGGCATCCAGATCACCGAGCGGACGAAGCTCATCCGGGTCCTGATGATGGAGATCAACCGGATCTCCTCGCATTGGGTGTGGCTGGCGACCGGCGGCATGGAGCTGGGCGCGCTGACCGCGATGACCAATGGCTTCCGGGCGCGCGAGCGATGCCTGGACATCCTGGAGCTCATCACCGGGCTGCGGATGAACCACGCCTACGTGCGTCCCGGTGGTGTGGCGCAGGACCTGCCCGAGAACGCCTACGAGAAGATCCGCGACTGGATCACCGAGACGGACAAGGAGATCCTGGGCGTCGACAAGTTGCTGCGCGGCCAGGTCATCTGGGTCAACCGGCTCAAGGGCGTGGGCTGGATCAACGTCGAGGGTTGCCTGGCGCTCGGGCTCACCGGTCCGATGCTGCGGGCGGCCGGCCTGCCCTGGGATCTGCGTAAGACCGAGCCGTACCTGGATTACGAGACCTACGACTTCGACGTGCCGACCGATGACGGTGCCGACTGCTGGAGCCGGTTCGTGGTCAAGGTCGCCGAGATGCGCGAGAGCCTGCGGATCATCTCCCAGGTGCTGCAGCGGCTGGAGCAGACGCCCGGACGGGTCGTGGTGGACGACCCGAAGATCGCCTGGCCGGCCCAGCTGTCGATCGGGTCCGACGGCATGGGCAACTCGCCCGCGCACGTCAACAAAATCATGAACGGCTCGATGGAGTCGCTCATCCATCACTTCAAGCTGGTGACCGAGGGCTTCCGGGTGCCCACCGGGCAGGCCTACGTGCCGATCGAGAGCCCCCGCGGCGAGCTCGGCGTGCACGTGGTCTCCGACGGCGGGACGAGGCCGTACCGGGTACACCTGCGGGAACCTTCTTTCATCAACCTGCAGGCGGTGGCAACGATGTGCATCGGCGGCCAGATCGCCGACGTGATCGCCTCGGTGGCCTCGCTGGACCCGGTGATGGGCGGATGTGACCGATGAGCGAGACGGATGCACCTTTCATGGACGAGCGCCTGACCGATTCCGAGTACGACCTCGAGGCTTCTGTCGAGGGCGTCAACACGGGCGGTGTCGAGACCACGACCGGGCCGATCCAGGGACGCCCCCGGCGCACGCTGGACGGACGGCTGACGTTGCTGGACATCGAGCGGCCCGGTAACCCCGATGTGTTCGAGGACCGGGTGCGCCAGGATGCGCTGGCAATCATGGCGCGGTACCCGGCGGGTCAGTCCCGCTCAGCGCTGCTGCCGATGCTGCACCTGGTGCAGTCCGAGCAGGGGTACGTGACACCGGACGGCATCGCGTTCTGCGCCGACGTGCTGGGCATAACCAAGGCCCAGGTGGCAGCGGTCGCGACGTTCTACACGATGTACAAGCGCAAGCCGACCGGTGAGTACCTGGTCAGCGTATGCACCAACACCCTGTGCGGCATGCTCGGTGGCGACGAGATCTACCGGACGCTGTCCGAGCTGCTGGGCGTCGGCATGAACGAGACCGCCGGCGAAGCCGGTGCGCCCGGTTCGATCACCCTGGAGCACGCCGAGTGCCTGGCCGCCTGTGACTACGCACCGGTCGTGACGGTCAACTACGAGTTCTTCGACAACCAGACCACCGAGTCGGCCACCGAACTGGTCGGCCAGCTTCGCCAGGGCAACCGGCCGTTGCCCACCCGTGGGGCCCCGCTGTGCACGTTCAAGGAGATCTCGCGCCAGATCGCCGGTTTCGTAGACGTGCGGGACGAGGCACGCACGGCATCGGCGACCGGCGCCCCCACCGAGGCCGGCGTGCGGCTGGCGCACGAACGAGGCATGCAGGCGCCCAGCTACGGGCACGACCAGCCGGCCGCGGCGGCGGACTCGACGGCCGCCGAGCAGCGGGCGGCGAACAACACCGGTGCGCGGGCGGAGACCAGCGCGCACGACGAGCCGCTGGAAACGCACCAGAGCGACCCGGCTGCCGGTTCGCCGACCGGCGGCCAGAGCGAACGCATCGAGAAGGGCGAGTGACGATGCCCCTGACCCCGGTCCTGACCAAGCGGTTCGGCACGAATGCGCCATGGCTGCTGGACAACTACGAGAAGCTGGACGGCTACGCCGGGCTGCGCAAGGCACTGACCATGCAGCCCGACGAGATCATCGCCCTGGTGAAGGATTCCAACCTGCGCGGCCGTGGTGGCGCGGGCTTCCCCACGGGCATGAAATGGCAGTTCATCCCGCAGGCCAAGCCGGGCGAGCCGGCCAAGCCGCACTACGTGGTGATCAACGCCGACGAGGGTGAGCCCGGCACCTGCCGCGACCTGCCGCTGATGATGAATGACCCGCACTCGATGATCGAGGGCATCATCATCGCCTGCTACGCGGTGCGAGCCCAGCACGCCTTCGTCTACATCCGGGGCGAGGCAGTGCATGCGATCCGCCGGGTCACCCGTGCTGTGAACGAGGCCTACGCCAAGGGCTACCTCGGCGAGAACGTGCTCGGTTCCGGGCTGAGCTTCCACATCACCGTGCACGGCGGCGCCGGCGCCTATATCTGCGGCGAGGAGACGGCCCTGCTCGACTCGCTCGAGGGCAAGCGCGGCCAGCCGCGACTCAAGCCGCCGTTCCCCGCGACGAACGGTCTCTACGACGCTCCGACCGTGGTGAATAACGTCGGAACCCTGGCCAGCGTGCCCTACATCGTCCTGGGCGGCGCGGCCTGGCACAAGCAGATGGGGCCTGAGGGCTCGCCCGGCACCTCGATCTACTCGCTGTCCGGCCGGGTCAAGAACCCTGGCCAGTACGAGGCGCCGATGGGTACCACGCTGCGCGAGTTGCTCGAGCTGGCCGGCGGCATGAGCCGCGGCAAGGATCTGAAGTTCTGGACGCCGGGCGGATCGTCGACCCCGCTGTTCACCAAGGAACATCTCGACGTACCGCTCGACTTCGATTCAGTCGCCAAGAACGGTTCGATGAACGGCACGTCCGCGGTGATGGTCTTCGACGAGGGCGACAACGTGGTCCGCGCCGTGATGAAGTGGACGCAGTTCTACGAGCACGAGTCCTGCGGCAAGTGCACCCCCTGCCGGGAGGGCAACTACTGGACTGCGCAGATCCTGGAACGGATCTGGGAGGGTCACGGCAAGCCCGAGGACTTGGACACCCTGCTGGACGTCTGCGACAACATCCTCGGCCGGTCCTTCTGTGCTCTGGGGGACGGTGCCACCAGCCCGATCATGGCGTCCATCAAGTACTTCCGCGACGACTACCTCGCCCTGATGAAGCAGGACGTGCTGACCGGAGCTGCCTCGTGACCGTCGCCGCTGGCCACCCGCCAATGCCGCTCGCCTACGGAGCCTCTTCATGACGATCGCCCCTGATCAGACCGACCTGGTCACCGTCACCATCGACGGCATCGACATCTCCGTTCCGAAGGGAACGCTGCTGATCCGTGCCGCCGAGCAGATCGGCATCCAGATTCCCCGGTTCTGCGATCACCCACTGCTCGATCCGGCCGGTGCCTGCCGGCAGTGCCTGGTCGAGGTGACCGATATGGGCAATGGCCGTGGCATGCCGAAGCCCGCCGCCTCCTGCACCACCACGGTGATGCCGGGCATGGTCATCAAGACCCAGCTGACCAGCCAGGTTGCTGACAAGGCCCAGCAGGGCGTGATGGAGCTGCTGCTCATCAACCATCCGCTGGACTGCCCCGTCTGCGACAAGGGCGGCGAGTGCCCGCTGCAGAACCAGGCGATGAGCAACGGCCGCGCCGACAGCCGCTTCTCCGACGTCAAGCGCACCTTCCCGAAGCCGGTTGCGGTGTCGAGCCAGGTGCTGCTGGACCGCGAGCGCTGCGTGCTGTGCCAGCGCTGTACCCGGTTCTCCGCCCAGATCGCCGGTGATCCGTTCATCGACCTGCTGGAGCGTGGCGCCCAGCAGCAGATCGGCACCTCGACCGACACCCCGTTCCAGTCCTACTTCTCCGGCAACACCGTGCAGATCTGCCCGGTGGGCGCGCTTACCGGCGCCAGCTACCGGTTCCGGGCGCGGCCGTTCGACCTGATGTCGACGCCGAGCATCTGCGAGCACTGCTCCTCCGGCTGCGCCCAGCGCACCGACTGGCGGCGCGGCAAGGTCACCCGGCGGTTGGCCGGCGAGGACGCCGCGGTGAACGAGGAGTGGAACTGCGACAAGGGCCGGTGGGCATTCCACTACGCCGTGCAGCCCGATCGCATCACCAGCCCGATGGTGCGTGACAGCAACGGAAACCTGGTGGAGGCATCCTGGCCGCAGGCGCTCGAGGTCGCGGCGGCCGGTCTGCGTCACGCCATCGACAACGACGGGGTTGGCGTGCTGCCCGGCGGCCGGCTGACTGAAGAGGACGCCTACGCCTACAGCAAGTTCGCCCGCGTCGCGCTGCGAACCAACGACATCGACTACCGGGCCCGGGTCAACTCCGAGGAGGAGTTGGCCTTCCTGGGCAGCCTGGTGGCCGGCACCAGCCCGAGCACCGGCGGCGTCAGCTTCCAGGATCTGGAGCAGGCCCGGACGGTCCTGCTGGTCGGCCTGGAGCCGGAAGAGGAATCTCCGATCGTGTTCCTGCGCCTGCGCAAGGGCACTCGCGCCGGCCGGACCACGGTGCATGCGATCGCGGCGCTGGCCTCACGCGGGCTCACCAAGCTGGACGGGCGGCTCATCCCGTCCCGGCCCGGCGAGGAGGCTGCGGCCGTCCAGCAGCTGGACACCGACCTCAAGCAGGCACTGACCGAGGGCATCATCCTGGTCGGTGAGCGCCTTGCCGCCGTCCCGGGTGCGTACTCGGCGGTGGCGCAACTGGCAGCCGACACCGGCGCCCGGCTGGCCTGGGTGCCGCGGCGCGCAGGAGAGCGCGGTGCGCTGGATGCGGGAGCGCTGCCGAACCTGCTGCCCGGTGCCCGTCCGGTAGCCGACGACGCGGCGCGGGTCGAGGTCGAGCGCGTGTGGGATGCGCACGTGCCGGCGCTGCCCGGCCGGGACCTCGCCGGCATCCTCGCGCATGCCCAACCGGACTCCGCGCTGATCATCGGCGGTGTCGATCTGGCTGACCTGCCGGATCCGGCTGCTGCGGAGGTGGCGTTGGACCGCGCCGGTTTCGTGATCAGCCTGGAGCTGCGGCGGACCTCGGTCACCGAGTACGCCGACGTGGTTTTCCCGGTGGCCGCGGCCGCCGAGAAGGCGGGACGCTATGTGACGTGGGAGGGGCGGCGCCGGCCGTTCGACCTCACCCTCACCGGCACCGGCGAGCTGGCCGACGGCCGGGTGCTCAACGCTCTCGCCGACGAGCTCGACGTCGATCTGGGGCTGCCCACCCACCAGCAGGCGCGGGCCGAACTCGCTCAGCTGGGAGTGAGCACGGTCCGGATGCAGCCGCCGAGCATGCCGCCGGCGCTGGTGCCGGCCGGGCTTCGGCTGGCCAGCTGGGCCGAGTTGATCGATGCCGGCTCGATGCTCGACGGTGAACCAGCACTTGCCGGCACCGCCAAGCCGCTGCGCGCCGGGCTCAGCCCGCAGACGGCGGCCGAACTCGGAGTGACCGAGGCGGACACGATCACCGTGACCGCGGCAGGCCGCTCGGTCAGCGCACCGGTCGAACTGCACGCCAGCGCCGCGGACGGCGTGATCTGGCTGCCGGCCACGCACCGGGACGGCAGCCTCCGCGCCCCGCACGGCGCCGAGGTGTCAGTGCACGCGCACGAGGCCGGCCATGCACACACCGCAGCACACGCACCGGAGAACGGGCAAGGAGCGTCGGCATGATGGGGCAGACCGCGGCAGCCGCCACGGACACGCTGGGCGTCTTCGGCCAGGACCGGATCTGGATGGTCCTGCTCAAGGTGCTCGCGGTGTTCGTGTTCCTCGTCGTGATGACGCTGTTCTCGATCGTCTTCGAGCGCAAGGTCGTCGGGCGCATGCAGAACCGGATCGGGCCCAATCGGACCGGACCGTGGGGCATCCTGCAGTCCCTGGCCGACGGGGTGAAGCTCGCCTTCAAGGAAGAGATCATTCCGGCGCTGGCCGACAAGCCGGTGTACTGGATCGCGCCGGTGCTGTCGGCCGTGCCGGCTTTCCTGGCGTTCTCGGTCATCCCCTTCGGTCCCGAGGTCTCGATCTTTCACCACCGCACGCCGTTGCAGCTGACCGACCTGCCCGTAGGCGTGCTGGTCATCCTGGCCTGCTCCTCGCTCGGGGTGTACGGCATCGTGCTGTCCGGCTGGGCGTCCGGCTCCACCTACCCGCTTCTCGGCGGCCTGCGCTCGGCGGCGCAGATGATCTCCTACGAGGTCGCGATGGGGCTGTCCATGGTGATGGTGTTCGTCTACACCGGCACCATCTCCACCTCCGGCATCGTGGCCGCGCAGAGCCACACCTGGAACGCCTTTCCGCTGTTCCTGTCCTTCGGCATCTACCTGATCTCGATGGTCGGTGAAACCAACCGGGCCCCGTTCGACCTGCCCGAGGCCGAGTCCGAGCTCGTCGGCGGCTTCCACACCGAGTACTCCTCGATGAAATTCGCGCTCTTCTTCCTGGCCGAATACATCAACATGGTCACCGTCTCTGCGCTGGCGACGACGCTGTTCCTCGGGGGCTGGCATGCCCCGTTCGGGCTGGTGTCCATCTGGAGCGGCGCGAACTCGGGATGGTGGCCGATGCTGTGGTTCACCATCAAGGTCATCATCCTCATCTTCGGCTTCGTCTGGCTGCGCGGTACGTTGCCCCGCCTGCGCTACGACCAGTTCATGCACTTCGGCTGGAAGGTGCTGATCCCGATCAACCTGGTCTGGATCCTTGGCTACACCACCCTGCGCGTGCTGACGCAGCGCGGCTGGAGCCGGCTGGCGGCCGGCGCCGTCGTGCTGATCCCGCTGGTGATCATCGGACTGGTCTGGGTGGTCGCCGACAGCCGTCGGCTGAAGCGGGAACGGGCCGAGTTCGAGGCCGAGGAAGCGGCCGAGGCCGCACGAGGGCTGACCTTCCCGATCCCGCCGATGGACCTGCGGGTGCCGCCGTCGCCCCGGCTGGTGAGTGCCGGCGTGACCGATCAGGCTGTGACAACCGGACGAATCTCGAACGAGGGACCGCTCGATGGCTGACATTCCCGCAGACAACCCGAAGCCGCCCGTCGGCGCCGGGTCCGACCCCAAGGCCGACGAGGCCGCTAACCCGACGGGCGCCGCGGTGCCGGCCGACTGGGCGGCCGCCGCGCCGGCGCCCCGGGTGGCTCCGCCGGTGGTGGACGTCTCGGCGAAGCCGCTGAACGAAGACGCCTTCAACGCACCGGCCCCGGACCTGATCGGTTTTGCCAAGGGCTTCGGGCTGACCTTCTCGACGATGTTCAAGAAGGTCTACACCCAGCAGTACCCGTTCGAGGTGTTTCCGACCGCGCCGCGGTACCACGGCCGGCACGTGCTCAACCGGCACCCGGACGGACTGGAGAAGTGCATCGGCTGCGAGCTGTGCGCCTGGGCCTGCCCGGCGGACGCAATCTACGTCGAGGGTGGCGACAACACCGAGACCGAGCGCTACTCGCCGGGTGAGCGTTACGGCAAGATCTATCAGATCAACTATCTGCGCTGCATCTTCTGCGGCCTGTGCATCGAGGCCTGCCCGACGCGTTCGTTGACCATGAGCAACGAGTACGAGCTCGCGCTGGACAACCGGCGGGACCTCATCTACACCAAGGAGCAGCTGATGGCGCCGCTGCTGCCGGGCATGGAAGCGCCGCCGCACCCGATGCGGCTCGGCGACGACGAGTCGGCCTACTACACCCCGCGCAAGGACGAGGGGGCGCCGCAGAGTTCGGCGAACGTGGCCGGCCGACCCATTACCGGCCGGGCGATCGAGGTCGGAGGTCACCACTCGTGAGCGCCACGCACGCGATCCTGGCGGCGGCCGGATCGAACCAGGTCAGCACCGGCGAGGCGGTTGCCTTCTGGATCCTCGGTCCGGTCGCGCTGGCCGGGGCGATCGGCATGGTGCTGCTGCGCAACGCGGTCCACTCGGCCCTGTCGCTGGTGGCCACGATGATGTGCCTCGGGCTGTTCTACCTGATCGAGGAGGGCCCCTTCCTCGGCCTGGTGCAGATCATCGTCTACACCGGCGCGATCATGATCCTCTTCCTGTTCGTGCTGATGCTGGTCGGCCGCGATTCCTCCGACTCGCTCGTGGAGACGCTGCGCGGGCAGCGGGTCGCGGCAGCGCTGGCGGGCATCGCATTCGCGCTGCTGGTCGCGATCGGCATCGGTCGCGCGTTCAACGGCCAGACTGCGAAGAACCTCACCGAGCAGAACGGCGTGAACGCGGCCAACAACGTCAACAGCATCGCCAAGTTGATGTTCACGAAGTATCTCTTCGCCTTCGAGTTGACCTCGGCGCTGCTCATCGTTGCCGCGGTCGGGGCCATGGTGCTGGCTCACATCGAGCGCGAGGGCCCCCGGCGCAGCCAGCGTTCGCTGGCGCGCGAACGGATCCGCTCCGGCCGGCCTCAGCCGCTGCCCGGCCCCGGTGCGCTCGCCTCCGGTACCGCGATCGGGACGCCGGCCCTGCTGCCGGACGGCTCGATCGCGAAGGAGTCGCTGCTCGGCGGGCAGGCGATCAACGTCGGTGGCCCGGACACCCCGATCGGCATCCGAGAACTGGAGCGCTGACGCATGAACCTCTCCCGCCTCACGGAAATGCGTGTTCGGCTCATGAACCTCTCCCGCCTCACGGAAATGCGTGTTCGGCTCATGACCCTCTCTCCCGCCTCACGGAAATGCGTGTTCGGCTCATGACCCCTACCTACTACCTGGTCCTGTCCGCAGCCCTCTTCTCTATCGGCGCGGTCGGTGTGCTGATCCGACGCAACGCGATCGTCGTCTTCATGTGCGTGGAGCTCATGCTCAACGCGGTGAACCTCACCCTGGTCACCTTCGCCCGCATCAACGGCAGCCTCGACGGTCAGATCATGGCGTTCTTCGTCATGGTGGTGGCCGCCGCGGAGGTTGTGGTCGGGCTGGCAATCATCATGTCCATCTTCCGGACGCGGCGATCGGCTTCGGTCGACGACGCGAATCTCCTGAAGTACTAAGGGAGCTGGCGTAGTTGAATACCGCTCACGGAGTGCAGTCCGCCGCGTGGCTGCTGGTCGCCCTGCCGGCCGTGTCCGCAGCCATCCTGCTGCTGCTGGGTCGCCGCGCCGACAAGTGGGGACACCTGCTCGGCGCCCTGGTGCCGGTGGTTCTGTTCGTGTACACGGTGTTCCTGTTCTTCTCGCTCAAGAGCGAGTCCGGGGACGCCCGCGAGCGCGACTTGCACCTGTTCAGCTGGATCCCGGTGGGCGGCTTCAAAGTCGACGTCGGTTTCCTGCTCGACCCGCTGTCGCTGACCTTCTGCCTGCTGATCACCGGGGTCGGTTCGCTGATTCACATCTATGCGGTCGGCTACATGGCTCACGACGACGGTCGCCGCAGGTTCTTCGGCTATTTCAACCTCTTCATCGCGGCGATGCTGCTGCTGGTGCTGGCCAACAGCTACCTGGTGCTCTACGTGGGCTGGGAAGGTGTCGGCCTGGCCTCGTACCTGCTCATCGGCTTCTACTACAACCGGCCGTCGGCGGCGACCGCGGCCAAGAAGGCGTTCATCGCCAACCGCGTCGGTGACGTCGGGCTGTCGATCGCGATCATGATGATGTTCGCCTACCTCGGCAATACCGACTTCGCGCATGTCTTCGCCGGCATCGGCGGCCTCGGCCAGGGAACGATCGCGGCCATCGCGCTGATGCTGCTGCTCGGCGCATGCGGCAAGTCCGGCCAGTTCCCGTTGCAGACCTGGTTGCCGGACGCGATGGAAGGCCCGACCCCGGTCTCAGCGCTCATCCACGCGGCAACAATGGTCACCGCCGGCGTGTACCTGATCGCCCGGTCCTCGCCGATCTTCAACCTCAGCCAGGCGGCCCGTACCGTCGTCGTGATCATCGGTGCCATCACGCTGCTGTACGGCTGCGTCTGCGCTTTCGGCCAGGACGATCTGAAAAAGGTGCTCGCCTACTCGACCGTGAGCCAGATCGGTTACATGTTCCTGGCCGTCGGTCTGGGCAAGGGCGTGTACGCCATCGGCATCATTCACCTGCTGGGCCACGGCTTCTTCAAGGCGGCGCTGTTCCTGGCAGCGGGCTCGGTCATGCACGCCATGAACGACCGGATCGACATGCGCCGCTTCGGCGGGCTGTGGCGGCCGATGCCCTGGACCTTCGCGGTGTTCGTCTGCGGCTGGCTCGCCATCATCGGGTTCCCCGGTGCGACCGGCTTCTTCACCAAGGACAAGATCATCGAGGCGGCCTTCGACAAGGGCGGCACCTCCGGCTGGATCCTCGGCCTTGCCGCACTGCTCGGCGCCGGCCTCACTGCGGCCTACATGACCCGCGCGCTGGTGATGACCTTCCTGGGCGATCGCCGCTGGGAGGAGGATGTGCACCCGCACGAGGCCTCGGCGATCATGAAGTACCCGATGGCGATCCTGGCCGTGCTGGCCCTGATCGGCGGTTTCCTGCTGATCCTCGGCGGCGGGGTGCAGCACTGGCTGACCCCGTCGGTCGGAGAATCGGTCGAGGTCGGGGCGCACACGATCTCGCCGTTGGTGC
>DATAKO010000059.1:0-4769 GCA_036261575.1 Jatrophihabitans sp.
GCGGCCCGCCAGCCCCGGCCCAGCCGGTGACGCACCTCCTCGGGCAGCACGTCAGCCACCACGCACGCCTGCACATGACCACTGATCATGTTCCAGACACCCTCGGCGCCGTCGGCAGCGGTGAGGCCACCGGCCCGGAACGCCTGCACCGCGAGCAGCTGGGCCGAGGCCGCCGCGCGGATCCGCCCGGTGGAGAAAGCGGCCCAGGACGCCTCGTGCACCGACTGCGCCCACTCGGCACCACCCGGGCCGAGCAGGCTGCTGACCTGCCGCAGCCGGTCGCGGCCGTCCGGGTCGAGTCGGCGCAACGGGTTGAGTACGGCATCGAGCTCCGGCCGGCACGGCCCGATGTCCACCGGGACGGGCGTCCTGCCGGCGGTTGCCCGGCGCAGGCCTGCCGCAAGCTCCGTGCGCAGCTCGTCACTCAGGCCGTCCACCCAGTCCGCCGCCAGCGCTTCCACCACGATGCGCACGGTGCCGGCCAGCGCCTCGCCGGCAGCCGGGATCAGAGCCGCCTCGGCCTCCGCCCAGGCCAGCACATCGGTACGCACCAGGTGTTCGAGGTCGTCCAGGTCGCTGATCATGCTGCGCCGCAGGGTGCTGATCATTCCGCCGAGCGGTCCGTCCACCGCCTCGTCGGTACCGGGCAGCACCACCGAACCGCGCAGCGAGCCGGCACCCAGTCGCTCCCGGGCCGCCGCCAGCTCGGCCTGCCGCGGCGCCGGCAGCGTTCGGGCCACCTGCTCGAACCGGGCCAGATCCTGCGGGCCCAGGCTGAGCGCCAGCAGCAGCGTTTCGGCCACGGCGCTGCCGGCCGGGTGGCGCACCAGGTCGAAACCGAGGACCGGAGCGCTGACCAGCGAGATCGTCATGCAACCATTCTGTGCCACTGACGAGCCGGCCGGGGAGAAACTTCGGAGCCGGTACGGCCGGTGACGGTCAGTGAGCGGCAGCCAGTTCCGCACTCACGTCGAGCAGCGCGGGCACGTCCAGCATCAGCAGCAGCTGCGATTCCAGCTTGTACGCGCCCAGGATGAGGTGCCGCCACGGACCGGTCAGCGTGTCCGGCGCCGGCTCGAACTGGCTGTCCTGCACCTCGATGACATCACCGATCCGATCCACCAGCAGGCTCCACACCTCGTCCTGCCACCGGACCACGACGCTCATCGCCGTCTCGTGGCTGGTGGCGGCCTCCGCTCGCACGCCCATCCGGGCCCGCAGGTCCAGCGTGGGGACCACCTGCCCGCGCAGGTTGATCAGGCCGGCGATGCACGCGGCCGCACCGGGTGCAGGGGTCCGAGGTTGGGCCATCGAGACCTCCTGCACATCGGCGGCGACCACCCCGCAGAGGTAATCACCCAGCTCGAAGGTGGCCAGAAGTGTTCCCATCAGCTCGCTCCCTGCGTCTGGTAGCCGGCCCGCGCGCCGGGCTCGGAGCCCTGCCGCGGCTCGTGCCCGTCCTCGTCCTCGAAGTACAGCGGGTCGGCGGCCAGGATCGCCGCGCGCACGTCCAGCATCTCGGTGACCTTGTCGTGGATCAGCGCCGAGCCGACCAGGCCGTAGTCCTCGACGTCGCTGAAGGTGGCGCTGCGCTCGGCCACGATGTCGACGATGTCGTTGACCACCAGCGCGACGCTGCGGCCGCGAGCGGTGTACACCACCCCGGGCACGGTGTCCTGGACGTTGGATGAAGCCTCGGACAGGTGATCGGACAGCCGCACCACGGGCAGGATCTCGCCCCGGTAGCGAACCACGTCCCGCCGCCCGACCCGTTCCAGGTCGGCGACCGGGAACTGCTCCAGCCGGGTCACCACTTCCAGCGGCATGGCCACCCGGCGATCCTCGCCGACGGAGACGACCAGCAGTTGCCGCTCGGTGCCCGAGCTGCCGTGCTGGGCCGCGGCGATGCTCTGGGCGTCGTCGTGCACGTCTCCGTGCAGCTGCTGCCGGGCCAGGCTTGCCACGTCGAGGATCAGCGACACCGCCCCGTCCCCGAGAATGGTCGCACCGGCGTAGAGGCCGATGTCCTTCAAGGCACGCGACAGCGGTTTCACCACGATTTCCTCGGTGTCCAGCACGCGATCCACCACCAGGCCGAAGCGGCGACCGGTGCCTTCGAGCACGGCTACCACGCTGTTGCGACCCTCGCCGCCGGCCTCGCGGTCGGCCAGGCCGAGGGCATCGTCGAGCCGCACCAGCGGCAACAGCGAGCCGCGCAACCGCAGCACCTGTGCACCACCCACGCGCTCGATGCCGGCCGAGGCGCGGTCGGTGTCCAGGCTGACCAGCTCGAGCAGGTTGATCTGCGGAATCGCGAAGCGCTGGCCGCACGACTCCACGGTCAGCGCCGGCACGATTGCCAGTGTCAACGGGATGCGCAGCCGCCAGCAGGTGCCCTGGCCCGGAACCGACTCGACGTCGATGGAGCCGCCGATCCGCTCCACGTTGGTGCGCACCACGTCCATCCCGACGCCGCGGCCGGACACGTTCGTGACCGCGGCCGCGGTGGAGAATCCCGGTATGAACACGAGCTGAAGCAGCTCCTGGCTGCTCATGTTCTCGACGCGTCCGGCGGACACCAGGCCCTTCTCGATGGCCTTCGCCGCCAGCGTCTGGCCGTCCAGGCCCTTGCCGTCGTCGATGACTTCGAGCAGCACCTGACCGCTCTCGTGCGCGGCTCGCAGCCGCAGCAGCCCGGTGGCCGGCTTGCCGGCGGCGAGGCGTACCTCGGCAGGCTCGATGCCGTGGTCGATCGCGTTGCGCACCAGGTGGGTCAGCGGGTCCTTCACCGCTTCCAGCAGGGTCCGGTCGAGTTCGGTGTCGCCGCCCTCCATCTCCAGCCGGACCGATCGGCCGAGCTGGGCGCCGAGATCGCGCACCACGCGGGGCAGCTTGGCCCACACGTGGTCGATCGGCTGCATGCGGGTGCGCATGACACCCTCCTGCAGCTCGCCGGTGACCAGGCTGAGTTGGTGGCAGGCACGGGCCAGGTCCTCATCGGGCACCAGGCTCGACCGCTGCAGGATCTGGTTGCGGGCCAGCACCAGCTCACCGGCCAGCCGGACCAGGTGTTCCAGCAGGGTGACGTCCACCCGGATCGTCGAGTCACCGATGGCGGTGCGCGGCTCCACCTCGCTCACCTCGGCGGTCGCTGCGGGTCGCACGGGTACGGCGGCTGCGCTCGTGACCGGCGCGGGTTGCGCAGCAGCGGCCGGCGCGACCGGCTGGACGGCCGGCTCGGGGGCTTCGGCGGCGACCGGCTCGACGACCGGCTCGACCGTGGCAGCAGGCAGCAGTTCCGGCGCGGCAGCCGGCGCGGGAGCAGCTGCCGCAGCGGACGCTTCGGCCACCTTGGCTTCCAGCAGCTCGCGCAGCTGGTCGGCCAGCTGCTGCACGTCGACGTCGCCCTCGGCACCCGACTGCTCGATGTTGGCCAGCAGCTCGCGAACCAGATCGACCATGCGTAGCAGTGCGGTGGCGATCTCCGGCGTCATGGTGAACACACCGTCGCGCAGCTTCGCGAGCAGGTTCTCCCCCACGTGCGTGATGGATTCCAGCTTGCCGAACGCCAGGAAACCGCTGGTGCCCTTGATGGTGTGGATGGTTCGGAAGATGCTGGCGAGCAGCTCGCGCGATCCTGGCGACTGCTCGAGCGCGACGAGGTCGCGGTCGAGCTGGTCGAGGTTCTCGTGACTTTCGATCAGGAATTCCTGAACGATTTCGTCGTCGAGGTCATCGGCGGACATGGGGCTCCTTACGGGACTGGCCGGATCGGATCGGCGTCGCCTGTTCAGCGGGCGGGCTCGAGTGGATGCGGGGAAGCGCTGCTGGCTGCTCAGATGGTGAACGTGCTGACGGAGGTGTTGAGCTCGGCCGCGATCCGGGACAGCTCGTTGGCCGCCTCGGCGGTCTGGGTCGCGCTGGCAGTGGTGTCGGCCGCCGCGGTGGCGATGCCGGTGACGTTGGCGGCGATCTCGCTGGAGCCCACCGACACCTCAGCCACGTTGCGCACCATCTCGTTCGTGGTGGCCGACTGCTCCTCCACCGCCGCGGAGATGACCACCTGGATGTCGTTGATCTGGCCGACCACCGTGGTGATCTCGCTGATCGCCGCCACCGCGGCCTGCACGTCGGTCTGCGTCGTCTCGACCCGCGCCGAGATGTCCTCGGTCGCCCGGGCGGCGGCCTGCGCCAGCTCCTTGACCTCGTTGGCGACAACCGCGAATCCCTTGCCCGCCTCGCCGGCCCGGGCCGCCTCGATGGTGGCGTTCAGGGCGAGCAGGTTGGTCTGCTCGGCGATGGAGGTGATCATGCGAACCACCTTGCCGATTTCCTCCGACGACTCGCCCAGCTTGGCAACCGTCTGGTTGGCCGCCTGTGCGGTGTTTGCTGCCTTGCTCGCGATGGCGGTCGCCTCGGAGGCGTTGCCGGCGATCTCACGGATCGCGGCGCCCATCTGCTCACCACCGGCAGCGACCGTGGCGATGTTGCGCGAGATCTGCTCGGCCGCGGCCGCGACCACCTGGGTCTGGGCCGACGACTCCTCGGCTGCGGTGGAGACGGCGGCCGAGACGGCGGACAGCTCTTCCGAGGATGCCGACAGCACGACCGTGCTGCGCGAGATGTCCCCGATCACCGCGCGCATCTGGTCGATGGAGGCGTTGAGCGCGACCGCCATCTGGCCGGTCTCGCTGCGATCGCGCACGGTCACCTTCTCGGTGAGTTTTCCGGTCGCCAGTGCCTGCAGCACGCGCACGGTCTCCTTCAAC
>DATAKO010000098.1:0-1574 GCA_036261575.1 Jatrophihabitans sp.
CGGCTGCCCACCGCAGGCACCGCAGTCCAGGGCAGCTTCGAAGGCGTTGTTCTCGGTCCCGCTGCCGTGCCCGCACAGGAGTACCAGCCGCGCGAAGCCGTCGAGCAGCCCCAGTGAGCGCAGCGCGAACTCGGCCCAGTCGACCTGCTCGTCGAGGCGGTACCCGGCGGCCAGGTCCGGCTGGCGGGTGCCGGCCAGCGCCAGTGCAGTGGCCGGCGGTCGCAGCCGGCGGGCCAGCCGGCTGCGGCTCCGGTTGAACCGGACCGGGGCCACCGTCTTCAGCGCTGCCAGCGGGCCGGCGAGCCAGCCGGACGCCTCCGCCAGGGCGAACGGGCTCGCCAGCCCGTCCTTCGCGCCGTGGAACGCGGCGACCGCCGCCCCGGCCCGTTGCCGCGCCGAGATCGCAGCAGCGGTCGCTGCCTCCTGGCCGGGCGCGGCCTGCTCGACCACCGTGGCCGTCGGGGTGACCGGCGCCGGGCACAGCGCGAGCTCCTGCTCGGCGGCCAGCGGCCGGAACCGCATGCTCAGCTGGAAGAAACCGGGAAAGCCGAACGTCTCGTAGTGTCCCCTGCTTTCCAGCCGGCGACGCATACCCTCTGAGCGCGCGTCGATGCAGAACACCGCCTGTGCGGCCGGGCGGCCTGGCTGCGGCGCCGGGGCGGTCCCGCTCAGCCGCTGCAACAGCCCGTCGCGGTAATGCCATTCGTAGGCATCGAGCCAGATCCAGCCGCGGTCCTCGGCCGGCAGCTGATCGAGGACCCGGTCGAGCGCGTCGAGCTGGCGCGGTCCGGCAGCATCGGCGGACAGCGCTGCCGCGACCTTGGCAGCCCGCTGCCGGCGGCTCGCCGCGTCGTCCCCGAGCGGGGACGTGGCCCGGGCCCGATGCTGTTCGGCCAGGGCGCGCAAGCCGATCATCCCGTCCGGTACGCCGGCAACCGCAGCTTCCACGAGTGCCGCCTCGTAGCTGAGCCGGACGGCGAGCAGATCCACCAGGTCCGCCGGGTACGCGGCCTCGTCCGGATGCTCGGCGCGCCAGGCGATGTGCCCGGCCCAGCCCGGCAGCCGGGTGAGCTGGGCGCGCAGTTCGGCGCCTCGCTCGCGATCCGGTACCTGCAGGATGGCCAGCGCATCCAGGATCGCGTCCTCTGCCTGCCCGGGCAGCTCCCGCAGCCGCTGCCGGGGCAGCCCGATCCGCCGGGCGCCGGGGTCCGTCTCGATCAGGGCGCGCCAGGCCCGGTAGAGGCCATGCTCGCGTCCCGGCATGGCCCACGCGCCCTGCTGGCCGGCGCAGAAGGCAGCGCACCACTTGGCCACCTGCTCGTCGACCGCATCCGCCAATCCGGTTGCCAGCAGGGTGTCGCACCATTCGGCGGCGCCGCGCGGCGCCGCGGCCGGCTCCGGCTCCGCGCCGTGCAGGACGTCGCAGAGCAGCACCTGCACCGGCGACACGGTCCGCCGGCCCACCGACAGTGGTGGCAGATCCGCCAGCTCGGGCAGGCGGCGCCGCACGGCCTCGGCGAGATCGGCGTCGGTGATGCGGCCCCGGGCGTGCTCGGCCCGAAACCACGCCAGCT
>DATAKO010000103.1:0-35718 GCA_036261575.1 Jatrophihabitans sp.
TGCTGGCGGTGGCACTCACCGGCCGTCCGGAGTTGCTGCTCGAGGCGACGCAGGACCGGCTGCACCAGGACTACCGAGCAGCGGGTATGCCGGCCAGCGCCGCTCTTGTCGCCCGGTTGCGAGCCGCTGGAGTGCCGGCGGTCATCTCGGGGGCGGGTTCCTCGGTGCTGGCGCTGGCCTGCGACCCGCGCCAGCAGGCGCTGGCCGAGCAGCATCAGCCGGGCGGCTGGCAATGCCTCGTGCTGCAGCCCGCCGGCGGCGCCGAGACCGTCCCGGCGTGAGCGCGTTCGGCGGAGGTAGGGACCTCGGAATGCGACACGCGGCCCGTGTGTTGCCCCGGCGAGACTGCTACGTCTAGTCTTGAGACAGCCTCACCGGCCCCAGACCTGTTGTCGGATCGCGTCGAACCGTTTTCGAACCCAGCTCTGGCGGCATCGGGGTAGGCAATCTGGATCGCAGCCCGGTGACCTTCCGGGCCCATCAGCCGAAACCTGGCCGCCTGGCCCGGTACTCCCGACGGCAAACCGGTACCTCTGGCTCGCGATCCGGCGGTAACACATTCCTGATCGAACGAGTGATCAGACCGGCAGCCTGGCTGCCGATTTCACCATCAGGTGCACGCCTCCCGACGTGGCGTGCCACCCTCGGAAGGATCCGACACCACGTGACCGAAACCCAGGACCAGCTCAGCGTCCTGCCCGACGCCGCCAACCCCGCGCAGGAGCGGGCCAAGCGGCGCTCCGGTGCTCTCTCCTCGATGCTGCTGCCCGAGCTCAAAGCGCTCGCCGGCTCGATGGGGATCGAGGCCGGAAAGCTTCGCAAGAGCGATCTGGTGGCCGCGATCGAGGCCGCCCAGCGTGGCGCCGCGAGCAACGGCGCCCGGCGCGACAACGGCGCCGCGAGCAACGGCGCCCGGCGTGACAACGGCGCGGATCGTGCCGGGGCCCCGGCCGACGAGGCCGGCTCTGCAGCCAGCCGTCCTACCCGATCCCGCAGGGCGGCCTCGCGCCCGGCAGGCGCACCGCAGCCCACCCTTGAGAGCGCTGCCGAGACCGCTGCCGACCCCGGCGCGGCCCAGACCAGGGCGGCCGAGCCTGCCGTCCAGCAGGGTGCCCCGCGCGACAGCGTTCACCGGGACGGCAGCACCCAGCGCAGCCGTAACGACCGTAACAACGACGGCCGCACCGGCGGTGACCGCACAGACCAGGCCCGCAACAGCAGCGAGCGCAACGAGGGCGGCCGGTCCAACGCCGACCGCAACAACAGCGAGCGCAATGACGGCGGCCGCTCCAACGCCGACCGCAACGACAACCAGCGCAACCAGAACCGTAACGGCAACCAGGGCCGCACCAGCAACGAGGACGACGAGGAGTACGGCAGCCGGCGCGGCCGACGCTACCGCGACCGGCGCGGGCGCAACCGGGACCGCGTCGACGGGGCCGGTCAGGGCGGCCGCACCGAGTCCGAACCGACCTTCTCCGAAGACGACGTGCTGCTGCCGGTGGCCGGCATCCTCGACAACGTCGATGACAAGGGCTCGTGGTTCGTCCGGGTCAACGGCTACTTCGCCAGTGCCGACGACGTCTACGTCGCGAACTCGCTGGTCCGTCGGTACGGCCTGCGGCGCGGTGACGCCATCATCGGAGCCGTCCGCCAGCCGCGCGAGGGTGAGCGCAAGGAGAAGTTCAACCCGCTGGTCCGCCTCGACACCATCAACGGTGTCGATCCGGAGCAGGCGCGTAACCGGGTCGAGTTCACCAAGCTGACGCCGCTGTACCCGCAGGAGCGGCTGCGACTGGAGACCGAGCCGCACATCCTGACCACCCGCGTCATCGACCTGGTGATGCCGATCGGCAAGGGCCAGCGTGCGCTGATCGTCTCACCGCCGAAGGCGGGCAAGACTTCGATCATGCAGGCCATCGCCAACGCGATCGCGGTGAACAACCCGGAATGCCACCTGATGGTGGTGCTCGTCGACGAGCGGCCGGAAGAGGTCACCGACATGCAGCGCTCGGTGAAGGGTGAGGTCATCGCCTCCACCTTCGACCGCCGCCCGCAGGACCACACGATGGTCGCCGAGCTGTCCATCGAGCGCGCGAAGCGGCTTGTCGAGATGGGCCACGACGTGGTCGTGCTGCTCGACTCGATCACCCGGCTGGGCCGTGCGTACAACCTGGCCGCACCCGCCTCCGGCCGCATCCTGTCCGGTGGTGTCGACTCGACCGCGCTGTACCCGCCCAAGCGGTTCCTCGGCGCGGCTCGCAACATCGAGGACGGCGGCTCGCTGACGATCATCGCTTCGGCTCTGGTCGAGACCGGCTCGGCCGGCGACACCGTGATCTTCGAGGAGTTCAAGGGCACCGGCAACGCCGAGTTGCGGCTGGACCGCAAGATCGCCGACAAGCGGGTGTTCCCGGCCGTCGATGTCGACCAGTCCTCCACCCGCAAGGAGGAGATCCTGCTGTCGCCGGACGAGCTGGCAGTGGTGATCAAGCTGCGCCGGGTGCTGCACGCGCTGGAGCCTCAGCAGGCGATCGACCTGCTGCTGGACCGGTTGCGCAAGACGCGGACGAATATCGAGTTCCTCATGCAGATCGCCAAGACCGCACCCGGTGCGGACGACGGCCGCTGATCCTGCCGGCAGACCGCGCCGTTCCCGTTCGCACGAGGGACCCGGCGCGGTCTGCTCCTACACTGCTGCCATGACCGGCGGCGGTGTCCACGAGCAACTTCAGGTGTGGCGCATCCCGCCCTACCAGCCGGCGCTGTTGATGCTGGTCCTGGTGGCGGCCGCGGCGCTCAACATCTATGCCCACCCGTCGGCGACAGTGCGGATCCTCACGCTGGCCGCGGGTTTGGGCTGCGGTGTGCTGTCGCTGGTGTCCCTGCGGTTGCACCTGGTCACGAACGCCGACGGCATCTCCGTGCAGCAACTGCGCAAGCACGAATGGATCGACTGGGCCGAGCTGGACACCGTCGAGGTGGTCGGCAACCTACGGGGTGCACCCAGCCTCCGGCTGAACCGGCTGGACGGCACCTACGTCGAGGTGCCCCCCTCGCTGCTGCAGCCCACCCGCCCGACCGCCAAGCAGGCGGTGGTCAGCAGGCTGTACCAGCTCGCCGCGCAGCTCGAGGCGCAGGCCCGCGCGGCCCGCGCCGGCACCTGAACCGGTCCTGCACCCCGCCGTCGGCAACGGTCGCCCGCCACCGTTGAAGCCCTGATCCCGGGGGTCCGAGGCCTGCCCGGCAGTACCTGATGCGGCGTGTGCCGGACTCATCCCACCTCACGCGAATCCGATGCTCCCGGGTGTCTACTCGACCGTGTGTTCAGTAGGCATCGACCAGGTAACGGTTACGTATCTTCGCTCATGTCAGGTATTCCGCTGGCCTGCTGGGGATGCGATTGTCGTGCCTACCCGTAAGCGCTGTCAGGCGCTGACGCTTTAAGTCGTGGGAAGGACACAGGTAAATGCGTTCAAAGATCGCCATTACCGCGCTCGCGCTGGCGACCGCGACCACCGTGGTCGCGGCGTGCGGCGGATCGAGTAAGAGCGGAGGCAGCAGCGGCGGCAACGACCGCGGGCCGATCACCTTCGTCACGGGCAAGGACAACAGCGGCACGCTGCCCTACATCGAGAAGCAGTGGAACGCCGCGCACCCGAACGAGAAGGTGACGATCCACCAGCAGTCCGACCAGGCCGACCAGCAGCTGTCCGATCTGGAACAGCACTTCCAGGCCAAGGACTCCAGCTACGACGTGGTGACCGTGGACGTGGTCTGGACCGCCGAGTTCGCGGCCAAGAACTGGATCGTGCCGCTGAAGGGCCAGTACGCCCTGGACACCAGCCCGCTGCTGCCGGCCACGGTGAAGGCGGCCACTTACAACGGCACCCTGTTCGCGGCGCCCTACGCCTCTGACGGCGGCCTGCTGTACTACCGCAAGGATCTGGTCAGCAAGCCGCCGACCACCTGGGACGAGCTGATCGCCGACTGCCAGGGCAAGACCACCTCCGGCACCATCACCGGCCCGAAGCCGGGCTGCTACGCCGGCCAGTTCGCCAACTACGAGGGTCTGACCGTGAACGCAGCCGAGGCGATCAACGCCGCTGGTGGCGAGATCGTCAAGTCCGACGGCAAGACGCCGGACGTCAACACCCCGGAAGCGGCCAAGGGCCTGGACTTCCTGGTGAACGGCTTCAAGCAGGGCTACATCCCGAAGGAGGCGCTGGGCTTCATGGAGACCCAGAGCCTGAACGCCTTCGAGGCCGGTCAGCTGATGTTCATGCGCAACTGGCCCTACGCTGACGCGATCCTGGCCGGCAAGGGCTCCAAGGTCGCGGGCAAGTTCGACATCGCCCCGCTGCCCGGCCCGGATGGCCACGGTGCCTCCAGCCTGGGTGGCCACAGCGTTGCCATCGGCGCGTACTCCAAGCACAAGGCGACCGCCTTCGACTTCCTGAAGTTCGTGGAGTCCGAGGACATCCAGCGCAACGACCTGAACGTCGGCACGCTGGCGCCGGTCATCACCTCGCTCTACAGCGACCCGACCGAGACGGCCAAGTTCCCGTACCTGCCGATCCTGCTGCAGAGCATCCAGACCGCAGTCCCGCGTCCGGTTACGCCGTTCTACCCGGCCGTGACCAAGGCGATCGAGACGAACGTCTACGCCGCGTTGCAGGGGCAGAAGTCGACGCAACAGGCGCTGTCTGATCTGCAGGCCGCCATCCAGTCGGCGACCGCCGGCTAGCGGCAGCGCGCCGATCCACCGAGCACGACAGGGTTGGGACGGTCAGCGCAGAGTCGCTGACCGTCCCAACCGCACCACACAGCTCCAGGTTGGCCAGCAGTTCGAGGAGGCTCCATGACAGTCGCCGGCCCTGCCGCCGAACGGGCGGAGGAGGTTGCGGAAGACACGCCGCAGCCGGTCAAGCGCAACAAGATCAAGACCGGTGAGGGTCGCCTGGCGCTCCTGCTGGTCGCGCCCACCGTCGTGCTGCTGGCTCTGGTAGTCGGCTACCCGATCATCAAGGGCATCTACGCCTCGTTCCAGTCCGACCCCGGGCTGGACAAGGCGACCGGGTTCTTCTCCAACAGCACCCACTGGGTCGGGCTGACCAACTACAAGTACTGGCTGCTACAGCAGTGCCCCGCCCCGGGCGGTGGCACCGTCAAGTGCCCGGCCGGCACCCTGGGCTCGCAGTTCTGGGGCTCGCTGGGTGTCACCATCTTCTTCACCGTCGTCACCGTGACGCTGGAAACCGTCATCGGCATGGCTTTCGCGCTGGTCATGCACCGGGCCTTCAAGGGCCGCGGCCTGATCCGTGCCGCCATCCTGGTGCCCTGGGCGATCCCGACCGCGGTCACCTCCAAGCTGTGGATCGTGATCTTCGACCCGCAGGGCATCCTGAACAAGGTGCTGGGCACGCACATCCTCTGGACCTCGTCGCAGTGGCCGGCCCGGTTCGCGATCGTGATCGCCGACACCTGGAAGACGACACCGTTCATCGCGCTCCTGATCCTGGCCGGTTTGCAGGGCATCTCGGCGGATCTCTACGAGTCGGCGCGGGTGGACGGGGCCTCGGCCTGGCAGCGCTTCACCCGGATCACGCTGCCGCTGGTCAAGCCGGCGCTGGCCGTCGCGGTGATCTTCCGGACCCTGGACGCACTGCGCATGTACGACCTGCCCTGGATCCTGACCGGTGGTGCGGACGGCACCACCACGCTGTCGATCCTGGTGGTCGATCAGCTGCACAGCGGGCTCAACTCCGCCTCCGCGCTGTCCACGGTCACCTTCATCATCATCTTCGCCATCGCGCTCGGCATGGTGAAGCTCTTCAACGCCAACATCGTCGGCGCCCAGGCGAAGGGAGCCAAGTGAGATGACCGCGGCAACTGTGGACACCCGGCGCGCTAGCACCGCCGAGCCGCCGGCACCGAAAGCGCCGTTCCGGTGGAGCGGTATCGGCAACGGCGTTGTGCTCGCCCTCATCGTGGTGTGGTGCTTCCTTCCCTTCTACTGGATGGTGGTGCTGGCGTTCCGTAACAACGCCAACACCTACGACACCACGCCGTTCTTCAGCCACGTCACGTTCTCGAACTTCCGGTACGCCTTCGATTCCAGCATCAACCCGTTCGCCCGCTCGCTGGTGAACAGCCTGATCATCGGCTCGGTCGTCACGATCGTCTCGATGGCGATCGGCGTCTTCGCCGGCTACGCGCTGGCGCGGCTCGCCTTCCGGGGTAAGGGCATCGTGCTGGCAGCCATCCTGGGCGCATCGATGTTCCCCGGCGTGGCCATCCTGACCCCCATCTTCCAGCTGTTCACCGACTTCGGCTGGCTGGGCACCTACCAGGGCCTGATCCTGCCGCAGATCTCGTTCTCGTTGCCGCTGGCGGTCTACACCCTGACCAGCTTCTTCGCCGACATGCCATGGGAGCTGGAGCAGGCCGCCCGGGTGGACGGGGCGACGCCGGGTCAGGCGTTCCGGTTGGTCATCTTCCCGCTGGCCGCACCGGCGCTGTTCACCACGGCGATCCTGGTGTTCCTGGCCTCCTGGAACGAGTACCTGCTGTCCAGCGTGCTCTCCAACGGAAAGGCGAACGTCGCGCCGTCCACGGTGGCGATCGCCAACTTCACCGCCGGTCCGCACATCGTGCCCTACACCCAGACGATGGCGGCGGGCCTGGTGGTCACCGTGCCGCTGGTCATCGTGGTGCTGCTCTTCCAGCGCCGCATTGTGAGCGGTCTGACCGCCGGTGGCGTCAAGGGCTGATCCCCGCACTGTCGAAACCCCGTCTGCGGCCACGCCGCAGGTGGGGTTTCGCCATCTGCTCAGCCGATCCCCGCCTTTGCGCGGGGCGCTCAGCCGATCGCTGTGTCGGGGTCGGCGGCTATCGCCAGCAGCGCAGCGGCCGGCACCGGCTGGCCGGCGGGCACGTCGGCGACCAGCGAGAGGGCACAGCCGGTCCCGACGGGCCGCACCAGCACCGCCACCGCCGGGCCGCTGCCGGCGAGGTTGCGGCGCGACGGCTGAACCGGCGGCTGGTCGGGCCGGCACTGCACCACCGCGAGCACCCGCACCCCGGATTCGGGCAGCTGCACGATGCGCAGTCGTCGCGCCCAGGCGGTGGCGCCGCTGTCGACCAGCTCGCTGCTGAACAGCACCACGCTGCCCGGCAGGTGGGCCGTCAGCGCCTGGGCGAGTCCGCTGTAGGCACCGCTGAGGGCGGTGCAGGTGTCACCGGGCGGGCAGCCGGCGGCATCGACACCTCCCGGCGGCGGGGCCACCCGCTGCACGCTGGTGATGGTGCGCGCCCGATAGCCGGCAAAGCCCACCGCGGCCCCGGCGGCCAGCAGTGCGGTGACGGCGGCAGCCACACACCAGCGCAGGGGCACCGCCGGCAGCCGGCGCGGCGGGCGTTCCGGCTCCGCCGGCCGCAACGGCACCGCGCGAGATCGGTCGGGATCCTCCGGGGTGTCGATATCGCTGTCGGAAACCCGCAGCACCGGCCAGTCCGCTTCCGGGTCGGTCATGACCGCACCTGGACCGCGGGGTCCGCCGACAGCCGCTGCAAGCCGGCGTCGTAGCCGGCGCCGTCGCCGACCGCGCTGACGATCAGATCGCTGCTACACCCTGGCGCGCCCGGTGCCACGACCTCGTGCACCGCCAGTTCGGAGACCTGATTGCCGGCCAGATCGGAGCGCTGCTGCGCCGAACTGGATTCGCGGCGGGCGATTCGCTGGCTGGCATCCGGCTGGCATTCGGCGTTGACGAGCAGGCTGTCCTGATCACCGTTGAGCAGGAACTGCGCGGTGATCCGCCATACCTGACCGGGTCCGCTCTCGGTGCTGCTGCGCCACTGCAACCGGGCGCGCGGGAAGGCCTGCTGGACGGCCCGGGTCAGCGCGGCGGGCACCTCGGCACGGAGCTGGCAGGCGATATCGACCGGGCAGCCCGCCGGGTCGAGCGCGGTGGGCCGGTCCGGCGCCAGCCGCATCGTCAGTACCCGGTGTGCCGGGCGGGTGCGCAGGCCGGTGCTGACTGCGACCACCGCGACGAGGGCCAGCGCCGCGGCCAGTGCCAGCAGCAGCCGACCAGGGCCGCCCGGCTGCTGCGATCGGGGTTCACCGGCTGCGGCTGCCATGCCTCGATGATGCCCGACCAGGCGCGCCGGCGGGCACTTCGCGCCGCCGCGGGCGGCATCGCGGCACGGCTGGCGGCCGCCGGCCGTGCCGGGAATTTCCGGCCCGGCTGCTCGGTTTGGATCAGTGTGGCCGGCACTGGCACACTGTCTGATTGACGACCCGGCTCCGGTTCACGTCCGAGTGATCTTCGCGGGCGACCCGGCGGCCATGACCGGCATCGACTCCACCGGCTGGAGTCGATGCCCAAGAGAGGGAACCACCGTGAAGGAAGGCATTCACCCCGAGTACGTGGTCACCCAGGTGACCTGCTCGTGCGGCAACACGTTCACCACCCGCAGCACGTCCAAGACCGGTCAGCTGCACGCTGAGGTCTGCTCTGCCTGCCACCCGTTCTACACGGGCAAGCAGAAGATCATGGACGTCGGCGGCCGCGTGGACAAGTTCGAGAAGCGCTACGGCAAGCGCGAGCGCACCAAGGCCTAGCTGCCCCGACGGCGCCCGACGGACGTACCAGCAGGTAGGTCCGGACGGGCGCCGTCGTGTTTTTCCAGCCAGCCGGCAGCCCTCGCGCTGCCCCGTCCACTCGTGCCACCCCTGCTGAGGAAATTTCATGACCGCCACCGCTGATGGCTCGGCCACCCTGGCCCAGTTGCTCGCCGAGCACGCCGAAGTCGAGGCCGCGCTTGCCGATCCGGCCGTGCACGCCGACCAGGCCGCCGCGCGCCGGCTGGGCCGCCGGTACGCGCAGTTGGCACCGGTAGCTGCTACCGCGCGGGAGCTCGAAGCCGCCCGCGCCGACGAGCAGGCGGCCCGCGAGCTGGCCGGCGAGGACCCGTCCTTCGCCGCCGAGGCGGATCAGCTGGCAGCCCACATTCCCGAACTCGAGGAGCGGCTGCGCGAGCTGCTGGTGCCCAAGGACCCCAACGACGTCAAGGACATCATCCTCGAGATCAAGGCCGGTGAGGGCGGCGAGGAGTCGGCGCTGTTCGCCGGCGACCTGCTGCGGATGTACCTGCGCTACGCAGAGATGCAGGGCTGGCAGAGCGAGATCCTGGACGACGAGCCGACCGATCTCGGTGGCCACAAGTCCGTCACCGTGGCCATCCGCTCCCGAGATGCGGACAATCCGGTGTATGCCAAGCTCAAGTACGAGGGCGGCGTGCACCGGGTGCAGCGGGTGCCGGTGACCGAGTCGCAGGGCCGGATCCACACCTCGGCCGCGGGCGTTCTGGTCTTCCCGGAGGCCGAGGAGGTGGAGGTCGAGATCGACATGAACGACCTGCGCATCGACGTCTACCGCTCATCGGGCCCGGGTGGCCAGAGTGTGAACACCACGGACTCGGCGGTGCGCATCACCCATCTCCCGACCGGCACCGTGGTCGCGATGCAGAACGAGAAGAGCCAGCTGCAGAACCGCGAGGCGGCGCTGCGGGTGCTGCGGGCCCGGCTGCTGGCGCACGCGCAGGAGCAGGCCGAGCAGGAAGCCTCCGACGCGCGCCGCTCCCAGGTTCGCACCGTCGACCGCTCCGAACGCGTGCGCACCTACAACTTCGCCGAGAACCGGATCGCTGACCACCGGGTGAACTTCAAGGCCTACAACCTGGATCAGGTGCTCCACGGCGCGCTCGATGACGTGATCACCGCGTTGACCCGGGCCGATATCGAGGCGGCGCTGTCCGGGACCGATGGCGGCTGAGGCAAGCCGGGATGTGCCGGGCGACGGTGGGGTGAGCGTGCGGGAGGCCCTCCGATCGGCCCGAGCGGTGCTGGACCGGGCGGCCAACCCGACCCCGCGAGTGGACAGCGAGTTGCTGCTCGCCCACGTGCTGGGCTGTCCGCGTTCGGTGCTGCTGACCGCGCCGGACCTCCGCGCCGACCAGCTGCACGCCTTCGAGCAGCTGATTCTCGAGCGCGGCACCGGCCGGCCGCTGCAGCACCTCACCGGCATCGCGCCGTTCCGGCATCTGGAGCTCGCGGTCGGACCGGGCGTGTTCATCCCGCGACCGGAGACCGAGCTCATCGTGGAATTGGCCGGCGCTGAGCTGGCCGTCGCGCAGTCGGTCGTTGATCTGTGTGCCGGTTCCGGAGCTATCGCGCTAGCCGTCCAGCAGGAGTTCGGCACCGGCGAGGTGCTGGCCGTTGAACGCTCGACAGCAGCGCTGGCGTGGCTGCGACGTAACGTCGAGGCGTACGGCGACCTGGTCCAGGTCGTGCCCGGGGACGTGGCCGCACCCGATCTGCTGTCCGAACGCTCCGGCACTGTGGACGTGGTGCTCAGCAACCCGCCCTACGTGCCCAGCATGGTGCGTGCCCGGCTCGGTCCGGAGATCGGCCATGATCCGGACGAGGCGGTGTTCGCCGGTTCGGACGGGCTGGCGCTGCTGCCGGCGCTGATCCGGACCGCGGGCCGGTTGCTGCGCCCCGGTGGCCTGCTGGTGCTCGAACACGACGACAGCCATGCCGAGGCGGTGCCCGCCCTGCTGCAGCAGAACGGTGGATGGACGGACGTCAGCGGCCACCCTGACCTCACCGGCCGGGCGCGTTTCACCCGGGCGCTGCGGCTGTGAGCGAGCGCTGAAGCACCGATGCCACAATGGCCACGGCAACCACCAGACAGCCGAACGGAGCTGGCCCGAAGATGAGCGACATGCTCGACTGCAATGACCTGTCGACCAGGCCGATGGCGATCGCGACCGCGACCCGGGCCGTGCAGTCGGGCGGCCTGGTGGTGCTGCCGACGGACACGCTCTACGGCATCGGTGCCGATGCCTTCAACTCCGAGGCGGTGACCAGCCTGCTCGCCGCCAAGGGCCGCGGTCGGGACATGCCGGTGCCGGTGCTGGTCGGCTCCTGGTCGACCATCGACGGCCTGGTCGGCCACGTGCCCGGCGTGATGCGGGACCTGATCGAGGCGTTCTGGCCGGGCGGGCTGACCCTGGTGGTCGAGCACGCGCCCTCGCTGGCCTGGGACCTGGGCGATGCCCGGGGCACGGTCGCGATCCGGATGCCGTTGCACCCGATCGCGTTGGATCTGCTCACCCAGACCGGTCCGATGGCTGTGTCCAGCGCCAACGTGCACTCCCGCCCGCCCGCCGTGACCGCGCAGCAGGCCTACGAGCAGTTGGGGGAGTCGGTGTCGGTGTATCTCGACGGCGGTGAGGTGCCGCTGGGCCAGCCGTCCACCATCGTCGATCTGACCGCTGCGACACCGACGGTATTGCGTGAGGGCGCGATCAGCGTGGCGGCGTTGCGCGACGTGGTGCCGGGCGTCCAGGGCCGGGTGGTCGGTTAACCTTGCGCTACCGGGAGAGCCGATCCGGGGTTCGAGGAGTGCGGGGAGTGGAACCGGCCATGGCCGAGCAGGTACGGGTCGCGAGCTAGTGCACCCGTCCCTGGAGTACGCCCTGGTCGGCCTGGTGGCCGCCATCGGCAGCTACCTGTGCACCCCGCTGGCCAGGCTCATCGCCACCCGCTGGGGCGCGGTGGCCAAGCCGCGGGACCGGGACGTGCACGCGGTGGACACGCCGCGGCTGGGCGGCCTGGCGCTGATGGTCGGGTTCGTGATGGCGATGCTGGTCGCGCACGCGCTGCCGACTCTGCAATCGACGTTCCGCAACGGCAACGAGATTGTCGGCGTGCTGATCGGTGGCGGCATCATCTTCGCCCTGGGCGTGCTCGATGACCGGTACGAGCTCGACTCGTTGACCAAGTTCGCCGGCCAGGTCACGGCGGCGGCGGTGATGTCGGTCGTCGGCGGCATCCAGTTGCTCTACATCTACGTCCCGTTCGGCAACATCGGAACCATTCCGCTGGACCGGGATGCCAGCGTCGAGCTGACCATCCTGCTGACCGTGCTGACCGTCAACGCGCTGAACTTCATCGACGGGCTGGACGGCCTGGCCGCCGGGATCACCGCGATCCAGGGGCTGGCGTTCTTCGGCTACAGCTACCACCTGGCTGCCGTCGGCAACACCGACATCGCGCTGGCGCCGACGTTGATCTGCGCCGGGCTGGTCGGAGCCTGTGTCGGGTTCCTGCCGCACAACTTCGCCAATGCGCGCATCTTCATGGGTGATTCCGGCTCGATGCTGGTCGGGCTGATGCTCGCCGCGGCGGCCACCACGGCGTCCTCGCAGGCCGACCCGCAGTCGCTGGGCATCAAGGGCGCGCTGCCGCTCTACCTGCCGCTGATTCTGCCGATCATGGTGCTCGCCTTCCCGCTGTTCGACCTGCTGCTGGCGGTGATCCGGCGGCTCTCCCGCGGGCAGTCGCCGTTCGCCCCGGACAAGGAGCACCTGCACCACCGGCTGATGGATCTCGGGCACACGCACCGGCGCGCGGTGCTGCTGCTGTACTTCTGGTCTGCGGTGCTCGCCTTCGGCGCGGTCGCGATGTCCTTCAGCAGCGGGCCCTGGTTGGTGCTGTCGGTGGCCGCCGCGCTGTTCGGGCTGGGCGTCTTCGCGGCTGCCTACCCGCGGCTGCGCCAGGCGCGCCCGTGACCTTGCTGCGATCCCTGCGGCAACACCCGCTGCGCGGCCGGCTGGCCCTGGCCGCCGTGGCCGCCGTGCTGGGCGCCGGTGGCTGCCTGCTCGCGGGTTCACCCGGCGGCAGGGCTGCGGTCAGCTTCGTCCTCGGGTTGCTGCTGGCCGGCGCCGCGTTCGAGATCGGCAGGTTCAACCTACGACTGGTCAAGGACCTGCCGCCGACCCTGTCGCTGCTGATGGCGCTGCTCAGCTACGGGTTCACCACCGTCGTGCTGGCCCTGGTGTTGGTCGCCGCCAAGCCCTCCGCGATCAGTGCCGACGCCATCGCCGGTGGTCTGGTGACCGGCGTGCTGATCTGGACGATCGGGCAGGTTGCCGAGGTCTGGGTCGTGCAGGAGCACCCGTAACAAGCTGTTAGCATCTTCTTAGAAATGACCACGCCCAGGAAACGCGAGGGGCCCGACGAGGGCGGCGCTGATCCATGGGCGGCCTTCGGATATCTTGTATCCGGAGTCTTGTTTTACGGCTTGATCGGTCTGGGACTGAGCAAGTGGTTGCATGCCGGCTTCTGGCTCCCGCTAGGGATCCTCGTCGGCGCCGGTTTCGGGATGTACCTGGTGTTCGCCCGCTACCGAGTGCATCCTCCCACCGGCGTCAAGAGCACCACCCCCGAAGACCAAGATCCGCAACCGCAGGCTCCGGCCCACCCCGATCCTGCGAATCATGATGATCCAGCAGCCCGAAAATCGCGGCCAGAAGATGACCGAGGAGAGACTGCGTGAGCACCACCGTCCCAGGTTTTGAGGTATTGGCGGCCAACCCCGGTTTCGTGGCGCCCGGACCGTCGGACTTCGTCTTCAAGGACCTGTTCGGGGGCCACCAGGTCCTGCTGACCAAGATCTCGCTGCTGTTCGTGCTGGCCGCTGTGCTCGCCTTCGTCTTCCTGCGGGTCACCTCGCGCCGCGCCGCTGTCGTGCCGAGCCGCGGGCAGTACCTCGGTGAGCAGGCCTACACCTTTGTTCGCAACGGCATCGCGCAGGACAGCATCGGCGGCCGTGACTACCGGCGCTTCGTGCCGCTGCTGGTGTCGCTGTTCTTCTTCATCCTGATCAACAACTTGTTCAGCCTGGTGCCGGTGCTGCAGTTCGCGCCGTTCAGCCGCGTCGGTTTCGCCTACGCGCTGGCCGGACTGGTGTGGGTCATCTACAACGCAGCCGGCATCGCCCGGCACGGCGTGGGCGGCTACTTCAAGTTGCAGGCGGTCCCGTCCGGGGTGCCGGCGATCATGCTGGTGCTGCTGGTGCCGCTGGAGTTCCTGTCCAACATCCTGGTCCGGCCGGTCACGCTGTCGTTGCGTCTGTTCGCCAACATGTTCGCCGGCCACCTGTTGCTGCTGCTGTTCGCCAGCGGCGGTGAGTACATGTTGCTGCACGCCACCGGCAACATCGTGCTCAAGCCGGCCGGCATCCTGGCCTTCGCGCTGGGTATCGGCGTCGGCCTGCTCGAGTTCATCGTGGCAATCCTGCAGGCCTACGTCTTCACGCTGCTGACCGCGCAGTACCTCGGTGGAGCCCTCGCCGACTCGCACTAGTAGTTCTCCCGTCCCGCGCACCCTGCGCAGAACCCGAGACAACGGTTCACACCGGACCGTTAACGAAAGGAAAGTTCATGACCGGCTCGCTCAACATGGTTGGTTACGGCCTCGCGGCCATCGGCCCCGGTATCGGCATCGGCCTGGTGTTCGCTGCCTACATCAACGGCACGGCTCGCCAGCCCGAGATGCAGTCCCGGTTGCAGACCATCGCGATTCTGGGCTTCGCCCTCGCCGAGGCGCTGGCCATCATCGGTATCGCGCTCGCCTTCGCAATCAAGTAACTCGCAGCCACCGACACTCCTGGGGTACCCATGACCACGGTTCACCTGTTGGCGGCGGAAAGCGACGTCAACCCGCTCGTTCCGACCTGGTCCGAGATCATCCTCGGGCTGATCATCTTCGGCATCCTGTACTTCCTGGTTCGCAAGTACGTCGTGCCGGCGTTCGAGCGCGGCTTCGAAGCGCGCCGCGATGCCATCGAGGGTGGCATCGCCCGGGCCGAGGCCGCGCAGGCCGAGGCGGCGCAGCTGCTGGCCCAGTACCAGGCCCAGCTCACCGAAGCCCGGACCGAGGCCGCGCAGATCCGCGAGAACGCCCGCGCCGAGGCGCAGCGCATCATCGAGGACCTGCGGGCGCAGGCGCAGGAGGAGTCGGCCCGGATCGTCAGCCGAGGTGAGGATCAGCTGGCGGCACAGCGCAGCCAGGTGGTTCGCGAGCTGCGGGGCGAGATCGGCACGCTGGCGGTGGAGCTGGCTGAGAAGATCGTCGGTCAGAAGCTGTCCGACGATGCCGCGATCAGCCGCACGGTGGATACCTTCCTCGCCGACATCGAGCGCCAGGCGGCCAGCGGCGCATGATGGTCAACTCCGCCTCCCGTACCGCGCTCGCGCAGATGCGCTCCCGCCTGGGCGAGGTGCTGCCCGAGGTATCCGGTACCGCTGGGCAGCGGGAGCTGGCCGAGCAGCTGTACTCGGTCTCGGCTCTGCTCGACGCCCAGCCGCGGTTGCGCCGCACGCTGGGCGACCCGGCCACCGACGCCTCCGGGCGCTCGGAACTGGCCCGTCAGCTGTTCGGCGGCAGGCTCTCCGGCTCGGCCGTGAATCTGGTCAGCTACGCGGCCGAGCGGCGCTGGTCCTCACCCTGGGACCTGGCAGACAGCCTGGAACTGATGGCTGACGATGCGCTGCTGGCTGCGGCCGAGCAGGCCGGCGAGTTGGACACCGTCGAGGACGAGCTGTTCCGCTTCGAGCGGATCCTGGACGGTTCCGGTGAGCTCATCGCCGCGCTGGACGAGCGCGTGGTGCCGGCCGAACGCCGCCAGGCCCTGCTGAAGTCGGTGCTGGCCGGCAAGGTCAACCCGATCACCGAAGAACTGCTCACGCACGCGGTCGGCAGCACTCGCAAGGCGAGCCTGCTGCTGGCTATCGACGACCTGCTGGAGGCCAGCGCCGCCCGGCGGGAGCGTTCGGTGGCGCGGGTGGTCACGGCCACCGAGCTGACCGAGCAGCAGTCCCGGCGGCTGGGCGAGGCACTGAGCACAATGTACGGAAGGCCGATCAGCGTCCGGTCGGCCGTGGACCCCCGAGTGCAGGGGGGCTTGCAGGTCAAGGTCGGCGACGAAGTCATCGACGGCACGGTCACGTCCCGGCTCGCGGCAGCACGTGCCGCGCTGGCCGGCTGAGCGACACACGACGAAGGAATTGAGGAACCAAGATGGCTGAGCTGACTATCTCCGCCGACGAGATCCGGAGTGCACTCGAGGGCTACGTGTCCTCCTACACCTCCGAAGCCTCCCGCGAGGAGGTCGGCGTCGTGTCCGACACCGGTGACGGCATCGCCCACGTCGAAGGCCTGCCCAGCGCCATGACCAACGAGCTGCTCGAGTTCGAGGGCGGCACCCTCGGCCTGGCGCTGAACCTGGACGTCCGCGACATCGGTGTGGTCATCCTCGGTGACGCCTCCCAGATCGAGGAAGGCCAGCAGGTCAAGCGGACCGGCGAGATCCTCTCGGTGCCCGTCGGCGACAACTTCCTCGGCCGGGTCGTCAACCCGCTCGGCCAGCCCATCGACGGTCTCGGCGAGATCGAGTCGAGCGAGCGCCGCGCGCTGGAGCTGCAGGCACCGACCGTGGTCCAGCGCAAGGAGGTCAAGCAGCCACTGCTGACCGGCATCAAGGCCATCGACGCGATGACCGCGATCGGTCGTGGCCAGCGGCAGCTGATCATCGGCGACCGGCAGACCGGCAAGACCACCGTCGCCCTGGACGCGATCATCAACCAGCGCGACAACTGGAAGACCGGCGACCCGGACAAGCAGGTCCGCTGCATCTACGTGGCGATCGGGCAGAAGGGCTCGACCATCGCCTCGGCCCGCAACACCCTCGAGGATGCCGGCGCGCTGGAGTACACCACCATCGTGGCCGCGCCGGCCTCGGACTCGGCCGGCTTCAAGTACCTGGCCCCCTACACCGGTTCGGCGATCGGCCAGCACTGGATGTATGACGGCAAGCACGTGCTGATCGTCTTCGACGACCTTTCCAAGCAGGCCGAGGCCTACCGCGCGGTGTCGCTGCTGCTGCGCCGGCCGCCGGGCCGCGAGGCCTACCCGGGCGACGTCTTCTACCTGCACTCGCGGCTGCTCGAGCGTTGCGCGAAGCTGTCGGACGAGATGGGCGGCGGGTCGATGACCGGCCTGCCGATCATCGAGACCAAGGGCAACGACGTCTCGGCCTACATCCCGACCAACGTCATCTCGATCACCGACGGCCAGTGCTTCCTGGAAACGGACCTGTTCAACGCAGGCGTCCGGCCGGCCATCAACGTGGGCATCTCGGTGTCCCGGGTGGGTGGCTCGGCGCAGACCAAGGCGATGAAGTCGGTCGCCGGCCGGTTGCGGGTGGACCTGGCTCAGTACCGCGAGCTCGAGGCGTTCGCCGCGTTCGGTTCGGACCTGGACAAGGCCAGCCAGCAGCAGCTGCTGCGCGGCTCGCGGCTGGTCGAGCTGCTCAAGCAGCCGGCGTCCTCGCCGTTCCCGCCCGAGCGCGAGGTGGTCTCGATCTGGGCTGGCACCACCGGCCAGCTCGATGACCTGGACGTTGCCGAAGTTCGCCCGTTCGAGGCCTTCTTCCACGACTACATCGCCCGCAACAAGCAGGAGATCTTCGACAACATCGCCAACACCGGCGTGCTGGACGATGACACCGTCACGATGCTGGAGGATGCGGTCAAGGAAGCCAAGAGCCAGTTCCAGTCGGAGTCGGCGTCCAAGAACACCGACGCGGACGCGAAGTCCTGACGGATGGGAGCTCAGCTTCGGGTCTACCGGCGGCAGATCAGGGCCACCCAGTCGACCCAGAAGATCACCAAGGCGATGGAGCTCATCGCCGCGTCCCGGATCGTCAAGGCCCAGAGCCGGGTCAATCAGGCCCGGCCCTATGTCCGGGAACTGACCCGGGCGCTGGCCGCGCTCGGCCAGGACGCCTCGCTGCAGCACCCCATGCTGACCGGCGTGGACAACCCGCGCCGGGCCGGCATCCTGGTCATCACCTCTGACCGCGGTCTGGCCGGTGGTTACAGCTCGAACGCGATCAAGACCGCCAACGAGCTGGCCGAGCGGTTGCGCGCCGACGGCAAGGAGCCGGTGCTGTACGTGATCGGTCGCAAGGGTGTCGGCTACTTCCGGTTCCGCCGGATCCCGTACACCGACAGCTGGACCGGCTTCTCCGAGCAGCCCAACTTCGTCGATGCGCGTGCCGCCACCGAGACGGTGGTGGCGGCATTGCTGGCAACCAGCAACGGCGAGTCGCACGGCGAGCCCGGAATCGACGAGTTGCACGTGGTCTACACCCGCTTCGAGTCGATGGTCACCCAGACCGCGACCTCGGCGCAGGTCTCGCCGGTCTCGATCGAGGAAGCCACCGAGTCCGCCGAGGAGGAGGCTCAGGACGGCCCGAAGCCGGCTTACGAGTTCGAGCCGGAACCGACCGAGCTGCTGGCCGAACTGCTGCCGCGTTACGTCAGCGCCCGGATCTTCTCCGCGCTGCTGGAATCGGCCGCCTCCGAGTCCGCGGCCCGCCGGCGGGCCATGAAGTCGGCTTCGGACAACGCCGGTGACCTCATTCGCACCTACACCCGACTGGCCAACCAAGCCCGCCAGGCGGAAATCACCCAGGAAATCAGCGAGATCGTCGGCGGCGCCGATGCCCTCGCGAGCGCAGGAAGTGATTACTGATGACCGCAACCCTCAGCAACGAAGCCAGCACCGGGCCTGCCTCGGCAGGCGTCGGGCGCGTCGTCCGGGTCATCGGCCCAGTGGTCGACGTCGAGTTCGGGCGTAACAACATCCCGGAGCTGTTCAACGCGCTCACGGTGGGGATCGATCTGGGGGAGCTGTCCAAGACGCTGACCCTCGAGGTCGCCCAGCACATCGGCGACGACATGGTGCGCGCCATCTCGATGCAGCCGACGGACGGTCTGGTCCGCGGCGCCGAGGTGACCGACACCGGCGAGTCGATCACGGTGCCGGTCGGTGACATCACCAAGGGCCACGTGTTCAACGCGCTGGGGCAGGCGCTGGACGACGCGGGCAAGGGACTGGAGTTCCCCGAGCGCTGGTCCATCCACCGCGACCCGCCGCCGTTCGACCAGCTGGAGTCCAAGACCGAGCCGTTCTGGACCGGCATCAAGGTGATCGACCTGCTCACCCCGTACGTGACCGGTGGCAAGATCGGCCTGTTCGGTGGCGCCGGCGTCGGCAAGACGGTGCTGATCCAGGAGATGATCTACCGGGTCGCCAAGAACTTCGGTGGCGTCTCGGTGTTCGCCGGCGTCGGCGAGCGCACCCGCGAGGGCAACGACCTGATCGCCGAGATGACTGACTCGGGCGTGCTGAACGACACCGCGCTGGTGTTCGGCCAGATGGACGAGCCGCCGGGCACCCGGCTGCGGGTGGCGCTGTCGGCGCTGACCATGGCCGAGTACTTCCGCGACGTGCAGAACCAGGACGTGCTGCTGTTCATCGACAACATCTTCCGCTTCACCCAGGCGGGTTCGGAGGTGTCGACGCTGCTCGGCCGGATGCCGTCCGCGGTCGGTTACCAGCCGACCCTGGCCGATGAGATGGGTCAGCTGCAGGAGCGCATCACCTCCACCCGGGGACACTCGATCACCTCGATGCAGGCCATCTACATCCCGGCCGACGACATCACCGACCCGGCGCCGCACACCGCGTTCGCGCACCTGGACGCCACCACGGTGCTGTCCCGGCCGATCTCGGAGAAGGGCATCTACCCGGCGGTGGATCCGCTGGACTCCACCTCGCGCATCCTGGACGCGCAGTACATCGGCCAGGAGCACTACGACGTGGCTTCGGAGACCAAGCGGATCCTCCAGCGGTACAACGAGCTGCAGTCGATCATCGCCATTCTCGGCATCGACGAGCTGTCCGAAGAGGACAAGATCCTGGTCGGCCGGGCTCGCCGGATCGAGCGCTTCCTGTCCCAGAACACCTTCGTGGCCGAGCAGTTCACCGGCATTCCCGGCTCGTTCGTCCCGGTGGAGGAGACCATCGACGCCTTCAAGCGGCTCGCCGCCGGCGACTTCGATGACTACCCGGAGCAGGCGTTCTTCATGTGTGGTGGCCTGGAGGACCTGGAGAAGAAGGCCGACGAGCTGCGCAAGGCCTGAGTTCAGGGACTGGCACAGCACAGGGTCGGCGAGTGAGCATCGAGCCAGGCGCACAGCGAGCTAGCCACTCGCGCGAGGAGCAGGGGATAGCGGTATGCCAATGCAGGTAGAGCTGGTCTCGGTCGAACGGCCGTTGTGGTCCGGCGAGGCCAACGCGGTCTACGCCCGGACCGCGGACGGCGAGATCGGCATCATGCCCGGTCACGCGCCGCTGCTCGGTGCGTTGGCCCCCGGGTGGCTGGTGCGGATCCAGCCCAGCGACGGGCAGGAACTGCGGGTCGCGGTGCACGGCGGCTTCCTGTCGGTTCGCCCGGACGGCGTCTCGGTGCTGGCCGAGATGGCCGAGACCTCAGAAGAGATCGACGTGGCACGAGCCCGGCAGGCGCTCGAGCGCATCGGAGATGCGACCGACGACGAATCGGTAGCTGCGCGAAACCGGGCACTGGCCCGGCTGCGTGCAGCGGGGGAGCAGGTCTAGCACGAACCAGGGCCTGCCGTCGTCCGTCGGCGGGCCGGCCACGAGCGCGGAGGCAGCCGGGTGGGGGCGTTGATCGAGAACGTCGGCCTGCTGGTGGCGTGCGTGGTGATCCTCGGAGGTATGGCCGCGTGGTTGCTGGTGCTGGCGCATCAGCGTCGAGTGGTCGCCTCCACCGGCGGCCTGCCGATGGCCTTCAAGCGTGGCACGGGACGGTGGTCCAACGGTGTCGGCCGCTACGCCGGCGACGAGCTCATCTGGTACCGGACGCTGTCGCTGTCGCCCGCAGCGGCCGCGCGGCTGCCCCGTGCCGAGCTGCGGGTGGTCTCGACCCGGGCCTGGGAGGCCGCGCGCGACATGGCGCTGAGGCCCAACTTTGCCATCGTGGATTGCACGTTCCACGGCGCTGAGGTCAGCCTGGCCTTCCCGGACAACGGCGTGACCGGATTTCTGTCCTGGCTGGAGGCTTCGGCGCCGCGATTCTGACGTCAGCGGCCGGGCGTGCGGCTCCCGCTCAGCCCCGCATGCCGCCGGGCTGCCAGAGCACGTCGCCGTCGGGGTTCGCACAGCGAGCCAGGATGAACAGCAGGTCGGACAGCCGGTTCAGGTAGGTCGCGGTCAGCGTGTTGGTGTGCTCTGGGTCGGCTTCGATCAGCCGCCACACGCTGCGCTCGGCCCGCCGGGCAATGGTGCGGGAGGAGTGCAGCAGCGCGGCACCCGGCGTTCCCCCGGGCAGGATGAAGCTGCTCAGCTTGGTCAGCCGGGCGTTGAACTCGTCGCACCAGCCCTCAAGCCGGCTCACGTACGCATCGGTGATCCGCAGCGGCGGGAATTCGGGGTCGGGTCGCACGGGGGTGCACAGGTCCGCGCCGACGTCGAACAGGTCGTTCTGCAGCCGGCTGACCACCGCGTCCAGCTCGGCGGGCAGCTGGCCGAGCGCCCGGGCCACCCCGAGCGAGGCGTTCGTCTCGTCGGAATCGGCGTAGGCCGCAACCCGCACGTCGGTCTTCGCGACCCGGCTCAGGTCCCCCAACGCGGTGCTGCCGTCGTCTCCGGTGCGGGTGTAGATGCGGGTGAGGTGCACGGCCATCTGCCCAACCTAGCGGTCCGGGCGCAGGATCTCGCCGGCTCGCTCGGCATCTGTGCGAAAGACCATCACCTGGTAGCTGTCCACGGCCAGCCTCGACACCGAGGCGCGCACTCCGCGCGCGATCAGCTGGTCCTTGCTGGCCAGCGCCGTGGAGCGCGAGGTCTGCAACACCGGCACCAGCAGCCCGGTGTCAGCCCCCGGACCGGTCTGCGGGCGCCCGGTGTGCGGCCGTTTCGAGGGGGCGAACACCCAGCGCATCATCAAGATCAGGATGGCCAGGATGCCGGCCGCCCAGAACAATGTCGTGAAGTCAAAGCCCACTCCTACATGGTGCCACCGGCCCGCGCTGCAAGCGCTCTCGAAGGGACGTCCTACTGGCCGGTAACCGCTGCGAAATGGGCCACACAGGCACGCGCGGGCAGCGACGGTGCGCCACACTCGGGCGATGGGAACCGACCAGGACAGCACCAGCCGCCCGACCCGCGACCGGCCCTGGGTGATGCGGACCTACGCCGGCCACTCCAGTCCTGCCGAGTCGAACGCGCTCTACCGGCGAAACCTGGCCAAGGGCCAGACCGGCCTGTCCGTCGCCTTCGACCTGCCGACCCAGACCGGGTACGACCCCGATGCCGAGCTGGCCCGCGGCGAGGTCGGCAAGGTGGGCGTGCCGGTCGCGGATCTGGCGGACCTGCGCGAGCTGTTCGAGCAGATCCCGCTGGCCGAGATGAACACCTCGATGACGATCAACGCTCCGGCCATGTGGCTGCTGGCGCTGTACCTCGTCGTGGCCGAGGAACAAGCCGACGCGGCCGGCATGCCGGTCGAGCAGGTGTGGCAGAAGCTGAGCGGCACCACGCAGAACGACATCGTCAAGGAGTACCTGTCCCGCGGAACGTTCATCTTCCCGCCGGGCCCCTCGCTGCGGTTGATCACCGACCTGATCGCCTTCACTGTGCAGCGCGTGCCCAAGTGGAACCCGATCAACATCTGCAGCTATCACCTGCAGGAGGCCGGGGCCACGCCGGTGCAGGAGATCGCCTTCGCCCTGTCCACCGCGACCGCGGTGCTGGACGCCGTCCGCGATTCCGGACAGGTGCCGGCGGAGAAATTCGGTGAGGTCGTCGGCCGGATCTCCTTCTTCGTCAATGCCGGCGTCCGGTTCGTCGAGGAGCTGTGCAAGCTGCGCGCGCTGGTGCAGCTGTGGGACGAGATCACGCTGCAGCGCTACGGCGTCACGGATCCCAGGCAGCGCCGGCTTCGCTACGGCGTCCAGGTCAACTCGCTGGGCCTGACCGAGGCGCAGCCGGAGAACAACGTGACCCGGATCCTCATCGAGATGCTCGCGGTGACGCTGTCGAAGAACGCGCGGGCGCGCGCGGTGCAGCTGCCCGCGTGGAACGAGGCGCTCGGGCTGCCGCGGCCGTGGGATCAGCAGTGGTCGTTGCGCATGCAACAGGTGCTGGCCTACGAGACGGATCTGCTCGAGTACGGCGATCTGTTCGACGGCTCGGCTGTGGTGGAGGCCAAGGTTGCCGAGCTGGTGGCCGGTGCGCGGGCCGAGATCGACAAGGTCTCGCAGCTGGGCGGCGCGATCGCCGCGGTCGAGTCCGGCTACCTGAAATCCGAGCTGGTCAGCTCGCTGGCGCAGCGCCGCCGGCGGATGGAGACCGGCGAGGACATCGTGGTCGGCGTCAACAGGTTCACCGAGACCGAGCCCAACCCGCTGACGGCGGACCTGACCGGTTCGATCCTGACCGTCGATCCGTCGGTGGAGCAGGCCGCGATCGACAAGGTGCGGGCCTGGCGGGCGCAGCGCGACGCCGCCGCGGTCGACTCGGCGCTCACCGAGCTGCGCGAGGCCGCCAAGACGGAGCAGAACCTGATGCACGCGACGCTGGCGTGCGCACGGGTCGGAGTGACGACGGGGGAGTGGGCCGGCGCGCTGCGCGAGGTCTTCGGTGAGTACCGCGCGCCGACCGGAGTGGCCGCGGCCGTCGGCGGCAGCAGCACCTCGGATTTCGAAGTGCTCCGGCAGCGGGTGCGCGCGACCGGTGCCGCGCTCGGTGGCCGGCTGAAGTTCCTGGTGGGCAAGCCGGGGTTGGACGGTCACTCCAACGGCGCGGAGCAGATCGCGGTTCGGGCGCGCGATGCCGGCTTCGAGGTCATCTACTCCGGCATCCGGCTGACCCCGTCGCAGATCGTGTCGGCCGCGGTCGAGGAGGACGTGCACGTGGTGGGGCTGTCGGTGCTATCCGGTTCGCACCTGTCGGTGGTGCCGGAGGTGCTGGCCGGTCTGCACGAGGCAGGCCTCACCGACGTGCCGCTGGTGGTCGGCGGCATCGTGCCCGATGCGGATGCGGCAAGGCTGCTCCAGCTGGGCGTGGCGCGGGTCTTCACACCCAAGGACTTCGAGATGAGCCGGGTGCTCGATCAGGTGGTCGACGCGATCCGGGAGGCGCATCAGCTGCCGGTCGCCGATGCTGGCTAAGCTGCCCCGGTGCGCCTGGTCATTGCTCGTTGCTCGGTCGATTACGTCGGACGCCTCACCGCCCACCTGCCGATGGCGCCCAGGTTGCTCATGGTCAAGGCCGACGGTTCGGTGCTGGTGCATGCCGACGGCGGTTCCTACAAGCCGCTGAACTGGATGTCCCCGCCGTGCAAGCTGGTCGAGGCCGAGGGTCAGTGGACGGTCACCAACAAGGCCGGTGAGCAACTGCTGATCACCGTGGACGAGGTGCTGCACGACTCCGCGCACGAACTCGGTGTGGATCCGGGCCTGGTCAAGGATGGCGTCGAGGCCCACCTGCAGGTGCTACTGGCCCAGCACATCGACAAGCTCGGTGCCGGCTACCGGCTGGTGCGGCGGGAGTACCCCACCGCGATCGGGCCGGTGGACATCCTGGCTCGCGATCCCGACGGGGTAGCGGTGGCGGTGGAGATCAAGCGTCGCGGCGAGATCGACGGGGTGGAGCAGCTGACCCGCTATCTGGAGCTGCTGAATCGCGATCCGCTGCTGTCGCCGGTGCGGGGGGTGTTCGCGGCGCAGGAGATCAAGCCGCAGGCACGCACGCTCGCAGCGGATCGCGGGATCGACTGCCTGGTCCTCGACTACGACGAGCTGCGTGGCATCGACACCTCGGCAGACCGGCTCTTCTAGCCCGCTCCTCCTCTTCTCGCCGGCTCGTCCGTCGGCTCCGGCCCCGCGAAATGCGGGGTGGTGCTACTGGCTACCGGTCAGTAACCTCTGGCTATGACCGCCACCAGCCAGGCGCAGTCCGGCACCGCCACCGACTTCGCGAGCCTGGATCCGGCCACCGGCGCGGAACTGGGCCGGTTCCCCGTCCACACCGAGGCCGACGTTCGGGCCGCCGTCGAGCGCGCCCGACCGGCCGCCCGATGGTGGGCGGCCCTCCCTGCGGGCCAACGCCGCCGGCGGTTGCACGCCTGGCGCCGGTTGCTGACCGAGCGGACCGACGAGCTGAGCCGGCTCATCGCCGGCGAGAACGGCAAGCCGGTCGATGACGCCGTGCTGGAAGTGACCATCGCCATTGCCCACCTGTCCTGGGCCGCCGACCACGCCCGCAGCATCCTCGGCCGCAGGCGGGTCAGCCCGGGGTTGCTCGCGATCAACCACGCCGCCACCCTGGAGTACCTGCCCTATGGCGTGGTCGGGGTTATCGGGCCGTGGAACTATCCGGTGCACACCCCGCTCGGCTCTATCTCCTACGCGCTTGCGGCCGGCAACGCGGTGGTGTTCAAACCCAGCGAGTTCACCCCGGCAACCGGCCGCTGGCTGGTGGACAGCTTCGCCGAGGTGGTCGGTGAGCAGCCGGTTTTCCAGCTGCTCACCGGCTTCGGCGACACCGGCAGCGCGCTGTGCACCGCGGGCGTGGACAAGCTCGCCTTCACGGGCTCGGCTGCCACCGGGCGCAAGGTGATGGCGGCCTGCGCAGTGAACCTGACCCCGTGCGTGGTCGAGTGCGGCGGTAAGGACGCGCTGATCGTGGCCGCCGACGCCGACCTGGACCTCGCGGCAGATCAGGCTGTCTGGGGCGGCATGTTCAACGCGGGCCAGACCTGCGCGGGGGTGGAGCGCATCTACGTCGAGGCAGCGGTTGCCGAGCAGTTCCTGGACAAACTCATCCGCAAGGCCAGCACCCTGACGCCCGGTCGCGAGTACGGCCCGATCACCATGCCGAATCAGCTCAACGTCATCGCCCGCCACATCGGCGATGCACTCGATCGCGGTGGCCGGGCGCTGCTGGGCGGGCGCGAGGCGGTGCGCCCGCCCTATGTGGATCCTGTGGTGCTGGTGGACGTGCCGGCGGATGCGGCCGCCAGCACCGAGGAGACCTTCGGCCCCACCCTGACTGTGACCACCGTGGCCAGCGTCGAGGAGGCGGTGGCCCGCGCCAACGATTCCAGCTACGGCCTCGGCGCCTCGGTGTTCAGCCGCAGGCTCGGCTCCACGATCGCCCGGCAGCTGGACGCCGGCATGGTGAGCATCAACTCCGTGCTCACCTACGCCTCGGTGCCCGGATTGCCCTGGGGTGGCAGCAAGGATTCCGGCTTCGGCCGGATCCACGGCCCGGACGGGCTGCGCGAGTTCGCCAGGTCTCGCGCCATCACCCGCCAACGGTTCCCGATCCCGCTGCGGCTGGCCACGTTTGCCCGATCTGCCCGTGCGATCGAGCAGCTGAAGCAGTTGGCCAGGCTTCGCTGGGGTCGCTGATCGCAGCGGTGTGAGACTGGCCCCACCGATTTCCCGGGTGGTTGGCGATGCGGTTAACGTCAGGGTCAACCAGCCCGCAGTGAGGAGCAGCAGCAATGGCGCGCACGTTCAGCAAGGTCGGCGTGGTGGGGCTCGGCACCATGGGTGCCGGCATCGTCGAGGTGTTCGCGCGCAATGGCCTCAGCGTGGTCGCGGTGGATCGTGACGATGCCGCGGTGGCACGCGGGCGCGGCCATCTGGAGCACTCCACCGGGCGCGCGGTGGCCCGCGGCAAGCTGGCTGCCGAGGATCAGCGTGCCCTGCTCGACCGGATCAGCTTCGACACCGAGCTCAAGGCGCTGGCTGATGTCGATCTGGTGGTCGAGGCGGTGCCCGAGCAGCTGGAGCTCAAGCGCGCCATCTTCAGCCAACTCGACGGGATCTGCCGGCCCGACACGATCCTGGCGACCAACACCTCATCGCTTTCGGTAACCGAGATCGCCGTGGCGACCGGACGGCCGGACAAGGTCGTCGGCATGCACTTCTTCAACCCGGCGCCGGTGATGAAGCTGGTCGAGATCGTGCGCAGCGTGGTGACCGAGCCGGATGTGGTCGATGACATCGAGCAATTCGCGGCCTCGCTGGGCAAGACCGATGTCACCATCGGTGACCGGGCCGGCTTCATCGCCAATGCGCTGCTGTTCGGCTACCTGAACCATGCGGCCGCGATGTACTCCGAGCGCTACGCCAGCCGCGAGGACATCGACGCGGCCATGAAGCTCGGTTGCGGCCTGCCGATGGGCCCGCTGGCGCTGCTCGACCTGATCGGACTGGACACCGCGTTCGAAATCCTCGACACGATGTACAAGCAGTCCCGGGACCGGTTGCACGCGCCCACCCCGATCTTCAAGCAGATGATCACGGCAGGCCTGCTCGGCCGCAAGGTCGGTCGCGGCTTCTACACCTACGACGGCCCCGATTCGCCCAACGTGGTGGCCGATGCGGCAGCCCCGGCCGGCGAGCCGGCCTCGGTGCAACCGCGGCCGATCCAGCAGGTGGGCGTCGTGGGGTCCGGGGTGATGGCCACGGGCATCATCGAGGTGTTCGCCAAGGCCGGCTACGACGTGGTGTTCGTCGCCCGCTCGACCGAGAAGGGCGCGCAGGTGTTCGCCGGCGTGCAGCGGTCGCTGGACAAGGCGGTGCAGCGCGGCAAGCTTTCCGAGGCGGAGCGGGATGCGGCGCTGGCCCGGATCAGCGGCTCGCACCGGTTGGACGACCTTGCCTCCGTCGATCTCGTCGTCGAGGCCGTCGTCGAGGAATTGTCCGTCAAGCAAGCCCTGTTCTCCAATCTCGACGAGATCTGCAAGCCGGGTGCGGTGCTGGCGACCACCACGTCCTCGTTGCCCGTCATCGAATGCGCGGCGGCGACCCAGCGCCAGTCCGACGTGATCGGCATGCACTTCTTCAACCCCGCTGCGATCATGCAGCTGGTCGAGGTCGTTTCCACCGTCTCGACCGCGCCCGACGTGGCGGCCACCGCGCTCGCGGTCAGCGCCCGGCTCGGCAAGCACCCGGTGCGCTGCGGTGATCGGGCCGGCTTCATCGTCAACGCGCTGCTCTTCCCGTACCTCAACGACGCAGTCAAGATGCTCGAGGCGCACTACGCCACCAGCGAGGACATCGACTCGGCCATGAAGGTCGGCTGCGGCTATCCGATGGGCCCGTTCGAGCTGCTCGATGTGGTCGGACTCGATGTCTCGCTGGCGATCCAGCGGGTGCTGTACCAGGAGTTCCGTGAGCCCGGCTTCGCTCCGGCGCCGCTGCTGGAGCACCTGGTCAAGGCCGGCCGGCTCGGCCGCAAGACCGGCAAGGGCTTCCGCGACTACGCTTAGTCCTGCACATAGTCACCAGAACAAGGGAGTTCTGCGATGGTCGCGGCCGGCCTGCCCGACGTCGTGAGCGCCTCGGGGCTGCCTGAGCGAGTGACCATCTGTGAGGTCGGCGCCCGCGACGGTTTGCAGAACGAATCGGCGATCGTCAGCGCCGAGGTCAAGATCGAGTTCATCCATCGCCTGATCGAAGCCGGTCACACCGTGGTGGAGGCGACCAGCTTCGTCCACCCCAGGTGGGTGCCGCAGCTCGCCGATGCCCAGCTGGTGCTGGCGGGGCTCGAGCTGGACCAGCCGGTACGGTTTCCGGTGCTGGTGCCGAACGAAACCGGGCTGGACCGCGCCATGGACGCCGGTGCGCGGGAGATCGCCATCTTCGGCAGCGCGACCGAGACCTTCGCCCGCCGGAACCTCAACCGGACGGTCGACGAGTCGATCCAGATGTTCGCGCCGGTGGTCAGCCGGGCCAAGGCACACGGGTTGCGGGTGCGCGGGTACCTGTCGATGTGCTTCGGCGACCCGTGGGAGGGCCCGGTACCGCAGCAGCAGGTGGTGGCGCTCGCGCAACAGATCCTCGATCTCGGCTGCGACGAGCTCAGCCTGGGCGACACCATCGGCGTGGCGACGGCGGGGCAGGTGCAGAGCCTGCTCGCCCGGCTGGCTGACGCGGTTGCGCTGGAGCGCATCGCCGTGCACTTTCACGACACCTACGGCCAGGCGCTGGCCAACACGCTGGCGGCGCTGCAGAGCGGCGTGTCCATCATCGACGCCTCGGCCGGCGGCCTTGGTGGCTGCCCGTACGCCGAGAGCGCGACCGGCAACCTGGCCACCGAGGACCTGGTCTGGTTCCTGGACGGTCTCGGGATCGAGTCCGGCCTGGACCTGGCCGCGCTGGTGCGCACCAGCGTGTGGATGGCCGAGCAGCTCGGCTGGCCGAGCCCGTCCCGGGTCGTCCGCGCGCTGGCCGGCTGATCTCATGCCATCGCGCCGCAGCTCCAAGTGGACCCGGCCGGCCCGGCCGCTGTCCACCGTGCGCGGCGAGCGGGTGGAAGGATGGCGAGGACGGGATTACCGGGTGCGTTCGGTGGCCACGCCGGGCGGACCCTATCGCTGCCCCGGCTGCGACCAGCTGCTGGCTCCGGGCAGCAGCCATGTCGTCGCCTGGCCCGCCGAGGATGCCGAGGCTGCTGACCGCCGGCACTGGCACACCAGCTGCTGGGCCGCACGCGACGTCCGCTCGCCCGGTGTGCAGCGCAGTCGCAACGCCCCGCGCTACGGCTGAGCGATCACCCCTGCGCGGCGATGATCTCGCCGAGCCGGCCGTGCAGATCCTGCAGTTCTTGCTGCGTCTGCCGCTGGGCCGCGCGCAGCCGATCCACCTCGGCGCGGGCGTCCGCGACCAGCCTGTCGGCCTTGTCGCTGGCCTCGGCCACGGTCTGCTCCGCGGCCGCCCTGGCCCTTGCTGCCGAGCTCGTCAGCTCCTGCTCGGCAGCGCTGCGACGGGTCCGCAGGGTGATCTCGAAGTCCTCGTCAGCGGTGGCTCGCTTGCGCGCAGCGGCATCGTCGGCAGCGGCACGGGCGGTGGCCGCCTCGGCGTCCAGCCGGTCGCGCTCGGCCCGAGCTGATTCGGTCAGTGCCGCGGCCTCGGCCCGGGCCCGCTCCAGCTCGGCGGCAGCCTGGGTGCGGGCCTGGGCAAGCTTCTGGTCGGCCTCGGCCGAGCGCTGAGCCGCCCCGGCGGTCAACCGCTGCTGCTCCGCCGCCGTCTCCGCGCGCATCTTCTCCGCGTCCGCGCGGGCAGCGGCCAGCACCCGCTCGGCCTCCACCTCGGCGGCGCGCCGGGTCTGCGCCGCCTCCTCGGTGGCCAGCTGCAGCATCTCCCGGATCCGGTCGGACACCGCCGCCGGGTTCATCGTCTCGATCTTCTTGGCCGCCTGGGCCTTCAGCGACTCGATGTGCGCCTCGTGCGCGGCCAGCTGGGCGGCCCGATCGGCACTGATCGCCAGGGCGGCGTCGCGTGCGGCGGTCAGCTCGGCCAGTTGGGCGTTGGTCCGCGCCACGTAGTCATCGACCTGACGCTTGTCATAGCCGCGCATGCTCACATCGAAGAACGGCTGGTCGCTGTCGAGTAGCGGCAGTAGTTCGGTGCTGTGGTCCTCGGCTGCCATGGTGCAATCCTTACATGGCCCGCTGACGGCGGGATGAGAGTTCTTGGTGTCTTATTGGGACAGGCGTCTTGTTGGGACGGCGCCTTCCCGGGACGGGTACGACGACGATCAGGCCCGAGGGGTATGGCCGGCCTGATCGCGCACCTGTTCTAGACGCGCGAGAGCTCTCCCCGGTTGCACTCCGGGTGCGATCAGGCCTCCCGGAACCGGTTGATCGCGTCCAGGTGCCGGGCGCGGAACTCCGGGTCGCGCACGCCGATGCCCTCCCGCTCGGCCAGGCACAGCACCGCGACCTTGCCCTGGTGGGCGTTGCGGTGCACGTCATAGGCGGCCTGGCCGGTCTCGGCCAGCGGGTACACCTTCGACACGGTCGGGTGGATCTTGCCCTTGGCGACCAGCCGGTTCGCCTCCCACGACTCCCGGTAATTGGCGAAGTGCGAACCGATGATGCGCTTGAGGTTCATCCACAGGTAGCGGTTGTCGTACTCGTGCATGAAGCCCGAGGTCGAGGCACAGGTGACGATGGTGCCGCCTCGCTTGGCGACGTAGACCGAGGCCCCGAACGTCTCACGACCGGGATGTTCGAAGACGATGTCCGGGTCCTCGCCACCGGTCAGCTCGCGGATCTTGGCACCGAACCGCTTCCATTCGCTGACGTCCTGGGTCTGCGGGTCGGACCAGAACTTGTAGCCCTCCTGCGACCGGTCGATGATCAGCTCCGCACCCATCCGCCGGCACAGCTCCGCCTTCTCCGGCGAGGAGACCACGCAGACCGGGATGGCACCTCCATTGAGTGCGAACTGGGTCGCGTAGCCGCCGAGGCCGCCGGAGGCCCCCCAGATCAGCACCACGTCGCCCTGCTTCATCGCCGCGCCGTTGTGGCTCACCAGCTGGCGGTAGGCGGTGCAGTTCACCAGGCCGGGGGAGGCGGCCTCCTCCCAGGTCAGGTGCTCGGGCATCGGCATCAGCTGGTTCGACTTCACCAGGGCGAGCTCGGCCAGGCCGCCGAAATTGGTCTCGAAGCCCCAGATCCGCTGCTGCGGGTCCATCATCGAGTCGTCATGACCCTGCGGGTCCTCCAGTTCGACCGACAGGCAGTGCGCCACCACCCGGTCGCCCACCTTCCACCGGGTCACGCCCGGGCCGACCCGCAGCACTACGCCCGCCAGATCGGATCCGACGACGTGGTACGGCAGATCGTGCTTGCGGGCCAGCTCGGAGGTGCGTCCGTAGCGGCGCAGGAAAGAGAACGTCGAAACCGGTTCGAAGATGGAGGTCCACACGGTGTTGTAGTTGATGGCGCTTGCCATCACCGCGATCAGCGCCTCGCCGGGGCCGATCTCCGGTGTGGCGACCTGCTGCACGTGCAGCGACTTGCGCGGGTCCTTGTCCTTGGTCTCCAGGCCCGCGAACATGCCTTCTTCTTCGGCCAGGACGACGGCACCGGCGTAGCTGTCCGGCACCGCGAGCTCGGCCAGGCCGGCCAGCGCTTCGGGGCTTCCGTCGTTGATGGCGGCACGAATCTGGTCCATGACTGTTGTCCTCCAGCCGGGTGGGGGCGAGCAGTGTGCGGCTGAGGTTACTGACGGGTAACGCTTACGGGCACTGGTCGTGATCTGGGTAACTCGTGAGCGGAACCACATCCGCCAGACCGGCCGGCGGCCACCGCCGGGCCGAGGCTCGCTGTCGCCTCAGTGCTCGTCGGCCGGCTGCACCAGCTCCACCAGAACGCCGTGCGCGTCCTTCGGGTGGATGAAGTTGACCCGGGAGCCGGCGGTACCGCGTCGGGGCTGGTCGTACAGCAACCGCAGCCCCTGCTCGCGCAGCTCGGCGCAGGTGCGGTCGATGTCGTCGACGGTGTAGGCCAGCTGCTGCATGCCCGGTCCGTTGCGGTCCAGGAACTTGGCGATGGTGGAGGTCTCATCGAGCGGTGCCAGCAGCTGGATGCGGGTGCTGCCGTCGCCGACCGCCAGCATGGCCTCGCGCACTCCCTGCTCGGTGTTCGTCTCCTCGTGCACGCTGTGGATGCCGAACTTCTCGCGGTAGAAAGCGATTGCGGCATCCAGGTCGGGCACCGCCAGGCCGACGTGATCGATTCGCAGAATGGTCATGCCGGTCATGCTCCCGCCACCGCCCACGAGCCGCCAGTTGGTGGTGGCCAGGCTCATAAGAGCCATCCGGCCGGGGCCCGATCAGCCCTATATTGTGGACTGATCTGCTCGTTCGACCGCGCGCCCGTCGCGCTGGTAGGGAGGCCGGACATGTCGGCAACGACGTCTGTCATCGTCGGCGGGGCGCGCACCCCGATCGGCAAGCTGCTCGGTTCGCTCAAAGACTTTTCCGCAAGCGATCTCGGTGGCATCGCGATCAAGGCCGCGCTGGCCAAGTCCGGTGTGGCGCCCGATCAGGTGCAGTACGTGATCATGGGCCAGGTGCTCACCGCCGGCGCCGGCCAGATTCCCGCTCGACAGGCCGCTCACAAGGCCGGCATCCCGCTGACCGTCCCGGCCCTCACCATCAACAAGGTCTGCCTGTCCGGCGTCGACGCCATCGCCCTGGCCGATCAGCTGATCCGGGCCGGCGAGTTCGACATCGTGGTTGCCGGTGGTCAGGAGTCGATGACTCAGGCGCCGCACCTGCTGCCCAAGTCGCGCGAGGGTTTCAAGTACGGCTCGGTCGAGCTCGCCGACCACATGGCCCTGGACGGGCTCTGGGACGTGCTGACAGATCAGGCGATGGGCGCGCTGACCGAGGCGGCCAACGTGGACGACCGTGGTTTCAGCCGCCAGCAGCAGGACGAGTTCGCCGCTCGCAGCCACCAGCTCGCTGCCGCCGGCTGGAGGAACGGCGTCTTCGACGACGAGGTGGTGCCGGTAGAGGTGCCGCAGCGCAAGGGCGAGCCGATCGAGTTTCGCACCGACGAGGGGGTGCGTGGTGACACCAGCGTGGAGTCGCTGGCCCGGCTGCGGCCGGCCTTCCGCAAGGACGGCACCATCACGGCCGGCTCGTCCTCGCCGATCTCGGACGGGGCCGCCGCCGTCGTGGTGATGAGCAAGGCGAAGGCCGAGGAGCTCGGGCTGTCGTGGCTGGCCGAGATCGGGGCGCACGGCGTGGTGGCCGGACCCGACTCCACGCTGCAGTCGCAGCCTGCCAACGCCATCAAGGCGGCCGTGGCCAAGCAGGGCATCTCGGTAGCCGACCTCGACCTGATCGAGATCAACGAGGCCTTCGCCGCCGTGGGCCTCGCCTCGGTCGCGGAGCTGGGAGTGTCGGCAGACATCGTGAACGTCAATGGCGGTGCAATCGCTGTCGGGCATCCCATCGGGATGTCCGGTGCGCGGATCCTGCTGCATCTGGCGCTCGAGCTGCGCCGGCGCGGTGGCGGCACCGGGGTGGCCGCGCTGTGCGGTGGTGGCGGCCAGGGCGACGCCCTGATCATCCGGGTGCCGAAGAGCTGACCACGGCATCCGGCGGCGCGGGCCGCCCGGCGCCCTCGTCGCGGGCCGCGGTGGACCTGGCAGACCTGGTCGCGCGTGCCCGGGACGGCCAACCGCGTGCGGTCGGCCGGTTGATCTCGCTGATCGAGGACGGTTCGCCGCGGCTGGCGGAGCTGAGCGCGCTGCTGGCCCCGCTGCCGCGCACCGCGCACGTGGTCGGGCTGACCGGTGCCCCCGGGGTGGGCAAGTCCACCTCCACGTCGGCACTGATCGGGCAGCTGCGTAAGGCCCGGCAGCGCGTCGGGGTGCTGGCCATCGACCCGTCCTCACCCTTCACCGGCGGTGCGCTCCTCGGCGACCGGATCCGGATGGTGGAGCACGCCGGCGACCCGGGCGTGTTCGTGCGGTCGATGGCTACCCGTGGCCAGCTGGGCGGGATGGCTGCCGCCGCGCCGCAGGCGGTGCGGGTACTGGAAGCTGCCGGTTGCTCGGTGGTGTTGCTCGAGACGGTCGGGGTGGGCCAGTCCGAGGTGGGCGTGATGCGCGCGGCGGACACCACCGTGGTGCTGCTCGCTCCCGGGATGGGCGACAGCGTTCAGGCTGCCAAGGCCGGCATCCTGGAAGTCGCTGACATCTTCGTGGTCAACAAGGCGGATCGCCCGGAGGTCAGCCAGGTGGTGCGCTCGCTGCACGACCTGCAGGCGATGACCGGCACCGGCGGCTGGACGCCGCCCATCCTTCGCACGGTGGCGACCACGGGCACCGGCTTCGCCGACGTGGTCGAGGCCATCCACGCCCACCGGCAGTGGCTGACCGGCTCAGGCGAGCTGCAGCGCCGACGCGTGGCACGCGCCCGGCAGGAGATCGAGGCCATTGCGCTGGCCGCCTACCGCGACCGGCTCGACGGCGACGCCACCGTCGCGCGGCTGGCGGCGGCGGTCGCCGCCGGCGAGCTGGACGCCTATCGGGCTGCGGCCGAGGTGCAGCCGGGCACGTGAGCGGGGCGTCTGGCTGTCAGCGGTAGGCGCTGAAGCCGGTGAGCTGCTCGCCGAGCACCAGGGTGTGTACCTCGTGCGTGCCCTCGTAGGTGTAGACCGTCTCCAGGTTGACCGCGTGCCGCAACGGGGAGTACTCGGTGGTGATACCCGAGCCGCCGAGGATGCTGCGGGCCTGCCGGCAGACCTCCAGCGCGGTGGAGACGTTGGCGAACTTGCCGTAGCTGATGTGGTGCGGCTCGATCGCGTGCGCGTCCTTCAGCTCGGCCAGCCGGCGGGTCACCAGCTGCATGTTCTGCACCGACACGGCCAACTCGGCGAGCTTGCGCTGGGTCAGCTGGAAGGAGGAGATCGGCCGGCCGAACTGCACCCTGCTGTTGGCGTAGTTCAGCGCGGTGGCCAGCGAGTCGCGGGCCGCGCCGACCACCCCGGCCACGATCCCGAAGCGTGCCTCGGTCAGGCAGCCCAGCGGAGCGCGCAGCCCGCGCGCCTGCGGCAGCTGCGCGACGGCGGGCAGCCGGACGTCGTCAAGGATCAGCTCGGAGGTGATCGAGGCGCGCAGCGACAGTTTGTGATGCACGTCCTGGGTGCTGAAGCCGGGAGTGCCCCGCTCGACCAGGAAGCCGCGAATGCCCTCCTCGGTCCGCGCCCAGACCGTGGCGACATCGGCGATGGAACCGTTGGTGATCCACATCTTGGTGCCGTTGAGAATCCAGTCATCGCCGTCCCGGCGGGCTGACGTGCGCATGGAACCCGGGTCCGAACCGGCGTCGGGCTCGGTGAGGCCGAAGCAGCCGATCGCCTCGCCACGCGCCATCCGCGGCAGCCACTGCTGCTTCTGCTCCTCGCTGCCGTACTTCCAGATCGAGTACATCGCCAGCGAGCCCTGCACACTGACCAGCGAGCGCAACCCCGAGTCGACGGCCTCGATCTCGGTGCAGGCCAGCGCGTACTGACTCGGCTTCGCGCCGGGGCAGTCGTAGCCCTGCAGGTGCATGCCGAGCAGCCCGAGCTTGCCGAACTCCACCGCCAGTTCGCGCGCCGGCAG
>DATAKO010000121.1:0-6452 GCA_036261575.1 Jatrophihabitans sp.
GGTCACCGCCAGCGATATCTCGGCGCGCGCCCTCGAGCGGGTGGCCGCCGCGTCGCGGCTCCGCGGGGTGAGCGTCGAGCAGTTGCAGGTCGACGCCAACGCGCTCGATGCGTTCGGACCGGAGCAATACGATCTGGTGTCCGCGCAGTACGCATCGATCCCTCGCACACCTGACCGGCGCGGTATCCGCAACCTGCTCGACGCGGTGGCACCCGGTGGCGCGCTGCTCGTGGTGAACCACGACCCGGCGGCGATGGCCGAGGTCAGGGATCGGCAACCGTTCGATCCGGATGCGTACGTGAGTATCGACGAATTCCTGGCCGTCCTCGCTGACTCCGAAGGATGGCAGGTCGAGGTCAACGAGAAGAGACCACGGCCGCCGGGTGCGGCATCACATCATGTCGACGACGTGGTGTTGCGGGCTCGCCGACTCGAACGCGTGCCGGCCACGCGGGCCGCCCACGCACACTCGCAGGGTTCGGCGGGCCGCCGCCGACAGCGAACCTGACCGGCCTACAGTCGGAGCATGGCTACGACATTTCACCGCCGTGCCGCGCCCTGCTGCCGCTGCGGTGACGTGGTGCTCATCGGGGAGGTCGGCGCGCTGAAGATGTTCGGACTGGACCTGCGGATGAAACCGAAGATTCGCCTTCAGCATGCGGATCCGAGCACTGACGGCGAGATCTTCGATCCGGTGGACGAAGGCTGCCGGCGGGTGACCGCAGCCCGCTGATCAGCGCTTGATCTTGTCGCCGCCGGGGTCGAAGGGCGGCCGCAGCGAGACCGTGGCCGAACACAGCCGGCCGCCGACGTTGACGGCGTAGGAACCGGACTCGAGCCAATCCCGGCCCACTACCTCGCCGTCGGGACGGCGCAGGTAGGCCAGCCCGACGGCGCCACGCAGGGACTGTGACCATGCCGCGGAGGTCAACTGGCCCGCCGCCTCGCCATCCCGGAGTACCAGTTCCCCGCCCCACAACATGGCATCGGGTTCGTCCAGCACCATCGATACCAGCCGGCGGCGCACGCCGGCTGCCCGCGCCGCCTCCACCGCGCCGCGCCCGAGGAAGTCGATGTCGGTCCTGAGTTTGCAGGTGAAGAGCAGGCCGGCCTCGACCGGGTTGTAATCCGGCGTCAGGTCGGAGCCGAAAGCCCGGTAGCCCTTGTCCAGGCGCAGGCTGTTGATGGAGTAATAGCCACCCTGCGCCAGGTCGTACGCGCCACCGACCTCGAGCAGCCGCTCGTACACGCCAGCGGCGAACTCGCTCGGCACGTACAGTTCCCAGCCCAGTTCGCCGACGTAGGTGATGCGGGTGGCGCGCACGGTGGCGTAGCCGAGATCGATCAGTCGGCTGGTGGCGAACGGAAACGCCTCGTCGGACAGGTCGTTACGGGTCAGCGACTGCAGCAGCTCCCGCGAGCGTGGGCCCATCACGCCGTAGACCGCGTAGGCGGAACTGACGTCGACGACGGCAACCTGCTGCTCGCGCGACCGGTGCCGGTTCATCCAGTCCCGGTCACGTTCGACCGACGCCGAACTGGTGATGAGCAAATACTCATCGGCCGAGAGCCGGGTCAGGGTCACGTCGGCCTCGTACCCGCCGCGGCTGTTCAGCATGCCCGTATAGACGACGCTTCCCGGTGGCACCGCGACGTCGGCGGTGCACAGTGCCTGCAGTAACGCCTGTGCGTCCGGACCGGTGATGAGCAGCTTGCCGAAGGATGTCTGGTCGAACAGGCACACCGCGCTGCGGGTGGCCACCTGCTCCGCCGCCGACCAGGGCAGCCAGTGCGGCCGGTCCCAGCCGTAGTGCAGCACCGGCGGCACCTCGGGCGGGGCGAATACGTTGACCCGCTCCCAACCCATCTTCGAACCGAACACCGCACCGGAGCCAGCCTGCAGGTGATAAGCAGGCGATCGGCGGAACGGCCGGGCACTGGCCAGCTCCCGGTTCGGCCACGGAATCTCGTAGTGCAGGCCGAGAATCTCCGAGACCCGGTCGTGCAACCACTGGTTGTTGCCGTTGAACGGCGCGAAGCGGCGGATGTCGACGCTGCTCAGGTCGCTGGTCGGTTCGCCGTTGACGATCCATTCCGCCAGGGCCCGCCCGGCGCCCCCGGCCGAGGCGATGCCGACCGAGTTGAAACCGGCGCCGACGAAGAAGTTCTTCAGCTCCGGTGCCTCGCCCAGAATGAAGGAGTTGTCCGGGGTGAACGACTCAGGTCCGTTGTAGAACTTGCGGATGCCGGTATGGCCGAGCACCGGGATCCGCCGGATCGCGTTGTCCATCAGGATCGAGAAATGGTCCCAGTCCTCCTCCAGCAGCTGGAACTCGAACGGGTACGGCAGCCGGTCCGGTGCCACCCACGGCTTGGCCTCGGGTTCGAAACCGCCGACGACCAGGCCGCCGACCTCCTCCTTGAAGTAGGTGTAACCGTCCGGGTCGCGCAGGATCGGAAGGTCCCGGCGCACGCCGTCGATCTGGTCGGTCACCACGTAGAAGTGCTCTGCCGAATGCAGTGGCACGTTCACCCCGGCCATGGCACCGACCGCCTTGGCCCACTGCCCGGCACAGTTGACGACGATCTCGGCTTCGATGTCGCCGTGATCCGTCTGCACTCCGGTGACTGCACCGTGCTGGCTGGTGATCCCGGTGACGCGCACTCCGAGCAGGATCGTGGCGCCCCGGTTGCGTGCACCCTTGGCAAGTGAGCTGGTGACGTCGGTCGGATTCGCGGTGGCATCGCCGGGCAGCCAGATGGCGCCCACCAGGTCATCGATCGCCAGGATCGGGTACAGCTCGCGCGCCCGTTCCGGGCTGATCAGCTCGCACTCCAAATCGAACGCTTCGGCCGTGGCGGCGGTGCGCTGCAGGTGCACCATCCGCTCCGGGGTCCGGGCGACGGTGACCCCGCCGCACCGCTTGAAGCCGGTGCCCAGACCCGTCTGCTGCTCCAGTTCGCTGTACAGCTGAGCCGAATATTGCACCAGCCGGGTGCCGCTCTCGCTGGAGCGGAGCTGGCCGACCAACCCGGCTGCATGCCAGGTCGTGCCGCTGGACAGCTGACCCTGCTCGAGCAGCACCAGGTCGGTGTAGCCCAGCTTGGTCAGGTGGTAGGCCACGCTGGTACCGACGATGCCACCGCCGATGATCACCACGCGGGCGCGGGCGGGTAGCGGCTGGGACATGGGCGAGCTCCTTCACGAACCGGGACGACTGGACGCGCTCACTCACTCGTAGCCGGCGGCCTGATCCAGCAATCTATCGAAGCGTCTGCTGCTGAACAGGGCGGCCGCGCCGATGAATCGTTGCAGTCCCCAGTTGAAGAAGTCGTAGTCGATCCGGCTGATCGAGGCCTGGATCGAACCCCACAATGTCCACCCATACTTGGACATCAGCCCCTGCAGTTCGGCCCGCGCGATCAGTTGACGATCGCTGCGGCCGAAGTAGCACGTCACGAGTTCGGCGAGTTGGTCCAGGCTGAGCTCACATTCACTCCACACGTTGCCCAGTTCGAAGCAGGCGTCGTTGTTACCGGAGTACTCATAGTCGATGATCCGGATGCGGCTGCCGTCATCGATGAAGTTGCCGGCCAGCAGGTCGTTGTTGCACGGCACCCGTGGCATCGGCCGGTGTGCCAGCGCGGCGGCCAGCCGGTCCACGTGACCGGAGAAATCGAGATAGCCGGCGGGAAGCTGGTATCCGTTCGCCTGCACGATGCTGAGGTATCGGCGCTGGATGGCGAACATGTCGAAGTCGGTGTCGAACGGCTCCGCCGAGTGCAGGGTGCGGATCGACTGCGCGACCCGGGGGATCAGGCCCGCGTCGTGGAAGCTCGCGTTGGTCAGCGTGGTGCCCTCGATGAAGCCCACCACCAGCAGGTGCTGCCCCGGGACGAAGGCCACCACCGGAGCCCCCACTCCGATCGCCGCCGCCCTGACGGAGTTGCGATATTCCTGCCGCCGGTCGATAGCCAGCGCGCTGGCGTCCTCGGTGAAGTGCCGCACCACGAAGCAGCCCGCCGGCGTGGTCACCTTGTAGTTGACGTTGGTCAGCCCGCCAGGCAGCGTCTCGACGGTGCGGGGGTGCCCGCGTAGCTGCTCGACGGTATCCAGCAGCGCAGCCGGAAGGCCATCCGGGCATGCCTCGACGTCGCTGGACCGCTCGATCCCAGTGTGACCGACTGCTTCGGTCATGCGCCCCTCCGCCGTGCCGATTGCCGGTCACCGTACCGGAAGGGATGCGGGGACGGCAGGGCACGCGATGGTGCCGGTGCCTGGTGACGCAACAGCGGCGGCTTTGCCACACTGTGAGCATGGCGGTCACCCGGGGCTTCGTCGGTCGCGCACATCAACATCGAGACCCGCGGCTGCCGCCGGGCCAGTACGACGTCGGGGCTGAGTGGCCGGTGCTCACGGCCGAGGCCACCCCGCGCCGCGATCCCGACAGCTGGACGGTCACGGTGAACGGCCTGGTGACCAACTCGCACACCTGGACCTGGGCCGATCTTCATGCGCTGCCGGCGTCGGAGTACCAGGGCGACATCCACTGCGTCACCACCTGGTCCAAGCTCGGCACCCGGTTCGGCGGTGTCTCGCTGGACCTGCTGCTGGCCGCCGTCGAGCCACTGCCGGCAGCCGCCTTCGTGCTCGCCCGCTCCGTGACCGGCTACACGACCAACCTGCCGCTGTCCGAGCTCAGCAACGGGCAGGCCTGGCTGGTGTGGACGCACGAGGGACGGCCGCTGTCGCGCGAGCACGGCGGCCCGCTGCGGCTGCTGGTTCCGCACCTGTACTTCTGGAAGAGCGCCAAGTGGATCAGCGAGCTGACCCTGCTCGATCACGACGAACAGGGCTTCTGGGAGCGCAACGGCTACCACGACCTCGGGGATCCGTGGCGAGAACAGCGCTACCAGGGTGACTGACGTCCCGCGGCCTGCCGTCCGGACGGGCGCCTGGCGGGAGGCGATCGTCCGCTCGGTCAGCCATCCGAACGAACACGCCGTCGTGCTCCGGCTGCAAGTTCCGGACCGGATTGCGCACCTACCCGGTCAGCATTACGTGATCCGGTTGACCGCCCCGGACGGCTACGTCGCCCAACGGTCCTACTCGATCGCGTCGGCCCCCTCGGATGATCTGCTCGAGTTCTACATCGAACGGCTGCCGCACGGCGAGGTGTCGTCGTTCCTGTCCGACATCGTCGATGTCGGGGACGTGCTGGATGTGCGTGGTCCCATCGGCGGCTGGTTCGTCTGGGATGCGAGCACCCCGATGCTCGGGGTGGCCGGTGGCTCCGGCGTCGTGCCGTTCATCGCGATGCTTCGGCATGCCCGCGAGGCCGGCCGGCTCGACCTGCTGCGGCTGGCGGTATCGGCCCGAACTGAGAACGATGTGCCCTACGCCGCCGAGCTGAACTCGATCGGGGCGCTGGTTCGGCTGACCCGCGCGGGCGACGGACGGCTCACCCCGCAGGACTTGGCGCCGCTGGTGCCCGGCGCGCGCGACTTCTTCGTCTGCGGCGCCCCGGCATTCACTTCGGCCGCGGTGTCCTGGTTACAGGTGCTGGGTGCTCCCACTGAGGCGATCCGGATCGAGAGCTTCGGCCCTTCCGGCTGACGGGTGGTGAGTTTGCCAGCGCAGCGGGGATGAAGTCACCACTCGTTGGGGTGCGGTGGTGGTGAGACGCGGCGGCGGGCGTCACCCGTGGATGACGCCCGCCGCTGCTGTGCTGCTACCTCGCGGTAGCCGATCGGTCAGCCGAGATCTTGAGCCGGCCGATCCCAGCCCGGCACCTGGTACGGGCTGAGGATGGCCTTGTCACCCGGGTAGGGCTTGCTCCAGTTCGTCGCCGAGTACCAGTCGAGCCGGTTCAACTGCGCCGGGTTGGACTGATCCTCGGCGGACTTGGCGCCACCGAAGCTCTGGTGCGAGCTCCACACCTGCCACTGCCGCTGGACCGCGGCGATCTTCGGGTCGGCCGAGGCGTGCACGGCCGCCGTCGCCGGACTGGTCTTGAGACCGTAGCTCAGCGGGATCTGGTTCGGGCGAACCGTGAACGGCGTGAAATTCGGCTTGTCGGTGAAGACATCGGTCATAGGTTCGGCAGCCCGGTCCAGCTGGTTCATCGGGGCGATGCCGAGGATGGTTTCGATCGTCTTCACCAGGTTCAGCTGGGTGTAGTACGTGTCATTCACGACGCCGCGCTTGGCGTACGGGCTGGCCAGGAAGAACGTGCTGCGGTGTCCGTCCACGTGGTCAGCGCCGGCCTGCGGATCATCCTCGACGACGAAGATCGCCGAATCCTTCCAGAACTTGCTGTGCGAGATGGTGTCGATGATCCGGCCGACAGCGAGATCGTTGTCAGCCACGGCAGCTGTCGGGAAGGGCGAGTTACCGCTGGTCCCGGCGGTGTGATCGTCCGGCACCCACAACATGTTGAGGTTTGCCAGCT
>DATAKO010000063.1:0-18888 GCA_036261575.1 Jatrophihabitans sp.
TCGGCCCCGTGCACGGCCACCAGCTCGCGATCGACCTCGACCGATTCGCCATCAGCGGAGCCGAACAGGTCGAACATCCGCTTGTCCACCAGCATGTGCTGCCAGAGCGGCACCGGGCGCTGCTCGTGGACGATCACCCGGGTGTCGCCGCGCACCTCGACCAGCCAGTCACCGAACTCCTCGGCGTTGGACACCGTCGCCGACAGCGACACCAGCCGCACCGAGTCGGGCAGGTGGATGATGACCTCTTCCCACACCGCGCCGCGGAAGCGGTCACCGAGGTAATGCACCTCGTCCATCACCACGTAGCCCAGGCCGGTCAGCGACTCGCTGCCGACGTAGAGCATGTTGCGCAGCACCTCGGTGGTCATCACGACGATCGGCGCATGCGGGTTGATCGCGTTGTCGCCGGTCAGCAGGCCGATCTTCTCCGCGCCGTAGCGGGCCAGCAGGTCGTTGTACTTCTGGTTCGACAATGCCTTGATCGGCGTGGTGTAGAAGCACTTCTGCCCCAGTGCCAGCGCCAGGTGGATCGCGAACTCGCCGACCACCGTCTTGCCGGAACCGGTCGGGGCGCAGACCAGCACCCCGTACCCGTCCTCGACCGCTTCACAGGCGCGCAGCTGGAAGTCGTCGAGTTCGAAGGTGTAGCCGGAACGAAAGTCCGTCAACGTCGGGTACGCCGCCCGTCGGCGCGAATCGGCATAGCGTTGCGCGGGCGTGCTCATGCCTTCAGGGTACGGGCCGCTGCGCGCGGGCCCGGGACCGTCGCGCAGACTGGCAGGGTGAGCAGAGGGCCCTGGTACTGGACCTGCGAGGCGGTGCTGTTCGACATGGACGGCACCCTGGTGGATTCGGCCCGCAACGTGGTCAGCGCCTGGCAGTGGGCTGCCACGGAACTCGATCTGCCGTACCCGCTGCTGGCGCCCTACGTGCACGGCATCCCGGCCGGCCAGGTGCTGGCAGAGGTCGCGCCGATGGTGCCTGCGGAGGAGCGCTCGCGGGTGGTTGCGGAGTTGCTCGCCCGACAGACCGAGGACACCTCCGGTGTGGTGGCGATGCCCGGTGCGTGGGCGGCGCTGGACGCGCTGCCCACCAAGCGCTGGGCGGTCGTCACGTCGGCTGACGATGCGCTGGCCCGGGCCAGGCTTCGCGCCGCCGGCCTGCCACCGCCGCGGCACCTGATCACCGCGGAGCTGACCGAAATTGGCAAGCCCGCGCCGGACCCGTTCCTGCTCGCCGCCCGGCGGCTTGGCTTCCCGCCCGAGCGTTGCCTGGTGGTAGAGGATTCACCGGCCGGGGTCGCGGCGGGCAAGGCGGCCGGCTGCCCGGTGCTCGGGGTGCTCAGCTCCGGCGAGCGGCTGCCCGGCACCGTGCACGCGGTGACCGACCTGCGGGGTGCTCGCTTCGAGGCCGACCGGCTGGGCGTGCACGCGCGGGTTGCCGGCTGAGTGCCGGGAAGCAGCAGCCACGTCCGGTTGTTGAACCCGGCATGAGCTCGGATGCGGCGCAACGGAGCGACTTTGCCGAATCCGAACCGTGCTCGAAGCGTCCTCACATCGCCGGTGGGCAGGATCAACTGGTGACCGGCACCGGGACCGCGCTCTCCGATACCTCAGGCGATCCCGCGATGTTCAAGCGCAGCCTGGGCCGGCGGGTGCTGGCCGAGGTCCAGTGGTCGTTCCGATGGCCGTGCAACTGGCTGCTCGGCGTGTTTCTCAACCTGGTGCTGTCGTTCCTCTGGCTGATCGTGGTTCCGCTGACCGGCCGCCGGCACCAGGATGCGGTGATCCTGGTCGGGACGTACTTCGCCGTGTTCATCCTGGCCGACGTCACCACCACGAACGTGCTCGGCCTGGACGCTGTCCGGGTGCGCGCGGGCCTGGCCCGCGGCGTGAGCGTGACCAGAATGCTGCTCACCAAGAACCTGGCACTGCTGATCATCGTCGGCATCCCGACGCTGCTGGCGACCGCCGTGCTCACCGTCCGCAGCGAGCATCCGTACCGGCTGGTGCTCACGCTGCCGGGTGTGGCGCTGCCGATGTTCGCCTGGCTCGGCGTCGGCAACGTGGTTTCGACGGTGTATCCGGTGGCCATCGAATCGCTGCGCACCCGCTGGCAGCAGCGCTCCCAGTGGCGCCGGCTGGCGCCCTGGCTGGCACACCTGGCTATCCCCTACGCGCTGCTCTACCTTGTCGACCCGGTCGGCGACCTGCCCGCGTCGGTGTTCCGGCTGCTGCCGCACGCCTGGCGATCGGCCGAGCTGCGCGGCGTCGGCTACGCCGGCTACGGGTTGCTCATCTGGGCGCTGGGCACCTGGTTCGCGACCACCTGGGTGCGCCGGCGCGGGCTGCAGCTGCGCTGACGGACGGTGCCGGACGGCGCTCAGGCGTTGGCCGCCGGCCGTGTGGTCAGGCCCGCCGGCCGCGGACCGAGGGGCACCAGCACCGGCAGCGCAGCCGGCACGCAGCGGGTGCGCACGGGTAGCTCGGTGATCCGCTCGCCATCGGCGTAGGCGATGACGCCCTCACCGGCCAGCGACAGCTCCCGTGCCCGGTACCGGGTGATCGCCGGATGCCCGACGTGACCGGCCCGGGGCAGGGTCGGGGCCAGCTTGGCCAGCGTCAGCCGGGTCACCGGGCCGACCACGGTGACGTCGAAGACGCCGTCGTCCATCTTCGCGTCCGGGGTCATCAGCTTGCCGCCGCCGTACTGCGGCCCGTTGCCGATCGCCACCAGCGTGACCGGCATCTCCAGGTCGGTGCCGTCGTCCAGGATGAGCCGGACCAGCCGGTGCTTGAGCCGCAGCAATTCCAGCGCGATGGCCACGTCGTAGCGACGAGGCCCGGTCGGCCACCGCATCCGGTTCGCCCGCTCGTTCACACCCGAATCGAACCCGCCGTAGAGCATGGTCAGCCACCAACGCCCGGAGGCCCCGGCAGCGACCGGAGCCGCTTCGGTGTGGCCGAGATCGATCCGGGCGATGGCGCCGGCCAGCAGCGCGGCCAGCAGCGCGTCGGCCGCGGCCACTGGCTCGGCCGGCACGCCCAGCGCGGCGGCGGCGTCGTTGCCCGAGCCGGCCGGGATGATGCCCAGCGGCACGTCGCGCTCGGCCAGGGCGTTGGCGGCCAGGTGCGCGATGCCGTCCCCGCCGCAGACGATCACAGCGTCCACGCCGTGCCTGGCCTGCGCGAGCAGCGCGACCGACTCCGCCTGGCTGGCGCCGACGAACGTGCGGACGTCAGCCGCGCGAGCCAGGTGGGCCGCTACCCGCGCCCCGACCGCGGACGCTGCGCCCCTGTTCGACGCCGGGTTGACCACGAGCGCGATGCGTGGCCGGTCGGTCACGGCAGGTCGGTCCAGTCGCTGTCGTCGAGGCGGGACGGCAACGGGTCGTCGAGGCGGGACGGCACCGCATCCACCGACGAGGCGACGTCATCGGGCAGCTGCTCGTGCTCGGCGGCCAGCTGACGCCGGGCCCGCCGCCGGTCGTGCAGGAAGCTCCACAGCACCGACAGCTCGAAGAGCAGCAGCATCGGGATGGCCATCGCGCACATGGTGAACGGGTCTGTGGACGGGGTCGCGACGGCCGCGAACAGGAAGATCAGGAAGATGCCGATCCGCTGCCCGCGCCGCAGCACACGGTAGGGCAGCACCCGGACCATGTTGAGCATGACGATCAGCAGCGGCAGCTCGAACGAGGCGCCGAAGATGACCAGCATCAGGATGACGAAGGAGATGTAGCTGGTCACGTCCAGCCCGGCCTGGGTGCCGGAGCCCGCCTGCGTGATCAGCACGCTCAAGCCCTTGTAGAGCGTCAGGTAGGCCAGCGCCATGCCGAGCGCGAACAGCACGCTCGAGGTGAGCACGAAGACGATCGTGTACCGGCGCTCGTTCTTGCGCAGCCCGGGCGTGACGAACGCCCAGATCTGGTAGAGCCAGAACGGCGCGGTGATGATCGCGCCGGCGACCACGGACACCTTGAGCCGGATGGTGAAGCCGTCCAGCGGCGCCCGGAACAGCAGCTTGCACTGGCCGCTGCTCTGGTTCAGCGCGCCCAGCCGGTGCTGGTAAGGGATGTTGCAGTACGGCGCCTTGAGCAGCCCGAGCAACGGGTTGTAGATCAGCCAGCCGATGATGGCGCCGAGCGCGATGATCACCATCGCCACGATCAGCCGGCGCCGCAGTTCGCGCAGGTGGTCCAGGACCGACATCCGGCCTTCCGGGTTGGCCGGTCGGCGTGGTCGCCGCAGCGACCTGGTCACCGCGGCGACCTGTCCTGCAACCGGCCGGCCCGCTCGGCCGCCTCCTGCAGCTGGCCGGTCAGGCCGTGCAGCTCGGCCACCACCTGATCCAGCCTGGCCTTGTCAGCGTTCAGCCGGCGGGTCTTCCAGGCCAGCTCGTAGCCGGCGAAGCCGAACAGCACCAGCGCGAACAGGACGGCCAGCAACCACGCGCCCGCCACCAGCCAACCCGACATGGTGTGGAGCTTACTGAGTCCCGTACTGGGCCAGGGCGGCTGCGGCTGATGCAGCGCAGTCCTGGGCAAGCCAGTGGGGAGCCAGCACCGTCACCGCTCCCCCGGAGCGTCGCACGAGCGCCGCGACCCAGGCCGGGGTGGCGACCCGGAGCCGGGCCACCTGCCGGCCCTGCTCGTCCGGCTGCACCGACTCGCACGGGTAGTAGTCACTGACCCACTCCCAGCCGGGCCCCAGCCGGAGCTCCACCAGCAGGTGCTCCGGTGCCGGCCGGTACACCCCGCCGGCCAGATCGATCGGTTTGAGGTCCGCCGGGCTCAGGCCCTCGGGCAGCCGCGCCGGCTCGTCGAGCAGGGTGGCCGCCTCGAACCGGTCCAGCCGGAACACCCGCATGCCTTCGGCGCGCCGGCACCAGGCCTCGAGGTAGCTGTAACCGTCGGCGGTGAACACCCGCACCGGGTCGACTATCCGGTGCGTGGTCTCGTCCCGGGCCGCGGTGTAGTAGTCCAGCTCGACCGCCCGCTGGGTCTGCACCGCCCGCTGCGCAAGGCTCAGCCAGCGGTCCTGCGCGGCCAGCCGGATGTCGACGGCGGTGGTGTCCAGGTGCTGGCCGGCGGCCGTCTCCACCTTCGCCAGGGCTCGCTCGGCGGCGCCGCCCTCGGTGGCGCCGGGCAGCTCCGTCAGCGTGCGGAGCGCGACCGCCAGCGTCATCGCCTCGGTGGCGGTCAGCTTGAGCGGCCGGCGCAGGCCGCCGTCATAGGTGACCGACACCGTGTCGCCCTCGAACATCAGGTCAATCAGGTCTTCCGGCCCGGACGAGCGCCCGCACATCCACAGCAGCTCGAGCTCCCGGCGCAGCTGGTCGGGCTCGATGCCGAATTGCTGTGCCGTCTCGCTGATCGAGGCGAAACCGCGGGCCTGGATGTAGGGCACCAGGGCCAGCAGCCTGGAGACCCGGTCACTCGTGTCGGTCATGCACGCACCCCCGCCGCACCTTTCAGCAGCGCGATGACTGCCGAGCGCAGTTCCGGTGGCTCCACCACGAAGGCGTCGGCACCCGCCGCCGCCACCAGGCCCGCGACCCGGTCCAGGTCCCGGTAGTCCAGGGTCAGCACGTCCCTGCCGCTGCCGTCCGAAGTCACCTCGCGCGCCAGCCGGCGCAGCGCCACCGCGCGGTGCGGGGTGACCGTCACGGTTGCCAACCGGTCCGGTTGCGGGTCGGCGCCGCGCACCAGATCCAGCATGTTCAACCCGTCCGGTCGCTCGGTCTGCGCCGTCTGATTGGGCATGAACTTGACCTCGCCGATCACGCGATCCAGGCGGAAGCTGCGCACGTCCTGCCGGCCGCGGTCCCAACCGACCACGTACCAGCGGCCGCGCCAGGACAGCACGCCCCACGGCTCCACGGTGCGCCGGTCCGGGCCGTCGGCGTGCGGCTTGCGATGCCGGAACTGCACCACCCGTCGCCCGGAGACGGCGGCCAGCAGCTCCGGCAGCGCCGGTTCGTTGCCCGCGAGCGGGACCAGCGCGGTGGAATCGGACTCCTCGATCTCCACCCCGGCCGCGCGCAGCTTGATCAGCGCGGTGCGCGCCTCCGAGGCCAGCGACGCAGAGCTCCACAGCCGAACCGCCAGTCCGACCGCGGCGGCTTCGTCCGCGGTGAACTCGATCGGCGGCAGCTCGAAGTCCTTGCGCGCGATCCGGTAGCCGTCCTCGGTATCGAAGACCGAGTTGCGGCCGGTCTCCAGTGGCACCCCGAGGTCACGCAACTCGGCCTTGTCGCGCTCGAAGGCACGCTTGAAGGCCTCGTCGGGGTTGGTCGCGTCCTCGGACACCTGGTAACCCTCGACCGTGTCACGAATGCGCTCGGCGGTGATGAACTGCCTGGTGGAGAGCAGGCACAGAACGAGCGAGACGAGTCGCTGCTGTCGTCGGGCTGCCATGTCAGCTAAAGATATTCCTCGATGTCGACCGGTCGGCCGGGCGGCCGCGGCAGCCCCGCGGGTGCTGTCGGCGGTCATGCTCACATCGAGGCAATCAGCTTCTCGACGCGATCGTCCACCGAGCGGAACGGGTCCTTGCACAGCACGGTACGTTGCGCCTGGTCGTTGAGCTTGAGGTGCACCCAGTCGACCGTGAAGTCGCGCCGGGTTTCCTGCGCCCGCTTGATGAATTCGCCGCGCAGCTTGGCCCGGGTGGTCTGCGGCGGCACGTTCTTCGCCTCGAACACGCCGAGGTCGGTGCTCACCCGGCTGATCGAGCCCCGGTTGCTGAGCAGGTAGAACAGGCCGCGGTCGCGGCGGATGTCGTGGTAGGTGAGGTCCAGCTGGGCGATCCGTGGCGAGGACAGCGGCAGGTCGAACTTGGCCCGGTACCGCTCGATCAGCTGGTACTTGGTGGCCCAGTCGATCTCGCGGTCGATCAGCGACAGGTCCTGCGATTCCACCGCCTTCAGGGTGCGGCCCCACAGGTCCAGGACGCGCTCGGTGACCGGGTCGCTGCCGGTGCTGTCCACGAACGCACGGGCCTTCTCGAAGTACTCGCGCTGGATCTCGCTGGCGCTGGCCAGCCGGCCGTTGGCGAGCTTGATCTGCCGGGTGCCGGTCAGGTCGTGGCTGATCTCGCGGATGGCCCGGATCGGGTTCTCCAGCGTCAGGTCCTTGAAGGAGATGCCCTGCTCCATCATCCGCAGCACCAGGTCTGCCGAGCCGACCTTGACCAGAGTGGTGCACTCGTTCATGTTGGAGTCGCCGACGATCACGTGCAGCCGCCGGTACCGCTCGGCGTCGGCGTGCGGCTCGTCCCGGGTGTTGATGATCGGCCGGGAGCGCGTGGTGGCCGAGGAGACGCCTTCCCAGATGTGCTCTGCTCGCTGGCTCAGGCAGTACACCGCGCCCCGTGGGGTCTGCAACACCTTGCCGGCCCCGCAGATGAGCTGGCGGGTGACCAGGAACGGGATGAGCACATCAGCCATCCGGCTGAACTCGCCATGCCGGGCAACGAGGTAGTTCTCGTGGCAGCCGTAGGAGTTGCCCGCCGAGTCGGTGTTGTTCTTGAACAAGTAGATGTCGCCGGCAATGCCCTCGTCGTTCAGCCGGCGCTCTGCGTCGATGAGCAGCCCCTCCAGGATGCGCTCGCCGGCCTTGTCGTGCGTGACCAGGCTCGTCAGGGAGTCGCATTCCGGGGTCGCGTATTCGGGGTGGCTGCCGACATCGAGGTACAGCCGGGCGCCGTTGCGCAGAAAGACGTTGGAGGACCGGCCCCAGCTGACCACCCGCCGGAACAGGTAGCGCGCGACCTCGTCCGGGCTCAACCGTCGCTGGCCCTCGAACGTGCAAGTCACGCCGTACTCGTTCTCGATCCCGAAGATACGTCGCTGCACGGCCACCAGCCTAACCAGCCGGGCCCGGTTCGGGTGGGTGACCGCACCGGGATGCTGCATCGTTATTCGATGCCTCGCCACCCCGCACAGGTGCCTCGCCACCGCGCACAGGTGCCTCGCCACCGCGCACAGGCCCGACGCCACCGCGCGCAGCCCGGCCCGCGGGCTGCGCGATCGGCGCGGTCAGAGGTTCACCGCGAGCAGCACCACTCCCCGGCCGTCGGTGATCTCGATCCGGGCCAACGCCGAGCGCGGCCACGGGCTGTCCCGGACCAGCTGCACGTCCTCCCCCGGCTGCGGCGTCCACTCGCCCAGCGACTGCCCGCTGCCCTGCCGGTTGTAGACGCGCATCTGATAGACCGGCGCGCCGGAACCCGGCGGGTAGCCGGCGGGGGTCGCGCGATACCCGCAGTCCAGCCGTAGCCGGGGCCGGTCGGCCGGCCCGAGCAGCTGCACCGAGGCGTGCACGCCGAAGGGGTTCACCCCGACGGCCTGCAAGCTCACTCGCACGGGCTGGTGCGAGGCCCGGTACCAGCCGACCGCGCCGAGCGTCAGCGCGACCAGCAGGCAGGCTGCCGCGAATGCGGCCGCCGCTGTGCGCCAGGCGCTGCGGGCTCGGGCCCGGTCGACGTCGGCCAGCAGCCGGGGCAGCAACGTCTGCGGCGGTGGCTCATTCACCAGCGACGCCGGATCCACCCGTTCCAGCAGGCCGGGCAGACCGGCCAGGTCGGTCACCGAGTGCTGGCAGCGCGGGCAGCCGGCCAGGTGCGCTTCGTAGGCCGCACGCCCGGCCGGGTCGAGGCCACCGAGCAGGTAGGCGGCGTCATCCAGGGCGAACCGGTCGTGCTCGTCGCCCGGCCGCTGACCGCCTGTAGGTGGGCTCCCGGCGGGCGATCCCGGCGTCGTCACGACTGCACCCCCATCTCGGTGAGCGCCAGCTTCAGGGCGCGCAAGCCGTAGTGGGTGCGCGACTTCACGGTGCCCTCCGCGATGCCCAGGCGCTGCGCCGTTTCACGCACTGACGAGCGGCGGTAGAACATCTCCACCAGGACGGCGCGATGCTCCGTGCTCAGCCGTTGCAGGGCATCGGCGACCAGTCTCGATTGCACCAGCGCGTCGGTGTGGTCGGTGCCGATCGACTCGGGTGGTTCGGCGACCAGCTGCTCCGGCCGGGCGCTGCGGGCGCGCCACTCGTCGATCACGATGCGGCGAGCCACCGTGTAGAGCCAGCCGCGAGCAGCGCCTTGCTGCTCGCTGGTGAACGCCGGGCTGTCCGGGTGCCGCCACGCCCGCAACAGGGTCTCCTGCACCACATCCTCGGCCGTCTGCCGGTCGCCACCGGTCAGGCGCACAGCGAAGGCCCAGAGCGCTGCGGCATGCTCGTCGTGCAGTGCCCGCATCAGCTCCTGCTCGCTGCCGGTTCGCGGCGATGCCATGGCGGTCTGGCCCTCCCGTCGCTGCGGAGTCGGCTGGTCGTCATCAGGTACGGATCGGGTTCGGATTCGGTTCAGCTGAACCGTACGTCGATCGGTGCCGTCTAAGAGTTGAACGGGCAACAACCCCTGGCGCGCAGAATGTGGAGACAGCAGGATGACCCTGGACAACAGCACGGCCCTTCCGGAAACCGGTGGCCCCAGCAGGCGAAGCCTGCTCGCCGCAGGCGCCGTCGGTGCCTCGGCGGTGGCGCTGGCCGCCTGTAGCAAAGCCAGCTCACCCGACAACCCGACCGTCACTCGCGGCCCGGCGGGCAGCTCCGCCGGCGCCGGTGCGACCTTGGCGAAGCTGTCCGACATCACCGTCGGTAGCGCCATCTCGGCCACCGGCACCGATGGCTCGAAGATCATCATCGCCCGGCCGACCGGCACGACGGTGGCGGCCTTCAGCGCCATCTGCACCCACCAGGGCTGCGTCGTGGAGCCCGCCGGCAACCAGCTCGACTGCCCGTGCCACGGTTCGGTCTTCGACGCCCTGACCGGGGCCGTGGTGAACGGTCCGGCGAGCCGGCCGTTGCCCGCGGTGAACGTGAAGGTTTCCGGCGGCGACATCGTCGCCGGCTGACGGTTCGCCGACCCGCCGGGCCGGACTGACGGGGGGCTGACCGGCCGTTCTGGCCGGTCCGTGACCACTCTTTGCCGCGACGGCACAGCGGCCGCGCGGCTCGGGAGCACGCCGCGCCGGCGCGAAGGATCAGTCGGTGTCGGGCTGGATTTCCGTCTCGACGACCGGCTGATGCCCCGAGCCGGCCACTGCCCCGGGCTCGCCGGTGCCGGCCGGGCCCGGCTCGGCGGAGCTGTCCCCACCTGGCAGCAGGCTGCCCAGCGCGGGCCCGCTGATCCGGCGGAACTTGCGCTTGCCCCGGTTGCGGTCGAGCACGGCGACCTCGAGCGTGTCGGCGGTCAGGGTGCGGCTTGCACCGCCGTCGCCGCCGACGGATCCGAGCGCGCGCACCGCGATCGCCATCGCTTCGGGCAGTGACAGCCCTGGCCGGTAGACCTCGCGCACCGCGGCAGTGACCGCCTCGGCCTGGCCGCCCATCACCATGTAGTTCGGCTCGTTGGCGATAGTGCCGTCGTAGGACAGCCGGTACAGCTGGTCATCGGCGCCGCTGGCGCCGACCTCGGCCACGCAGATCTCGACCTCGTAGGGCTTCTGCTGCTCGGTGAAAATGGTGCCCAGGGTCTGGGCGTAGGCGTTGGCCAGGGCCCGCGCGGTCACGTCACGGCGGTCGTAGGAGTAGCCGCGCAGGTCGGCCAGCCGGATGCCGGCCACCCGCAGGTTCTCGAACTCGTTGTACTTGCCGACGGCCGCGAAGCCGATCCGGTCGTAGATCTCGGACACCTTGTGCAAGGCCGGGCTGATGCTCTCGGCCACGAACAGCACGCCGTCGGCGTAGAGCAGTACGACCACGCTGCGCCCGCGCGCGATCCCCTTGCGCGCGAACTCCGAGCGGTCGCGCATGATCTGCTCGGCCGAGGCGTAGAACGGCATCGACATTCAGGTCTCCTTGCTGGCGGTGGACGGCCGGATCAGGCGCCGGGGGTGGCGGCACGCCGTTCGAGCAGGCCGCGCACGATCGGATCCAGGACGGTGTCGGGCAGCCGCCGCGCACCGTCGGCGGTCACCGCGTAGACCATCGGATAGATCCGCCGGGTCAGGTCGGGTCCGCCAGTGGCCGAATCGTCGTCAGCGGCGTCGTACAACGCCTCGATGACCACCTCGGCCGCCGCGTCCTCGGTCAGGCCGACGCGCCAGAGCTTCTTCAGCGAGCTCTTGGCAAACACCGAACCGGAACCGACCGAGTGGTAGTACTGCTCCGGGTAGCGGCCGCCCGCGACGTCATAGCTGTAGATCCGTCCGGCCTGCGCGGGGTCCGTGGCGTCGAGGTCGTAGCCGGCGAACAGTGGCACCACGGCCAAGCCTTGCATCGCCGCGCCGAGGTTGCCGCGGATCATGGTCGCCAGCCGGTTGGCCTTGCCGTCCAGGGTGAGCGGCGTGCCCTCGATCTTCTCGTAGTGCTCCAGCTCGACCTGGAACAGCCGGACGAGTTCGATGGCGATGCCGGCCGTGCCCGCGATGCCCACCAGGCTGTAGTCGTCGGCGGGGAACACCTTCTCGATGTCGCGCTGGGAGATCAGGTTGCCCATGGTGGCCCGCCGGTCTCCGGCCATGATGACGCCGCCGTCGAAGGTGGCCGCGACGATCGTAGTGCCATGGGTCGGTTGCGGGCCGCCAGCCGCGGCGCCGGCATGGGTCATCCGCTGGCTCGGCAGCAGATCAGCCGCGGCCGAGGCCAGGAAATCCACGAAGGACGATGATCCCGGCGCGGTGGCATACCGCAACAGCCCCTGCTCGGCCGTAACGTGCTGGCCGCTCACTGGCCACCCTTCTGCACGAAGCTGCGCACGAAGTCCTCCGGGTTGGTCTCCAGAACCTCGTCGATGTCGTCCAGGATGGCGTCGACGTCGTCGGTCAGCTTCCCGTGCCGCTCGGCGACGTCGGTGCTGGTTTCGTCGGTGACCTCGTCGGCCTCGTCCCGCTGCTTGGCCGGACGGGTCTGACCGCCTTCGTGACTTGCCATGCCTAACCTCCGCTGTGCGCTCCCGGTAGAGGGGTGCCTACCAACCTAGTAGGTGTTGCGCCCGGCAGGGGCGATCGGCCTGTCACATCACGAAGCAGGACCGGCACGCGCGCACCGGGATCGGGCGCGGGCCCGCGTCAGTGGCCCAGCAACTCGTCGACCAGGGCCTTGGCGGTGGTGCAGCGGTCGAGCAACTGCTGCACGTGGGCCTGCGAACCCCGCAAGGGCTCGAGCATCGGAACCCGGACCAGGGACTGCTGCCCGACATCGAAGATCACCGAGTCCCAGGAGGCGGCCGCAACGGCGTCCGGGTACCGGCGCAGGCACTCTCCCCGGAAGTAGGCGCGCGTGTCCGTCGGCGGCTCCCACACCGCTGCCTCGACCGCGCCGGCAGCCACTAGGGTGCGCATCGATCCGCGCTGCACCAGCCGGTGGTACAGGCTGCGGTCGGGCCGGATGTCGGCGTACTGCAGATCGATCGCGTGCAGCCGCGGCGCCGACCAGTCGAGTCCGTCGCGGTCGCGGAAGCCGTTGAGCAGCCGGAGCTTCGCCACCCAGTCCAGCTCCCCGGCCAGTTGCATCGGATCCTCGGCGAGCCGGGTGAGCACCGAATCCCATTCGCTCAGTACCTGCTCGGTCTGGGAGTCGACATCACCACCGAAACGGTCCGCTATGTACTTGCGAGCCCGGTCGTGATATTCCCGCTGTACATCGATCGCGCTCATCCGCCGGCCGTCGGCCAGCGTGAGCAGGTGCCGCAGCGAGGGGTCATGGCTGACGGCGCGCAACTCCTTCACCGGCTCGGCGATCCGGAACTCGTCGGTCAACCAGCCGTCCTCGATCATCGCCAGCACCAGCGAGGTGGTGCCGACCTTGAGGAACGTCGACAGCTCGGCCAGGTTGGCATCGCCGAGAATCACGTGCAGCCGGCGGTACTTCTCGGCATCTGCGTGCGGCTCGTCGCGGGTGTTGATGATCGGGCGCTTGAGCGTCGTCTCCAGCCCGACCTCGACCTCGAAGAAGTCGGCCCGCTGGCTGATCTGGAAGCCGTGCTGGTGGCCATCCTGGCCCAGGCCGACCCGGCCGGCGCCGCAGAAGATCTGCCGGGTGACGAAGAACGGCGTCAGCTGACTGACGATGGACGCGAACGGGGTCTGCCGGCGCATCAGGTAGTTCTCGTGCGCGCCGTAGGAGACGCCCTTGTTGTCGGTGTTGTTCTTGTACAGGGTGATCAGCGCGCCGGTCAGCCGCTGCGACTCGCGGGCCGCGGCCAGCATCACCTGCTCGCCGGCCTTGTCGAAGCGGACTATGTCCAGCGGTGTCGTCACTTCCGGCGTCGAGTACTCCGGATGCGCGTGGTCGACGTAGAGCCGGGCTCCGTTCGGCAGCACGACATTGGCCAGGCCGGCGTCCTCCTCGTCGTCCAGGAACTGCTCGGCGACGTTGTTCGGCCCGGACAGGTCGAAACCGCGCGCGTCACGCAGCGGCGACTCCTCCTCGAAGTCCCAGCCCGGGCGGCGACGCCGGCCACCGGGCAGCAACGAGGCGTAGCCGTTGACCACCTGCGCGGACAGCAGCATGGCGTTGGCGTTGGGGCTGCCGGGCAGGCTGACCCCGTACTCCACCTCGGTGCCCATCACCCGCACGACGCTCACCGCTGGACTCCGCTCCTCGACAGCACTGCCCTCAGGCTACGTGCTGGTCCCGGATCACGGGTTCGCGACAGCCGGTGCGGGCCGGCTGCGCCGATCCCGCTCGGCTACCGCATGCTCGTCGGTGCGTGCGTCATAGCGGCGGAAGCGCGGCATCAGGACGCCGGCCACGGCCACCCCGCAGACACACAGCGCTCCCCCGGCACTGATCGAGAACCGGACGCCGCGCACCGCCATCAGTCCGGCTCGGGCGTTTCCCAGGGTGGGACCGAGGGAGTAGGACAACAGCTCGATGCCGGCCAGCCGGCCGCGCAGCTCATCGGGAATCGTCTGATCCCAGATCGCTGCCCGAAACGTCCCGGAGACCATGTCAGCCGCGCCGGCGGCGGCAAGGAACACCAGGGCCAGCGGCAAGCTCGGCATCAGGCCGGCGGCCAGCATGGCAGTGCCCCAACCGGCGGCGGCCAGCATGATGGCCAGGCCGTGCCGGTGCACCCGCAGCATCCAGCCCGACACCGCGCCGGCGAGCAGGCCGCCGACGGAGTCCGCCGCATAGAGCAGCCCGACCGCGTGCGGGCTGTGCAGCACCACCGCGAAGAACGGGAACAGCGCGGTGGGCATCGCGGTGATCATCGCGACGGTGTCGATCAGGTAGGTGCCGAGCAGGTCGCGCCGGCCGGCGGCGTACCGGACACCCTCCGCGACGCTGGCCAGGGTTGCCCGCACGCCGGGCACCCGCTCGGTGGACAGCGGCGGCAGCGGGCTCACCCGCAGGAACACCAGCAACGAGAGCAGGAAACTTGCCACATCGGCGGCGTAGGCCCAGTGGATGTCGATGCTGGCCAGTACCCCGCCGGTGACGGTGCCCAGGATCATCGCCAGCCCGTAACTCTGGCTGTTCAGCACCGAGGCCGCGGGGATCTCCGGGTGCGGCACGTAGCGCGGCAGCATCGCGTCCAGGCTCGGGCGCTGCATCGCGCCGGCCGACACCGCGAGCGCGGCGACCAGGTAGACCGGCCACAGCGAGGGCTGCGGGCGCACCGCGTTGACCAGCAGGACCAGCGTGCAGACAAGTGCGGCCAGCTCGGACCACAGCACCACGAGCCTGCGATCGAAACGGTCTGCGACCGCGCCGCCGACCAGCCCGACCAGCACGATCGGGACGAACTCCGCGGCCCCGATCAACCCGACGGCGACGGTGGAACCGGTCAACTGCTTGACCTGGATGGGCACCGCGATCATGGTGCACACCGAGCCGAAGCCGGACACGCTGGATGCGATCGTGCGAAGCCGGAAGTCCCGGTGGCGGCGCAGCGGGCCGGTGTCGATGGTGAGCGCTCGCACCGTGCTGAGCAGTGGCACGGTCGACATCATCGCATTCCAAACAAGTGGATTACCGGCACCGGCCAGACCGCGGACCCGTTCCCCCACGGGTATATCGTCGGCCCGTTCATGCCGGGTGAGCGGCGCACCGCCGCACCGATCATCGTGACCGAGGAGACGCTGTGACCACGATCGAGCACTGGGTCGACGGTTCGACCACCGCATTGAGCTCGACCCGCACCGGCCCGGTCTACAACCCGGCGACGGGGAAGCGGCAGGCCGAGGTGCGGTTGGCCTCGGCCGCGGACGTCGGCGCCGCGGTGGCCGCGGCCAAGGCTGCCTATCCCGAGTGGTCGCAGTCCTCGTTGTCGGCCCGCGCCAAGATCCTTTTCGCCTTTCGAGAACTGGTGAATCGCAACCTTGACGAGCTGGCGGGTCTGATCACCGACGAGCACGGCAAGGTGTTGTCCGACGCGCGCGGCGAGGTGCAGCGTGGCCTCGAGGTGGTCGAGTTCGCATGCGGGATTCCTTCGCTGCTGAAGGGTGATTACTCCGACCAGGTGTCCTCGGGAGTGGACACCTACTCCTTCCGGGAGCCGCTCGGTGTGGTCGCGGGCATCACGCCGTTCAACTTCCCGGCAATGGTTCCGATGTGGATGTTCCCGGTGGCCATCGCCTGCGGGAACACCTTCGTGCTGAAGCCGAGCGAGCGTGACCCGTCGGCGTCACTGCTGCTGGCCAAGCTCTGGCAGCAGGCCGGCTTGCCCGACGGCGTGTTCAACGTGGTGCACGGTGACAAGGAGGCGGTCGACGCCATCCTGGATTCCCCTGACATCGCCGCGGTGTCCTTCGTCGGCTCGACCCCGATCGCACGCTACATCCACCGTCGCGCCAGTGAGACGGGCAAGCGGGTGCAGGCGCTGGGTGGCGCCAAGAATCACGCCATCGTGCTGCCGGACGCCGACCTCGATTTCGCCTCGGACCACCTTGTCGCCGCCGCGTTCGGTTCGGCCGGCGAACGGTGCATGGCGATCTCGGCCGCGGTGGCGGTGGGTGACGCGGCCGATCCGCTGGTGGAACTGGTTGCAGCCAAGGCCCGGGAGGTGAAGGTCGGCTCCGGCCGGGACGGGTCCTCGGAGATGGGGCCGGTGGTCACCCAGGCGGCCAAGGACCGGATCGAGTCGCTCATCGGCAGCGGCGCGGCGCAGGGCGCCAGGCTTGCGGTCGACGGGCGTGGGCTGCACGTGCCCGGGCTGGAAGACGGCTTTTTCGTCGGCCCGACCGTGCTGGACCGGGTCAGCATCGAGATGGATGTCTACCGGGAGGAGATCTTCGGCCCGGTGCTCTCGATGCTGCGAGTGGGCAGCGTGCACGAGGCGATCGCGCTGATCAACGCCAATCCCTACGGCAACGGGACGGCCATCTTCACCAGCAGTGGCGCCGCGGCGCGCGCCTTCCAGCGCGGCGTGCACGTCGGCATGATCGGCATCAACGTGCCTATCCCGGTTCCGATGGCCTATTACTCCTTCGGCGGCTGGAAGGACTCGCTGTTCGGGGACAAGCACGTGCACGGACCGGAAGGGATCTCGTTCTACACCCGGGCGAAGGTCGTCACGGCGCGGTGGCCGGAGCTGGCGGCGCCCTCGCGGGCCAGCTACCACTTCCCCACCAACGGCTGAGGCGGGGCGCACCGGCCGAGCTGACCCGCCTCAGCCGGTGCGGGCCGTCAGAGGTACTGGCCGGTGTTGGAGATCGTGTCGATGGACCGGCCTGCGTCCGAGCCCTTGCCGCCGGAGACCAGGGTGCGGATGTAGACGATGCGCTCGCCCTTCTTGCCGGAGATGCGGGCCCAGTCGTCCGGGTTGGTGGTGTTGGGCAGATCCTCGTTCTCGCGGAATTCGTCGACGCAGGCGGCCAGCAGGTGCGAGACCCGCAGCCCGCGCTGTCCGGTGGTCAGCAGGTCCTTGATCGCCATCTTCTTGCCGCGGTCGACGATGTTCTGGATCATCGCGCCGGAGTTGAAGTCCTTGAAGTAGAGGGTCTCCTTGTCGCCGTTGGCGTAGGTCACCTCGAGGAACCGGTTCTCCTCGCTCTCGGTGTACATCCGCTCGACCACGTGCTGGATCATCGCGTTCACAGTCGCCTCCGGCGAGCCGCCGTGCTCGGCGAGGTCGTCGGCGTGGATCGGCAAGCCGGGCAGGATGTACTTGCCGAAGATGTCGCGCGCCGCCTCGGCGTCCGGTCGCTCGATCTTGATCTTCACGTCGAGCCGGCCGGGCCGCAGGATGGCGGGGTCGATCATGTCCTCTCGGTTGGACGCGCCGATCACGATGACGTTCTCCAGCCCCTCGACGCCGTCGATCTCGGACAGCAGCTGCGGCACGATCGTGTTCTCCACGTCCGAGGAGACGCCGGAGCCGCGGGTGCGAAAGATCGAGTCCATCTCGTCGAAGAAGACGATGACGGGCGTGCCCTCGCTGGCCTTCTCCCTGGCCCGCTGGAACACCAGCCGGATGTGCCGCTCGGTCTCACCCACGTACTTGTTGAGCAGCTCCGGGCCCTTGATGTTGAGGAAGTAGGACCGACCCTTCTCATCATCGCCCCGCACCTTGGCGACCTGCTTGGCCAGCGAGTTGGCGACGGCCTTGGCGATCAGCGTCTTGCCGCAACCGGGCGGCCCGTACAGCAGGATGCCTTTGGGCGGCCGCAGCTGATGCTCGCGGAACAGGTCGGCGTGCAGGAACGGCAGTTCGACGGCGTCACGAATCTGCTCGATCTGCGAGCTGAGGCCGCCGATGTCGGTGTAGTCGATGTCCGGGACCTCTTCCAGGACCAGTTCCTCGACCTCGCTCTTCGGGATGCGCTCATACACGTAGCCCGATCGGGGCTCGAGCAGCAACGAGTCGCCGACCCGCAGCGGCTGACCGCGCAGCGTGTCCGCGATGTGGACGATGCGTTCCTCGTCGGTGTGGCCGATGACCAGTGCCCGGTCGCCGCCGTCGAGGATCTCCTTGAGCATCACCACGTCGCCGACCCGTTCGAAACCGCGGGCTTCGACGATGTTCATCGCCTCGTTGAGCATGACCTCCTGGCCGTGCTGCAGCGTGTCGATGCCCACCTCGGGTGAGACCGCGACCCGCAGCTTGCGGCCGCCGGTGAAGATGTCGACGGTGTGCTCGTCCACCTTGTCCAGGAAGACGCCGTACCCGGACGGCGGCTGGGCGAGCCGGTCGATCTCTTCCTTCAGCGCGACCAGCTGATCGCGCGCGTCACGCAGCGTGTCGGCCAGCCGCTCGTTGCGGTCGGTCAGCGAGGCAACCCGGGCCTGGGCCTCCAGCAGCCGGTCTTCCAGGGTGCGCAGTTGCCGGGGCGATTCGGACAGCCGGGCGCGCAGCAGCTCTACCTCGGCGGCGAGATCCGCTGCGGTCGGCGCGTTCGATGTCCGCTTGTCGGTGAAGTCTTCCGCCATCACGTGCTCCTAGCTCGATCGGCTTACTGCCCCCCGGCTCGAGTTTCACCCTACACACGCGGCATGAAATCGCGAGGCATCTCCGCAGGCAACTGGTTACGGGTCCATTACGCGCACGGGCGCCGGGCCGGCTTGCCGGGGCACCGCGCGGCGATGCCCGCGCGAGGGTCGGTAGCGTGGGGCGAAACGCCAAGGAAAGGGCTGCAGGTGACCGAGAGCACTGCCCAGGTGGGCCGGGAGCAGGGCGAGCAGGAACTGACCGTCTGGATCGATCAGGACCTGTGCACCGGTGACGGCCTGTGCGTCCAGTACGCGCCCGAGGTGTTCGAGTTCGACGTGGACGGGCTGGCATACGTCAAGGACGACAGCGGTGACCTCAAGCAGGCCGCCGGCGAGCGGGTGGCCGTGCCGGCCAACCTGCGGCTGGACGTGATCGACTCCGCCAAGGAGTGCCCCGGCAACTGCATCCACGTGCTCGATGCGGCCAACCGCCCGGTGGCCGGGCC
>DATAKO010000139.1:0-15818 GCA_036261575.1 Jatrophihabitans sp.
CCTGATCGGTGCGCCGGCCGGCCACCCCGGCGGCGCACCGTCCAGCCACCCCGGCGGCGCACCGTCCAGCCACCCCGCCGGCGCACCGTCCAGCCACCCCGCCGGCGCACTGTCCAGCCACCCCGCCGGACCGCCGGTGAAGCGCTGAGTTGCACGCGCTGGCCGGTGCCGAGGTCGGTCATACCGATCTCGGCACCGGCCAAGATCATCGGCACACCCGGCAACGTGAACATCAACGAGGCACCGACCAGATGCCGGTCATGATCGCCACAGACGGTGCGCATGCGCGCGGTGTCATGGGAATCGATCAGGTTGAAATCGGCCAGCCGGCTCGGCGGGGCCGATGACGGCCGCTGACCCGAGCCGCTAGCCGACCTGCCGGCTCTGGCCCGCCCAGAACGGTTCGCGCAGCTGCCGTTTGAGCACCTTTCCCGACGCATTGCGTGGCAATTCCGGCACGAAGCGGACTTCGGTCGGGCACTTGTAGTGGGCCAGCCGCTCGCGCGCGTAGGCGATCACGTCCTGCGGATCGACCTGTCCATCCCGGGCAACGACGAAAGCCAGCGGGGTTTCGCCCCACTTCATCGAAGGAATCCCTACCACCGCAACATCAACGACCGCCGGGTGGCCGGCCAGCACGCTCTCCACCTCTGCCGGATAGACGTTCTCGCCTCCGGTTACGATCATGTCCTTGATCCGGTCGAGAATGTAGAGGTAGCCGTCGTCGTCGAGGCTGCCCATGTCGCCGGTGCGGAAGAAGCCGTCCGCGGTGAAGGCAGCCTGGGTCGCCTCGGGATTGTGCCAGTAGCCCGGCGTCACGCTGGGCCCGCGCACCGCGATCTCGCCGGCCCGCCCGGCCGGCAGCGCGTGGCCGGTCTCCACGTCGAGGATGCGCAGCTCGATCCCGTCGATCGCCCGGCCGGCCGAGCGTAGCTTGCTGAGATCTCCGTCCAGCCGGTGCTCGGCAGCTCCCAGCAGCGTGGTGACCCCCATCGTCTCGGACAGCCCGTAGGACTGGAACAGTTCGGCGCCGAACAGCGCGACCGAGGCCTTCAGCAAGGGCTCCGAGATGGGCGAGGCGCCGTAGACGACCTGGCGTAGCGCGGAGAAGTCCGCCCGGGCGGCCTCGGCTGACTGGGTCAGGATCTGCATCACTGCCGGCACCATCGCGGTGTGCGTCACCCGGTGTTCGACCAGCTGGCGCAGCATCGACTCGGCAGTCGGCTCGCGGGACTGGATGACGGTGCCCCCGCGGGACAGGGTGATCAGCGCCCAACCACCGCCTGCGACGTGGTAATAGGGGACCGGAACCAGCGAGCGGGAGCCGGCGTCGACGTCGAAACAGGAGCCGAAGGCAGCCACCGACCACACCTGCTGCTGCGCGCTGACCAGCACCCCCTTCGGCCGGCCGGTGGTGCCGGAACTGTAGATCAGCTCGATGAATTCCGCTCCGGTCGCGTCACGGCCGGGGTCGGTTTCCGCCCCGGCCGCCACCCAATCGGCGTAGCCCACGCCGTCCTCGGAGCCGATCACCACCAGCGGCCGACCGGTCGCGCGGACCGCGTCGGCATAGGGCGCTGCCGCGACCGTCAACCGTGCATCGCAATCGGCCAGCGACCAGGCGATCTCGGCCGGGCTCAGCCTGAAGTTCAGCGGTACCAGCACCGCACCGGCCTTGAGCGCGCCGAACGAGACCTCCCAGTACTCGCTGCAGTTGCGGTCGATGAAGGCAACCCGGTCACCTCGCTGCACGCCCGCGGCGATCAGCTGATTGGCCACCCGGTTGGCCGCGGCGTCCAGCTCGCCGAAGCTGAGCCGGCGACCATCGCCGTCGATCGCTATCGCCTGCGGGGCACGCGCGGCAGGCCCGCGGATGAGTTCAGCAACGGACATCGACCACTACCTCCCGGCCAGCGTGGCCGTCGGGGCCAGCACCCGCACCGCCGGGCCGCCCGCATACAGCAGGTCGACCTCAGCCCGGCGGCGACGCAGCGCGATGGCCTGATTGACAGAGCCCTTCTCCGACAGCTCACCGGCGTCGGGGTCGGGCGGATCCGCCAGCACCGCGAACCGGCTGATCCGGCTCGAGGCGCCCTCTCCCGCCAGCGTGCCCAGCCTGCCGGTAAGCCAGTCGAGCACCCGGCTGTTCCGAGCCAGCTCGGCCGAGCTGCCCTGGATGCCGAGTGCTGACGACACCGCCGCGGGCGAGAGCCACAGCAGCACGCCGATCTCGTCGCGGCCTTCGCCGCAGATCAGCGCATCGAGCACCACCGGGCTGGCTGCGGCGACCAGTTCGGCCCGCAGCCGGCCGCCGGGCACGAAGGTGCCGTTGAGCAGCTTGAACTCCTCGGCCAATCGGCTGTCGAACACGAAGCCTCGCTCCGGCCGGCCGGGCTCAGCCCAGCGGATCGCGTCACCGCTGCGGTAGAAGCCCTCGTCGTCGAAGGCGGCCGCGGTGGCTGCCGGATCGTCGAGGTAGCCGGGCATCACGCACTCGGCGCGGAAGCGGACCTCGTAACGCTGCTCATCCAGTGGCACCAGTTTGAGCTCGATCCCGGGCAGCGGGATGCCCACCCCGACCTTGGTGGTCGGCCAGGACACGGACATGACGCCGGCGGTGGTCTCGGTCGAGCCGTACCCGGTGGTGAACATGATCCGCTCGCCGATGCTGCGCTCGGCCATGGCCTGAAACCGGTCGTACACCGGCTGCGGCAGGCCGGCGCCGCCGAACAGGCACAGCTGCAGGTGTTCGAAGAACCGTTGCTGCAACGCAGGATCGGCCTCCAGCGCATCGCAGAGCATGCCGAAGGCGAACGGGACGTTGGCGAAGAAGCGGGGCTGCACCTCGGCCAGGTTGCGCAGGGTGGCACCGAACAGCTCGGGCGTCGGCCGGCCCTCGTCCAGGTAGAAGGTGCCGCCGTTGACGATGGATCCGGTGAGCACGCTGACCCCGGCGACGTGGCTCCACGGCATCCAGTCGAGCGTGCGTTCGGCCCAGCCGGAGACCTCCGCCAGGATCTGGTTGGCCCCGGTGAACAGGCTGCACCACATCCGGTGCGTCTGCACCACGATCTTGGGCAGCCCGGTGGAACCGGAGGTGAGCATGTACCGGACCGGGGTGTCCGGGTCGAGCCGGGCAATGGCCGCATCGGCATCAGGGCGTGGCGCATGGCTGATCACGTCCGCCCAGTCGACCGCGCCCGGCCACTGCTGCGGATCGGTACAGATCACCGTGATGCCGGCGGGCAGCACTGCGCGCAGCGCGGCGGCAACCGGCGCGACGACCTCGGCGAAGACGATGGTCGGAAGCAGCACCGAGATGACGTGCCGCAACCGCCCGAACGATCCGGTCGGCGAGGCGGCGTACTGGGCGCTGACCGGACAGATGGGCACACCGGCCGCGGCCGCACCGAAGGACAGCAGCGCGTGCGCGAGGGAATTGCCGGTGACGATGAGGATTCTCGGGTGCGGCCCGGCGTGCTCGGCCAACCAGCCGGCGATCCGGTCCGCAGTGTCCTTGGCCTGCCGGTAGCTGACCCGGCTCCAGTCACCGCCGGCGTCGCGGGCCGCGATCAGGGCGCGGTCACCGAGTGCGGCCGCCTGCCGTGCCAGCACCTCGGCCAGCGTGGCCGGCAGGCCGGTGGCCGGCGGCGCACCCCGCACCAACAGGATGCCGTCAGACCGGTTGTCGACCTCCAGGTACGGCTGCGGAAAGAGCTCAGCCGCCCGGAACCGGGGTTCAGCGGGCACCGCGCTCAGACCAGGTGGAAATCGATGCCCGGCAACGACGGTGCCTCTGCCGAGCTGCCCGGTGCCCGACGCAACCAGACCGTCCAGCGGGCCGACGGTCCCCCGGGCACGAAGCGCACCCAGGCCGGGCCGAGCTGCACCGTGTCGGGCTCGGCCGCCGCCGGCAGCCCCAGCAGCTCCAGCCACTGGCTGGCGGTCGCCGCCGGATCGGCCACCGGCACCTCGACGCCGAGGATTTCATCGATCAGCGCGTCGGATTCCGGACCCGGATTGATCTCGTCCCAGAACCAGGCTCTGGGGTCAGTGATGCCGTCGACCTCCAGCAGCAGGCCGACGTCCTGCGGGTGCAGTTGCACCACCGGCGAGCCGAACGCTTCGACGTCGACCGGAACGCGCACGCCCATCCGCTCCGCGCGCTGCTTGACCGCCAGCGGATCCGGGTGCTGGACCGAGAGCACATAACCGCCACGACCACCGATCTTGCCGAGCCACTTGGTCACGGCGGCCTGGTCGTTGATCGGCGCGATGAACTCCAGGTAGGTGTCCTTGGACACCGGCATGGTGGCATCCACCATGTGCAACTTCTCCAGCTCCGGATCCTCGAATCCCTCGCCGAGGCCGAACGCCTGACGCACGGCCGCCAGGTCCCCGGCATGGTCCGTGGTGGCGATGACGACCTGGCGAAGGATGGCCCACTGTGCATCGGTCATGGCCGTGCTCCTCTACTCGAGAAGGAAAGTGCCTGTCAAAAGCGGGAAATCGTGAATCACGCCGGCAGTGCGGCGTCGATCAGCGCAGCGCCTGAGCCGGGTCGTCCAGCTTGGCCCAGTCGGGAATCGCCGAGCCCGGAGCCCAGGTGGAATGGGTGCCGCTGGAGACCCGCTCCGGAAGCTGCACCCGGGCGATCGGGCCGGTGGTGATGTCGCGGGCGTCGAAGACCAGGCACTCGGAGCTGTCCCGGTTCATGTCGGAGATGATGGTGATCAGGTAGCCGTCATCCTCGTACTCCGAACCCACCCGCGGCGCCATCGCGGTCTCGCTGGCGTAGACGCCGTCAGGCAGGTTGTAGCGCTGCTCGCTGCCGGTCAGCGCATCGTGCTTGACGATGCCGTTGAAGAGGAACCAGCCCGGTTTCGCGGTTGCCGAGTAGCTGTACCGATGAGCCCGACCACCGTGGCGGCCGTTGATCATGCCGAACTCGCTGGTGGTCTCACTCAGCCGCTCTTCCTTGGCCAGCCCGGTGGTCAGGTTCAGCCGCCAGCGGTGCAGCTTCGGTCCCATCAGATCGTTGTCCAGGAACCGGAACATCCTCTGGTAGATGGTGCCATTGCCCGCCGGCGGCTCCGGATCGGTCTGGAAGAAGCCGTCGAGCACGATCTCGTCGCCGTCCTCGTAGGCGTTCACCCAGTGCAGCACGTAGGTGGGATCGGCTTCGAACCACATGATCTGCGAGGTGTCGCCCCGCCGCGGGATGACCGCCAGTCGCAACGGGATGTCAGGGTAGAAGCGGGCTGCGTACTTGCCCCTGGCCAGCGCCTCCGGCGACCAGAACAGCGGGCAGTCGTTGAGGATCGCGTAGTTCTCGGTGAAGGCCATGTCGTGCGGCAGTCGCGGGCCGGGCAGTGGCACGTCGATGTAGTGCACCAGGTTGTCCTCGGCGTCGACGACCCCGTAGTGCATGTACGGCGCCTCGGTGCTGTAGTTGAAGAACATCAGCTCGCCGGTGCGCTCGTCCAGCTTCGGATGCGCGGATACGCCGTGCTGGCTCGGGAACTTGCCGTGCCAGTCGGCTTTGCCCAGCGTTTCCAAGGTCGTCGGGTTCAACCGGTAGAGATCACCGCACTGGTAGAAGCTGGTCAGTGCCACACCGTTGTGCAGAACCACGTCGGTGCTGGAGGCGTCCTTCATCCTGGTCCGGGCGCCCCAGCCGACCTGGTTCGGTGACTTCGCCGGATCCTCGGCCAGGCCGGCCCACAACGGCCGGCCGGCCTCCTGCTCGGCCAGGAATCCGTCGGTGCGCACGAAGCGATTGCGGTAGAACGCGGTGCCATCCCGGAATCCGACGACGTGCACCATGCCGTCACCGTCGAACGGGTGATACACCTCCAGCGCCGGGTGCACCGGGTTCTCGGTGTTGCGCAGGTAGACCCCGTCCAGGTCGGTCGGCAGGTCGCCGACAACTTCGAGGTTGTCGGCCTTGCGCTCCACCGTCTGCGGCCGCCACGGCCCGGTCCGGTAGGGGTGATCGTCGTCGGCCGGCAGCGTGGTCAGCGCGCGACCCAGGATCTCGATGTCCATCACGGTGCCTTTCAGGAGCCGAGCACGAAGCTGGCGGTGGTGGTGGTGCTGCCGCCGATGTTGAGGGTGGCCACCCTGCGGGCGTTGTCCACCTGGTACTCACCGGCCTGCCCGGTGACCTGCTTGTAGGCGTCCAGCACCATGCGCACTCCGGTAGCACCGACCGGGTGTCCGCCACCGATAAGGCCACCGCTCGGGTTGACCGGGATCCGGCCGCCGATCTCCAGGTCACCGGCCTCGATCGCTTTCCAGCTGTCCCCCGGCGCGGTGATGCCGAAATGATCGATAGCGGCGTACTCGCTCATCGAGAAGCAGTCGTGGGTCTCGATCGCATCGAGCTGATCGACATCGGAGATGCCGGCTCGGCGGAAAGCGTCGGTGATGGCCTGGCGCACGTGCGGGAGCACGTAGGGATCATCGGCCGATCGCTGCAGCTTCTGTTCCAGCGACAGGCCCACGGTGCGGTGGCCCCAGCCCAGGACCTGCGCCTTGGCCCGAGCGGCCACCTCCGGGTGGGCGGCCAGGTAGCGGTCGCTGACCACCACGATGCCGGCGCCGCCGTCGGTCATGGCGCTGCAGTCGGTGCGGCGAACCCGGCCCTCGACCGGCGGGTTCGCCTCGTCATCGTCGGTGAAACTGGCCGGGGTGAACTGCCAGCCGCGGGTCTGGGAATTCGGATTCCGCTTGGCATTGCGGACGTTGAGCTCGGCGATGGCATGCACGTAGGAATCGTCCAGGCCGTACCTGCGGTCGTAGGCGTCGGCCAGCCGGTCGAACATGTAGGGCCACATGAACGTGGCCTGCTCACCCTCCCGACCGATCCAGGCCGCCGCCCCCAGATACTGCGCGCCGCGGGTGCCGTCCACCGTCTTCTCGATCTCGGCACCCAGCACCAGCGCGACGTCGTAGCGGCCGGCCTCGAGCTCGGCCATCGCCGCCAGCAGTGCCATGGAGCCAGAGGCGCATGCCGCCTCGTGCCGCGCCGCGGGCACGCCCCACAGCTCGGGCTCCACGGAGGCCGGCATGCCGCCGAGTTGCCCCTGACCGGTGAACAGCTGGCCGAAGGCGTTGCCCACGTGAATCACCTCGACGGCCGAGGCAGGCAGCCGGGCAGCGTCCAGGGTGCCGTGCACGGTCTCGGCGACGAGTTCGGCGAAGCCGATGCCCTCTTTGACGGTGTTGCGCGCGAAGTCGGTCTGGTAACCGCCGACCACCCAGGTTGAACCGGCGCTCACGGCACGTCCCCTCTCGCCGAATCCTCGCCTCCCTTACTACAACAAACAGAGTCGGTGGTCAACCGTCTACAACACGAAGTACCACAGCGAGGAGGGCCCGTTCCCTTGTCATTACGCGGGGTCCGTACTACAACTGGCGAAGTCATTGCAGTCGCCGGCCGGCCTCGCCGCCCGGGTGGCAGCCGCCGTGCCGAGCGAACGCCACCGGGAAGGGCCGGGCAGAGACAGGAGAGCCGCATGGACCGACCGCTTCCGCTGGCCGGGCGGGTTGGCATCGTCACCGGCGCCGGCAAGGGTCTGGGCCGCGCCTTCGCCCTCGATCTGGCCGCGGCCGGGGCGAGGGTGGTGGTGAACAACCGCAATCGCCAGGTCGACGAGGACGGCCTCGGGCCGGCCGATCGCGTCGTCGCCGAGATTCTTGCGGCGGGCGGCGAGGCGGTCGCCGACTACAGCGATGTCGCCGACCCGGATGCGCCGGCAGCGATGCTGGACCGCGCGCTCAGCAGTTGGGGACGGCTGGACTTTCTCGTCGCCAACGCCGCCATCAGCGGGACGGGCATGTTTCACAGGATCACGCCGGAGCAGTTCGACGCCGTCACCGCCATCAACATCGGCGGCACCGCGCACCTGGCGATGCTGTGCAGCAGGCACCTGCGCGAGGCAGGCTTCGGCAGGATCGTGCTGATCGGATCCACCGCGGGCCTGCACGGCGAGCCGACCGCCTCGGCCTACACCGCGAGCAAGGGCGCGGTGATCGCGCTCGGTCGGGCCATCGCGGTGGAGGGCGAGCGGCGCAACGTGCTGACGAACATGGTGCTGCCCTACGCCACCACGCAGATGACCGACACCGGCATGCACGCCGACTACCGCGACATCATGACGCCGGAGGCGGTGGCCCCGGTGGTGACCGCGCTGGTCGATCCGGCCTGCACGCTCAACGGCCAGGTCGTGGTGAGTGCGGCCGGTGCGCTGCGCGCGGCCGCGGCGGTGGAGTTCGGCACGGTGCGGCTGCCGGCCGGGCGGCTGTCCCCGGCGCAGCTGGGCGGACTGCTCGAGCGCAGTCGCAGCGAACCACCCCGGGAGTACCCCCAGGCGGTGGCCGGCTTCCTCGACCTGGCAGCCGAGGCATGCCATGACTGACACGCTGGCCGAACCCGGGCACAACTTGTTGCTCGCTGAATTGGCACTGCAGCGGCAGGGCCCGGACCGGCTGCGCTCCGCCGGCGACAACGGCCTGAACCTGCCGCACGTCTTCGGCGGTCAGGTGCTGGCCCAAGCCCTGCTCGCCGCCGGCAGCACCGTCGCGGACGGCAAGGTGCCGCACTCGCTGCACACCTATTTCCTGCGCGCCGGCGATACCGACGTGCCGATCGAATACGACGTGCGGCAGATCCGCGACGGACGCAGGCTCTCCTGTCGCGCGGTGACCGCCAGCCAGGCCGGCCGCGAGATCGCCACCGTCCTCACGTCCTTCGCCGACACCGAGGGCTCGCTCAGCCACCAGCTCGACGCGCCCGACGTGCCCGACCCCGAGCAGCTGCCGGAGTTCGCCGACGCCGCTGCCGCATGGGGTGGCCTCGGCCAGGGTTGGCAGGGCTTGCAGGCCATCGAGGTCCGGGTCGATCCACACCGAACCGTGCCCGCGCGCCGCGGCCGGGCCGAGGAGTCCGTCGATCTCGTCTGGATGCGCGCCCGCGGGGCGGTCGGCTCTGCCGACCCGCTGGCCCATGCCGCCCTGCTGGTGTATCTCAGCGACATCACGCTGATCGCAGCTGCGCTGGTGCCGCACGGCGTCCCGCTCGGTCAGGAGGAGTGGGCCGGCTCGACCTGGAACGGGATGTCGCTGGATCACGCAATCTGGTTCAGCCGGCCGCCGGTTGCCGACCGATGGCTGCTGTTCCGGCAATCGAGCCCGCAGGCGCACGCAGGCCGCGCTCTCGCCCAGGCCGACATCTTCGACCAGGACGGCCAGTTGGTTGCCTGCACCCGCCAAGAAGGCCTCATCTTCGATCGCCGCACCGGCTGACCCGCACCGGACCGTTGGAAAGAGAGACACCGCAGTGCAACGAGAGCTCTACTCCGAGGATCACCTGGCCTTCGGCGACAGTCTGCGCCAGTTCATCGATCGCACGCTGCGCCCGCACACCCAGCGGCACGCCGAGCAGCACCGGATCGACCGCGATGCCTGGCTGGAAGCCGGCCGTGGCGGCTTCCTCGGGCTGGAGGTGGCCGAGGAGTACGGCGGCACCGGTGCTGCCGACTACCGGTTCAACGCGGTCTTCAACGAGGAGCTGGCCCGATTCGCAGCGGCCTACGCCTCCTGCTTCGGCATCCACGCCGACGTGGTGGCGCCCTACCTGGTGGATCTGGGCACCGAGGAGCAGAAGAAGACGTGGCTGCCGCGCATGTGCAGCGGCGAGGTGATCAGCGCGATCGCGATGACCGAGCCGTCCGGCGGCTCTGACCTGGCCCAGCTGCGCAGCAGCGCGGTGGCCGACGGCAGCGACTGGATCCTCAACGGTGCCAAGACCTTCATCACCAACGGCGGCTCCGCCGACCTGGTGGTCGTGGCCGCGCGCACCGGCCCCGGGCAGGGCGCGCGCGGGGTCAGCCTGTTCCTGGTCGACACCACCCTGCCGGGCTTTCACCGTGGCCGGATCCTGGACAAGGTGGGCCAGCCCGAATCCGATACCGCCGAGCTGTTCTTCGACGACCTCCGGCTGCCCGCCGACGCGCTGCTGGGCGAGGTCGGAATGGGCTTCATCTCGCTGATGCAACGGCTACCGCAGGAGCGGATCGGGGTGGCCATCGGCAACATCGCCAATGCCGCCCAGCTGCTGCAGGAAACCCTGGACTACGTCAAGCAACGGCACGCCTTCGGCCAGCCGATCGGCAGCTTCCAGCACAACAAGTTCCTGCTGGCCGAGCTGCACACCAAGGTGATGGTCACCCAGGCCTTCGTGGATGCCTGCGTCCTGGCGCACACCCGGCACGAACTGAGCGCCGAAGAGGCGGCGATGGCCAAATGGTGGGCGGCCGAGGTGCAGAACGACGTGCTGGACAACTGCGTGCAGCTCTACGGCGGCTACGGCTACATGAACGAATACCGGATCGCGCGAGCGTGGAAGGACGCCCGGGTGAACAAGATCTGGGCCGGTTCGAACGAAATCATGAAGGAGCTGATCGGACGCAAGCTCGGATTGTGAGTCCGGCACGGCGCCAACGGCGAACGGAAGGCGGTGTCCCATGCGGTTGTACTCCCCGGAGCAGGTCGCAACGTTCCGGCGTGAAGGCTGGTGGTCGGGCCTGACCTGGGTCGACCACTTCACCGAGCGGGTGAACGAGTTCGGCGATCGGATCTCATTGGTCGACCCGAGCAATCGAACCACCATCACCGACGGCGAGCCGCGCCGGCTCACCTGGCGGCAGGCCGAGCAGGAAGTGCACCAGCTGGCCCGCGCGCTGTACCGGGCCGGAGTGCGCCAGGGCGATGTGGTGGGCGTGCAGTTGCCCAACATCCTCGAGCTCGCGCTGTGCTATGTCGCGATGGCCGAACTCGGCGCGATCACCTGCCCGTTCCCGATCCAGTACGCCGAGCACGAGTTGGGGCAGATGGGCAACCTCGCCCAGCTGCGCGCCTTCGTCACGGTGACCCGGGCCGCCAAGACGGCACCGGCCGCCCGCGCGGTCGACCTGCAGTCGGTGGTGCCCTCGCTCGGCACCGTGCTGGCCTGGGGCGAGCAGGTGCCCGACGGGGCGGTGCCGCTCGGCGCCGCCATGGCTGACCCGGCGGGGGACGCCGAGTTCGCGCAGTATCTGGACTCGCTCACCATCGACCCGAACGACTGCGTCACGCTGTGCTGGACGTCCGGCACCGAGGGCACCCCGAAGGGCGTGCCGCGGGCGCACGGCGACTGGCAGGCGATCGCGCGGGGCACCATCGAAACGCCGCGACTGACCAGCGATGACGTGCTGCTCAACCCCTTCCCGATGGTGAACGCCGGCGGTATGGCCGGCATGTTCCTGCCTTGGCTGCTGCTCGGTGCGCGGCTGGTACAGCACCACCCGTTCGACATCACCGTGCTGCTTCAGCAGATTGAGACCGAGCGGGTGACCTACACCTGCGCGCCGCCGGCCGTGCTGGATGCCCTGGTCGGCGACCCGGCGGTGCTGGCCGGCCACGACATCAGCTCGCTGCGGGCGGTCGGTTCCGGCTCGGCGCCGCTGGCCGGCTGGATGATCGAGGCCTGGGAGCAGGGTCGCGGGGTCGAAGTGCTGAACCTGTTCGGTTCCAACGAGGGGCTGTGCCTGTTCGCCTGCCCGGACACGATCCCCGATCCGGCGCAACGCGGCCGGCTCTTTCCCCGGCCGGGCGATCCCAGCTTTGCCTGGCGCACCCGGATCGGTTGGGACAGCCACAGCAGGCTGGTCGATCCAGAGACCGGCGAGGACATCCACGAGCCGGGCCGGCCGGGCGAGCTGCGGGTGAGCTCACCGGCGGTGATCGCCGGCTACTGGGGCGACGTGCCACCGCCCTTCGACGAGCAGGGCTATTACCGCACCGGTGACATCTTCGAGTTCACCGGCGAGGGTGAGCACCTGCTGGTCTACGTCGACCGGGCCAAGGACCTGATCAGCCGCGGCGGGTACAAGATCTCCGCGGTGGAGCTCGAGGGCCTGCTGTCTGCCCACCCCAAGGTGGTCGAGCTGGGCGTGGTCGGCATGCCGGACCCGACGCTCGGGGAACGGGTGTGCGTGTTCGCGGTACCGCGCGATCCGGCGGACCCGCCGACCCTGGCCGAGTTCATCGACATCCTGCAGCAGCGTGGCGTGGCCCGCTTCAAGTGGCCGGAGCGGCTGGAGCTGGTACCGGAGCTGCCGCGCAACCCGGTGGGCAAGATCCTCAAGCGGACGCTGCGCGAACAGCTTCGGGCCCAGACGCAGCCGGCCTGAGCCGGTAACACGACGTTCACCCGCGGCTGCTGGCGTGGTGATCAAAGCACACATCTGGGTCAGTACAGTGAGCCATCGAGAACCGGTCCCGGACGCCTGAGCCGGGGTGGAGGAGTTGGGCGGTCAGACGTGGAGCTGGTGAAGGAGTCCGCGGCCGGCCGCATCACCATCTTGGAGCCGGGCGGCCCGAACGCCATCGCGATCTCCAACGGCATCGTCGGCGACGAGTGGACGCTGTGGATCGTGGAGATGGCGCTGCACGGCATCAGCCAGTACAACGAGTGGCTGCGGGCCGGACCAATCTCCAGTTCCGTGCTGACCGCGCGGCTGGCCCGGCTGGTCGAGGCCGACGTGATGGAGCGGGTCGCCTACAACTCCCGGCCCACCCGCCACGACTACCGGCTCACTGCACGCGGCCGGTCGATGTGGCCCATCCTGTTGACCATCTGGGATTGGGAGCAGCACTGGGTCAACGACCCGGCGGAGAACCTGCCGTTCATGCGCCACTCCGCCTGTGCTGCCATCTTTTCCCCCCAAATGCACTGCGAATCCTGCGACAAGCCGGTCGTCCCTCGCGACATCGTCTCCCGCTTCGGCCCGAGCGGCACCTGGGCGCGCAGCATTCCCTCGGCCGCGACCAGGCGACGCTCGCACAGCGGTCACCGACCCGCCGAGCTGGTCGATCAGACGATGGCTCTGATCGGCAACCGCTGGTCGGCCGCGCTGCTCGGTGCAGCGTTCATGGGCGCGACCCGGTTCGTCGAGTTCGAGCAACGGATGGGTGCGCCGCCGACCATCGTGGCCGAGCGGCTGCGCACCTTCTGCGAGATCGGAGTGCTGGTGCAGTCGCCCAACCCGCGGCGCAGCGACTGGGCCGTCTACCACCTGACCGACAAGGGACGCGGCTTCTTCCCAGTGGTGGCCTCGGTGCTGGAGTGGGGACAGCGCTGGTTCCACGCCCCGGAGGGCCCGGCGATCCGGATGGAGCACACCCAGTGTCGCCGGGTTTTCCATCCCCGACTGGTGTGCAGCGTGTGCGGTGAGCGACTGCGCGGTCACTCGGTGCGGGTGGTGCGCCCGGAGGCCGAGGACCCGGAGCCGGCCGGCGCGCAGCGCTGAAAGGGCACCGCTCCCACAGCGCCGATCAGCGCCGATCAGCGACCGGTGCTCGGTGGCGCCTCGGAGAAGAGCACCTTTGCCATACTGCGTTCCCAGCGCACCGGGTCCAGCGCGTACTTGGCCCGCGCCTGGATCGCCATCGCGTCGGTGTCGCAGATCCGCTCGCCGCGCGCCATGGCCTTCAGCCCGGCGATAGCGATATCGCGCGGATCTTCCTTCACCCCGTCGACGTGATCTGCCATTCTGGTGTCGACCGAGCCGACGATGAGGGCGGTCACGCTGGTGTGTTGCGGCTCCAGTTCGGCGCGGGCGATGATGGACAGGAACAGCGCGGCGGACTTGGCCGGCGAGTATCCCCCCATGAATGCGGTCGGGATCGCCCCGGCGACCGACAGCACATTCACCACGGCGCCGCCGCCATTGGCAGCGAGCACCGGCGCAAACGCCCGGATCATCGCCAATGGGCCGAAGTAGTTGACCTCCATCTCCCGGCGTGCCATGCCGGGATCTGCCGCCATGATCAGGCGATCCCGTCCGTGCAGGCCGGCGTTGTTGATCACTACGGTGACATCGCTACAGCGGGCGGCGGCGGCAGCGACGCTGGCATCGTCGGTCACGTCCAGCTGCACCGGCACCGCCCCGGCGTCGACGAGTTCGGGCGGCACGTCCTCGGGACTGCGGGCGCCGCAGTAGACCCGCGCCGCACCCCCGGCCAGCAATTGCTCGACAAAGGCACGGCCGATGCCGCGATTGCCCCCGGTCACGATCGCCACCGAACCGGCCACAGCTGCGCTCATCGAGCTACCTCCAGGGTCTGCAACGCCATGGCGGCACACTACAACTAACAGGGTGACCTGCCAACGGTCCATTGCGAGTCGGCTATCAATCTCCCGCAGAACGTTGACCTGCTGGGTCGCGATGTTGTAGACATTCGCTCTGTTAACTGTAGTGATCGGCGCCACCCACCCGTTCCGCTCGCCGAGCGCGGCGACCGCGACACCGACCGCCCGACGACGCACGACCGGCCGGACACTGGAGGTCACTAGATGCTGGAAATCAGAGATCTGGTGTTGCGCTTCGGCGGCATCACCGCTCTGGAGGGAGTCAGCTTCACCGTTGCCGACGGTGAGATCTGCGGCCTGATCGGGCCGAACGGCGCGGGCAAGACCTCACTGTTCAACTGCGTGACGCGGGTGTACCGCCCCACGAACGGCAGCATCCGTTACGACGGCACCGATCTGCTGCGGCTGCGCCGGCACCAGGTGGTCAAGGCCGGAATCGCCCGTACTTTTCAGAACCTTGCACTATTTCCGTCCATGACTGTCATGCAGAACGCGATGGTCGGCGCGCACTCCCGGCACACCCCACGATTGCTGCCGACCGCCGTCAGCTGGCCGACCACCCACCTGGCCCGCCGCCGGCTGGAATCCGAGGCCTGGTACCTGCTGCAGCAGCTCGAGCTGGTCGATGTGGCACACCATCCGGCACAGGGGCTGCCGTTCGGCACCCTCAAGCGGGTCGAGCTCGCCCGTGCCCTGATGAGCCGGCCCAGCATGCTGCTGCTCGACGAGCCCGCGGGCGGCCTGACTCACTCCGAAGTGCACGACCTCGGACGGCTGATCCTCAGGCTCCGTAACGAATTCGGCTTCAGCGCACTCCTCGTCGAACACCACATGGGTCTGGTGATGGGCATCTCGGATCACATGGTTGCGATGGACTTCGGCCGCACCATCGCCGACGGCCTGCCGACCGAGGTCCAGCAGTCGCCGCAGGTGATCGCCGCCTACCTGGGACGGGCAGCATGACCGCCGCACCGGCCGACCAGCAGGCCCCGACCCGGCCGGACACCGCCCCGCTGCTGGAGCTGCAAGCAGTGTTCGCCGGGTACGGCCCCACCACCGTGCTGCGCGACATCAACCTCAGCGTCGCACCCGGCGAGGCGGTCGTCGTGCTCGGCGCGAACGGCGCCGGCAAGACAACCCTGATGCGGGCCATCTCCGGACTCATCCCGCATACCGGCCGGATCCGGGTGGATGGCAATCCCGTCAGCCGGGTGCGGCCGGATGCAATGCTGCGGCTGGGTATTGGGCTGGTGCCGCAGGGGCGCGGCACGCTCACCGACATGAGCGTGCGGGACAACCTGCGGGTCGGCGCGGTCAGCCGCCGCTCCGGCCGTGAGGTCGCCGAGGACATCGACACCTGGTGCGAGGTCTTCGCCCCGCTCGGTAAGCGGCTCAACCAGGTGGCCGGCACACTGTCCGGCGGCGAGCAACAGATGCTTGCGGTGGCCCGCGCCATGATGGCGCGCCCCCGGCTGCTGCTGTGCGACGAGGTCAGCCTCGGCCTGGCCCCGCTGATCGTGCAGGGCCTGTTCGACGTGCTCGGCCGGCTCAACACCGAGCAGGGCACCGCGCTGCTGCTGGTGGAGCAGAACGCCGAGCTGGCCCTGCAGGTGGCGGCCCG
>DATAKO010000148.1:0-32256 GCA_036261575.1 Jatrophihabitans sp.
CTTCCGCGGTGGCGGCCGGGCCTGCCAGCAGTTGCGGCGCAGGCTGGCCGGCCGGCCAGCGCTGCGCGAGGAGATGGCGCAGTTCGCCCGCACGGGCCGGGTCGCTGATCGCCACGTGCGCGACCCGGTGCCGCGCGGCCTGCTCGGCGAGTAGTTCCAGGTTGCCGCCGCCCGCGGCCAGCACGGTGGCCCGGAACCGGTCCGGCGCCTGCGCGATGACTTCCAGCGCCTGGGTGCCGATGGAGCCGGTGGAGCCGAGCACGGCTATGCGACGAGGAGACACCCGGTCATTCTGGCCGACCGGGGCGAGCCGGTGAGTCACGGCCGCGCCGGCGGTGCCAGAATGGGGCCACAGCAGCAGCGCACGAGTCTGGGAGTGAATGCTCATGTCCGGTGGCAACGCCTCGCACAGCACTTCGCAGGAGGTTCAGCACTCCTCGAGCGACCTCGAGCATGCCGCCCACGAGGACCTGGGCGCGCCGGAGAGGTGGGGCTGGCATCACGAGTTCCGCACCGGTCGCCAGATCGGTGGCTGGTTCACGGTCCTGGTGCTGCTGCTGTTGCTGACCGCCACGCACTACAACCGAGCCGGCGACGTCGCGCTGATTCTGGCCGCGGCGGTCGTCGCAGGTGGCCTGCTGTGGGACCGCCAGCGCCGCAAGACCCGCTGGCGGTCCTGACCCCCGACTAGTTCGGTACTTCCAGCAGGCCCCAGGGCGAGCGGTATTCCTCCCGCAGCAGCTCCAGGAAGGGAACCGCGTCGAAGGCCTCAGGCCCCAGCACGCCGGCTCCCGACCACGCACCGGTGGCAATGAGTTCCAGCGCCACGATCGGGTTCACCGCGGTCTGCCACACCACGGCCTGTGAGCCGTATTTACGCATCGACCACTCGTTGTCCACCACGTGGTAGAGGTACGTCGAGCGGGGCTGGCCGTCCTTGCCGGTGCCCCGGGCCCACAGTCCGGCGCAGGTCTTGCCCCGCATCCGCTCCCCCAGGGTGGCCGGGTTCGGCAGCGCCGCGGCCACCACGTCTCGCGGGCTCACTTGGACCCCGCCCACGGTCAGCGGCACGGTCGAGTCCAGCCCGAGCTTGTGTAGCGTCTTGAGCACGCCGATGAACTCGTCGCCCAGCCCGTACTTGAAGGTGACCCGTTTGGCGTTCAACCAGCGCGGCATCAGCAGGACTTCCTCGTGCTCGACGTTGACGCACTCGACCGGTCCGATGCCCTCGGGGAAGTCGAATACCTCGGGCTCACTGAATGGCGGCGTGGTGTACCAGCCCCGGCCCTGCTCGTAGATCACCGGCGGGTTGAGGCATTCCTCGATGGTGGTCCAGATGGAGAAGGTCGGCGCGAAGATCGGCTGACCCTCGTCGTCCAGCACCTCGAGGTTGGCCCCGTCCCGGGTGCCCAGCTCGTCGATCTCGGAGAACAGGTGATCGCTGGCGTAACGGGCGAACACGTCCGACAGGCCGGGTTCGACCCCGATGCCGACCAGCGCCAACGCCCCGGCCGCCTCCCAGTCGCCGGCCAGCGCGAACTGCTCGTCGCCCAGCTTCACGCCCGTCTCGGCGTACGGCGCGCTCGGGTGCGGCGCGGACAGCGACATCGCCATGTCCAGGTACGTGATGCGGCGCGCCAGCGCGGCACGGAAGATCGGCATCGTGAAACGCGGATCTGTCGCACCCAGCACCGCATCGGCCCCGGTGTCGGCGAGCAGACGCTGCACCGCAGCCTCGTCCCCGGCATCGACCTGCGCGGAGCTCAACCTGGAATCACCCGTGGCCGCCGCGGCATCGCGAGCCCGGTCGGCGTCGTAGTCGGCTACCACCACCGCATCCAGGAAGTCGCGCCGCGCGGCGATCTTGGCCGCGGCGGAACCGACGCCCCCGGCGCCGAGGATGAGCAGCTTCATCAGATCTCCTTGAGTGAAAGTAGGTGCCGCCGGACCGGCGGCACACGCGAGCAGGAAGCGGGGCGGCGCTGGCGATCAGCGGCCGTCGAGCAGCGGCTGACGGCGATCCCAGCTGCCACCCGAGCGCTGGTCACGGCGGCGGCGGGCGATGCCGGACAAGCCCTCCAGCACCACCCGGTTGGCCAGGAAGGAGGTGATCTCGGCGTGGTCGTAGGGCGGCGACACCTCCACCACATCCATGCCCAGTACCGGCAACTCGTAGGCGATTCGCCTTACCGAGTCGAGCAATTGACGGGCGGTGAGGCCGCCGGGCTCGGGCGTGCCGGTGCCCGGCGCGTGCCCGGGATCGCAGACATCTATGTCGACGGAGAGGAAGACCCCGTCACAGTCGTCGAGCGCGATCTCGAATGCTTCGCTGAGGCATTCGGTCAGGCCGCGCTCGGTGATCTCGGTCATCTCGTAGGAGCGCATCTGCTGGCCGGCCATCCAGGACAGCGTCTCCGGCCCCGGCCAGTAGCCGCGCAGGCCGAGCTGCAGGAAGCGGTCACCGCGCACCGCGCCGGATTCGATCAGCCGGCGCATCGGCTGTCCGTGCCCGATCAGCGAGCCGAACTCCACGTCACCGGTGTCGGCGTGGGCGTCGAAGTGGATCATCGACACCCGGCCCTGGCCGTGATGCTGCGCCACTCCGGCGGCATCCGGCCAGGCGATGGTGTGATCGCCCCCGAGGATGAGCGGGATGGCCCCGGCCGCACTGATCGCGTGGACGGCGGTTTGCAGGTCACGCACCGAGCGCTCGGCGTCGCCGGAGAACATCTCGACATCGCCGGCGTCGTAGACCTGCAGGTCCTGCAGTGCATCCACCCGCAGCGCCAGCGACGGCCGGCTGCCGTCGTGCGGCAGGTAGCAGGTCTGCCTGATCTGTTGCGGGCCGAAGCGGGTGCCCGATCGATGCGAGGTGCCGCCGTCGAACGGGGCACCCAGGATCACGACGTCGGCGTCCGGGTAGCTGCTCGGTTCGGCCCAGTCGCACGGACGCACCCCCAGGAAGGTGATGTCGGGGCCGTACTGAGCGCCGTAGCGCGCCATCGCAAGTCTCCTGTCCTGTGCACCGGGTGTCTCCGCCCGATACCGAGACCCTAGCCGCGGCCCGGCACGACCGACAATGCTTTGCTGCTGATTTAGCGGTCAATCGGGCCGGATTGCTTCGGATTCACTTGCCGAGGCTGCACTTGTCGGGCATTATCGCTTGCATGGCTGCCTCCATGAACCGGCCGGCCCTGCTCCGGCAGGGCCAGGGTCGGCGGCAGCAGCTCGACGACACCTCCAAGGCCATCATCGAGCAGTTGCAGCAGGACGGCCGGCGGCCCTACGCCAGCATCGGTAAGGCCGTCGGGTTGTCCGAGGCAGCCGTGCGGCAGCGGGTGCAGAAGCTGATCGAGTCCGGCGTCATGCAGATCGTGGCGGTCACCGATCCTCAGCAGATCGGCTTCGCCCGGCAGCTGATGATCGGGATCAACGTCGACGGAGACGTCCAGCAGGTCGCTGAGAAGTTGTGCGACATTCCCGAACTCGTCTACGTGGTGCTCACCGCCGGCTCCTTCGACCTGCTGGCCGAGGCGGTCGTGATCGATGACGAGCATCTGCTGGAGCTGGTGAACGACCGGATCCGCACGATGCCCGGGGTCCGTCGCACCGAAACCTTCATGTACCTCAAGCTCTCCAAGCAGACCTACAACTGGGGGATCGCATGACCACCGACGCTTCCGTACCCGAACCGCGCGGCTACGACCCGGCCTACCTGTCCAAGGCCGCTCGCGACCACCTGTGGATGCACTTCACCCGGCTCTCCTCCTACGACAACGCCGACGTGCCGGTGATCGTGCGGGGCGAGGGCGCCTACGTCTACGACGTGCACGGCCGGCGCTACCTCGACGGCCTGGCGGGCCTGTTCACCGTGCAGGTCGGCCACGGCCGCCGCGAACTGGCCGACGCCGCCGCGATGCAGGCTGCCGAGCTCGCCTACTTCCCGATCTGGTCCTACGCGCACCCGGTGGCCATCGAGCTCGCCGACCGGCTGGCCGATCTCGCCCCTGGCGATCTGAACAAGATCTTCTTCACCACCGGCGGCGGCGAGGCGGTGGAGACAGCCTGGAAGCTGGCCAAGCAGTACTTCAAGCTGACCGGAAAGCCCATGAAGCACAAGGTGATCTCGCGTTACGTGGCCTATCACGGTACGCCGCAGGGGGCGCTGTCGATCACTGGCATCCCGGGCGCGAAGACGATGTTCGAACCGCTGGTGCCGGGCGCGATCAAGGTGCCGAACACGAACTTCTACCGGGCGCCCGAACACGGCGACGATCTCAAGCAGTTCGGCCAGTGGGCCGCTGACCAGATCGAACAGGCGATCATCATGGAAGGCCCGGAATCCGTTGCCGCGGTGTTCCTGGAACCGGTGCAGAACTCCGGTGGCTGCTTCCCGCCGCCGCCCGGCTACTTCCAGCGGGTGCGCGAGATCTGCGACGCCTACGACGTGCTGCTGGTCTCGGACGAGACCATCTGTGGCTTCGGCCGGCTCGGCCCGATGTTCGGTGCGCAGAAGTTCGATTACCAGCCCGACATCATCACCTGCGCCAAGGGCCTGACCTCGGGGTACTCCCCGCTCGGCGCGTGCATCGTGTCCGACCGGCTCGCCGAGCCGTTCGAACACGGCACCGAGTACTTCCCGCACGGTTACACCTTCGGCGGGCACCCGGTTTCGGCCGCGGTTGCCATGGCCAACCTCGATATCTTCGAGCGGGAGGGGCTCAACCAGCACGTCCTGGACAACGAGAACGCCTTCCGGCAAACCCTGGAGAAATTGCGCGACTTGCCGATCGTGGGCGATGTGCGCGGTGACGGCTTCTTCTACGGCATCGAGCTGGTGAAGGACAAGGCGACCAAGGAGACCTTCAACGACGAGGAATCCGAACGGCTGCTGCGTGGCTTCTTGTCCAAGGCGCTGTTCGACGCCGGGCTGTACTGCCGGGCCGACGATCGCGGCGACCCGGTCGTGCAGCTGTCGCCGCCGCTGATCTGCGGCCAGGAACAGTTCGACGAGATGGAACAGATCCTGCGTGCAGTGCTGACCGAGGGCGCAACCAAGATCTAGTGCTGCCTTGCCGTAGCAGGTGATTCTGCACGAGCACACCTGCTGATCGTTGCGGGCGTGGCTCTCGGCGCCGCCGCGACAGGTCCGTCGCCCGGACGGCATGCGGCGTTCAGTAGCCGGCGCCGGCGCGGATGTGCTCGAAGATCAGGTTCGTCTCGGTCAGCGCGACATCCGGGTTGCCGGACAGGTTCACCACCACGAAGTTGCGCAGGTTCTCCGTCGAGCGGGCAGCCACGTGCACCAGGAAGTCGTCGGCTCCGGCGAGGAAGAACACGTTGAGAACCTCGGGCAATTCCGAAACGCCGGCGGCGAATTCGGTGAGATGGCTGCGAGCGTGCGATTGCATCCGGACCGCGATCATGGCCTGGATCGGCCGGCCGATCGCGCCGGGATCGACGTCGGCGTGATATCCGCGGATGACGCCCCGGTCCCGCAGCGACCGGACCCGGCCCAGGCAGGTGGACGCGGCGATACCCACCCGCTCGGCCAGCGCATTGTTCGGCAGCCGGGCGTCGGCGGACAGCTCGGCGAGGATCCGGCGATCCACGTCATCCAACGCCGGCTCCACGGCCACCGCGGTCGGACGTCGCACGGGATTCGGCAGCGGCGGTCTGGGCGGCACGTGTTTCGCAGATTCACGCCTCACATCTCCAGCTTGGCAGAATTTAATTCAGCAAGCTAGCGCTTCATGGGCTGATCCTTCATTCTTGGCCCATCAGGCACCCCGCCCGACAGACCATCCAACGCCTCGGAGGCATCGCAATGAAGGTCGGCATCCCCCGCGAGATCAAGAATCACGAGTACCGGGTGGCGATCACCCCGGCCGGTGTCAACGAGCTGGTCCGCAACGGCCACCAGGTCTTCATCGAGAAGGACGCGGGCGTCGGTTCCTCGATCCCCAACGAGCTCTATGTCGAAGCCGGCGCCAAGATCCTCGACAGCGCCGACGATGTCTGGGCCGAGGGTGACCTGCTGCTCAAGGTCAAGGAGCCCATCGCCGAGGAGTACGGCCGGATGCGCTCGGACCAGACGCTGTTCACGTACCTGCACCTGGCTGCCGACAAGGCGTGCACCGATGCGCTGCTCGCGGCCGGCACCACCGGCATCGCGTACGAGACGGTCCAGTTGACCGACGGCTCGCTGCCGTTGCTGGCCCCGATGTCCGAGGTCGCCGGGCGGCTCGCGCCGCAGGTGGGCTCGTACCACATGATGCGCCAGGGCGGCGGTGGCGGCGTGCTGATGGGCGGCGTGCCCGGCGTGTACGCGGCCAAGGTCGTCGTGATCGGCGCCGGCGTGTCCGGCCAGAACGCGGCCGCCATCGCGCTCGGCATGCAGGCCGAGGTGCTGCTGCTGGATCGCAACGTCGCCCGGCTGCGCCAGATGGATGCCATCTACCAGGGCCACTGCCAGACCATCGCCTCCAACGCCTACGAGGTGGAGCGCGCGGTGCTCGACGCCGACCTGGTGATCGGCGCGGTGCTGGTCGCCGGCGCGAAGGCTCCCAAGATCATCAGCAACGAGCTGGTTTCGCGGATGAAGCCCGGCTCGGTGCTGGTCGACATCTCCATCGACCAGGGCGGCTGCTTCGAGGACTCGCGGCCCACCACGCACGCCGAGCCGACCTTCAAGGTGCACAACTCGGTGTTCTACTGCGTTGCCAACATGCCCGGCGCGGTGCCGCACACCTCGACGTACGCGCTGACCAACGTGACGCTGCCGTACGCGGTCGAGCTGGCGAACAAGGGCTGGCGTGGTGCGCTGCAGGCGGACAGGGCACTCGCGCTGGGCCTGAACACCCATGCTGGTGCGCTCACCAACGACCCGGTCGCGCAGGCACACGGTTACACCAGCACCTCGCTGGCCGATGTCCTCAACGGCTGATCCTGCATCGAGCAGCACGACCGGCTCGCTCTGGCAGTCCACTGCCCGGGTACCGGCGACCGAACGGCCGTCGCTGGCCTTCACCGAGCCCGCGCAACGGGTGGTGGATGTAGCGATTGTCGGCGCCGGCTACACCGGGTTGTGGACTGCCTATTACCTGCACCAGGCCGACCCGGGCCTACGGATCGGCCTGATCGAGAAGGAGGTTGCCGGCTTCGGCGCCTCCGGCCGTAACGGCGGCTGGTGCTCCGGGCTGTATCCGGTAAGTCTGCCGACGCTGGCAGCTGAAGTGGGGCGGGATGCCGCACTCCGGCAGTACCGGGCGATGTTCGACGCGGTCGGCGAGGTCGGCCGGCTGGCCGCAGAACGCGGCTGGCCGATCGGCTGGAGCCAAGGCGGCACGCTCAGCCTCGCTCGTAGCCGCAGCCAGTGGGCCCGGGCGCGCGGCGAGCTTGCAGAGGCACGCGAGTTCGGGCTGGCCGAGGACGATCTGAGACTGCTGGCCGCGGACGAGGCTCGCGGCGAGCTGGCTGCCACCGATGTGCTGGGTGGCCTGTTCAGCCCGCACTGCGCCGCGGTGCAGCCGCTGGATCTGGCCCGCTCGCTGGCCGCGGAGGTGAGCGGCTTCGCAACCATCTGGGAGCACACGGCGGCGCTGGCAGTCGAGCCCGGCCGGGTGCGCACCGCACTCGGCAGCGTGCGGGCCGAGCACGTCGTTCGCGCGACCGAGGGCTTCACGCCGTCGCTGCACGGGCACGCTCGCACGATTGCGCCGGTCTACTCGCTGATGGTGGCGACCGAGCCGCTGCCACCCGAGCGCTGGCAGCAGCTGGGACTGGCCGGTCGAGCTACCTTCTCCGACCTGCGTCACCTCATCATCTACGGTCAGCGGACTGCCGACGACCGCATCGCGTTCGGTGGCCGCGGCGCGCCCTACCACCTCGGTTCGCGGGTCAGGCCCGATTATGATCGCGACGACAGGGTGTTCGCGCTGCTGCAACAGACCCTGATCGAGCTGCTGCCGGAGCTGACCGAGGTGGGGTTCAGCCATGCCTGGGGTGGCCCGCTCGGCATCAGCCGGGACTGGCACCCCTCAGTCGGGCTGGATCGGCGCACCGGAATCGGCTGGGCAGGCGGCTACGTCGGCGACGGCGTCTCCACCAGCAACCTGGCCGGACGAACCCTGGCCGATCTGATCCTGTCCCGGGACACCGAGCTGACCTCGCTGCCCTGGGTGAATCACCACTCGCCCCGGTGGGAGGTCGAGCCCCTGCGCTGGCTCGGCGCCAACGCGGGCCTGCGGGCGATGACCTGGGCAGACCGGGCCGAACAGCGACACGGCAGGCAGTCCCGGCTGGCGGGGCTGGTCAACGGCATGATGGGCAGATGAGCCAATCCCGGCAGCGCACTGAGCCCACTCGTATGGCAGAACGGGTCAATCAGGATCGGCAGGCGCTGCACGCACTGCTCGACGGCAGCCTGATCGGGCACGTCGGCTTCGTGACCGAAGACGGCCAGCCCTTCGTGCTGCCGACCGCGATCGCTCGCGATGGCGAGACCGTGCTGCTACACGGATCGAGCGGGTCCCGCTGGCTTCGCCTCATCGCACAGGGCATTCCGGTCTCGCTTGCGGTGACCAGCCTGGACGCGCTGGTGGTGGCCAGATCCGCGTTCGAGTCATCCATGCGCTACCGCAGCGCGGTCGTCTTCGGCCGCTGCAACCGGCTCACCGGCGACGACGCGGTGCGCGCGCTCGATCTGCTCACCGAGCACCTGATTCCGGGCCGGACCGGCGAGGTGCGCCGGCCGCAGCCGCGAGAGCTCGCCGCCACCATGGCATTGCGACTCGTGGTCGAGGATTTCACTGTGAAAAGCGCACAGAACTGGCCCGACGACCCGCCCGAGGACGTGGCGGGGCCGGCCTGGGCGGGAGTGCTGCCCGCAAGCACCGGATACACCGCGGCGTATCCGGCGCCCGACCTGGCCGCGGGCGTCGAGGTACCGGCGTCGGTGCGCCGGCTGCTGGCCGCGCCGACCGCACCGCCCGCGCGGCAGGACTAGGACGCCGAGCGGCTGCGTCGCTGCAGGGCCTGCTCGAACGGCTCGCTGACCGCCCAGATGGCCTCGAACGCGGTGCGCAGCGTGCTGGCCAGTGCCCTGTGCTCGACCAGGATGTTGGTCGAGGTCAGGCCACCGGCGATCGGATCGGTGAGCGAGAACAGCGCCCGCGCACCGTCGGCGATGCACAGCTTCATCGGGATTTCCTCAGCCACCCGAGCCTGCTCGCCGGCCCGGATGAACTGCTCGGTCTCTGCGAGCACGTCAGGACCGTCGAAGATGGCAGGCTCGTAGATGCACCGACACTCGCCGCCCGCGGCGATGATCCGCCGGGTCGCCTCCAGCCCCACCTGGTTGTTCGGGATGGCGTACGGGGCCTTGGTGAAGGTGAGCAGTTCGCGCTCGGCCTCGGCCTGCAGGTCGTAGAAGCGGGCGCCCAGCAGTCCGGGATCGCGCAACACCTCCACGTAGTCCAGCGGCGCCGTCTCGGCCCGACCGCGGGTCCAGGTCTCCCGCAGCGTGTCGGCCAGCTGGACGGACTGGCTCTCCAGACCGGAGAGTGCCTGCCGCTGCACGCTCAGCAGCCGGTCGACCGCTGCCTTCGGATCGGTCCCCGCGTACCTGGTCACCGGGCCCGGCCAGTCCCGTGCCAATCCACGCGACATCAGGGTGTTGAGGACGTCATAGATCCGCTGACGCGGGATGCCGGCCTCGGTGGCGAGTTCGGAGGCGGCGTAGCTCTCCCGCTGGATCAGGGCGAGATAAGCCTTGGCCTCATAGCGAGTCAGTCCGAGTTCCACCAGACCATGCAGATGCGACGCCAGTTCAGCCATGCTGCGCAGATTACCCAGCGCCGGAAGAGACCGCGCGGGCTCCCGACGGTACCGGCACGACAGCGTTTACGACGGGGACCGTAGTTGCCTCTCGCGGCAAACCATAGTGAACCGGGCATTGACGGGGCAAACTCCTGATCGATACATTTCCCGCCGAGCCACCACTGACCGGTGGTTGCACCACAGAACAGCCCCCGCCCCCGCCGCCGTCGACGGCATCACTCCCCCTCGGAAGGTCCAGCTCGCCATGTCCAGAATCCCTGCGAAACGCGCCTCGGCGCTGGTCGGAGCCACCGCCCTCGCCGCGCTGGCCGTCACCGGCCTGGCAAACGCAGCCACCGCCGGCGCTGCCAGCCCCGCCGGCTCGGCTGCGGCAACCACCAACCCCTACTCGCCCGCGACCGGTCACCCCTACCGGCACGGGGTCATCCCCACCATCGCGCAGCAGCACAAGATGAACGGCTATGCCGCTGCACACCCCAACACCGCCGCGGCTACCGGCTCAGAGACGCTGTCCTACGGCGGCGGCGTCGACGGCGTCGGCGTGCAGAGCGGCCATTCCAAGGTTTACCTGGTGTTCTACGGCAGCCAATGGGGCACCCAGTCCACCGACGCCAACGGCAATGCCAGGTTCTCCGGCGACGCCGACGGTGCCGCCGGCGCCGCGCAGCAGATGTTCAAGGGAATCGGGACAAACAACGAGCGCTGGTCGGCAGACCTGACCCAATGGTGCGACGGCACGGGCGTGGCGGTCGGCGCGACCAGCTGCCCCGCTTCGGGTGCAAACTACATCCCGTACCAGAGCGGTGGCGTGCTTTCCGGCGTCTGGTACGACAACTCGGCCGCCTCCCCCAGCGCGGCCAGCGGCCACCAGCTGGGCGCTGAGGCAGTGAAGGCGGCGGCGCACTTCGGCAACACCACCGCGTCCTCGAACCGCTACGCCTACTACGTCATCCTGTCGCCGCACGGCACCAACCCGGACAACTACCAGGGCCAATACTGCGCGTGGCACGACTACACCGGCGACAGCACGCTGACCGGAGGGGCCGTGTCCTCCTCCTACGGTGACATCGCCTTCTCCAACCAGCCTTACAACATGGACTCCGGCGCCGGTTGCGGTGTCGGCTTCATCAACTCCCCCGGCACGCTCGACGGCTGGACCATGACGCTGGGCCACGAGTGGCACGAGATGATGTCCGACCAGAACCCGGCCGGCGGCTGGACGAACCACACCGGCTCCTCCTACAACGGCCAGGAGAACTCCGACGAGTGCGCCTGGATCGCGGCGGGCAGCGCGGGCGGGGCCGCCAACATCTCCTTCGGCTCGTTCGGTACCTACGCCGAGCAAGCCAGCTGGTCCAACGACACCAACAGCTGCGCGATCAGCCACGCCATCGTCAGCCACGGTGGCACCGGAGCCGTCAGCGTCAGCAACCCGGGCAGCCAGAGCGGCACTGTCGGCACCGCGACCAGCCTGACGTTGTCCGCCTCCGGCGGCAGCGCTCCCTACACCTGGACGGCGTCCGGCCTGCCGAACGGGCTGACCATCTCCAGCGCCGGCGTGATCAGCGGCACGCCGACCTCCGCCGGCAGCTTCTCCACCACGGCGACGGCACAGGATTCGACCGGGGCAACCGGCTCGGTCACCTTCAGCTGGACCATCAGCGGCTCCGGTGGCGGTGGCTGCACCAGCCCGGGCCAGAAGCTGGGCAACCCCGGCTTCGAGACCGGCTCCGCGGCACCCTGGACGGCCAGTTCCGGCGTGGTCGACAACTCCAGCAGCGAGCCCGCGCACAGTGGCAGCTGGAAGGCGTGGCTCGACGGGTACGGCACCACGCACACCGACAAGGTGACCCAGTCGGTGACCATCCCGTCCGGGTGCTCGGCCACGCTGTCGTTCTGGATCCACATCGACACCTCCGAAACGGGCAGCACCGCCTACGACAAGCTGACCGTCAAGGCAGGCTCCAGCACGCTGGCCACCTACTCCAACGTCAACGCCAACACCGGCTACGTGCAGAAGTCGTTCAACGTCTCATCGCTGGCGGGTTCGACCGTGACGATCAGCTTCTCCGGCACCGAGGACTCGTCCTTGCAGACCTCGTTCGTCATCGACGACACCGCACTCACCCTGTCCTGATCCGGACCGACCCACGGCCGGGCGCGACGTCGCGCCCGGCCGTGGAAGCCGGCGGAGCCCGCCGCGACGGCCATCGTCGCGGCGGGCTTTCGCACGTCACGCCGCCGCCAATCGGCCATATCGGTCATTGACGGAATACGTTCATTTTGTATTCGCATTTCGGCCACCACCACCTGGCGGTGACAGTCCCCCTGGCCGCGGACACGCGCTGCGCCCGTCGGCTCAGGAACTCGGCTCAGGAATCAGGAGGTCGGCCCCTCCCCCTCGCGCACTCGCGAATCCCCCGTGAATGGAAGACCGTAATGACCATTGCCTCCAGATCGCGCCGCGCCCGCAGCGCGATCGTCGGCGCGGCTGTGTTCGCCGCCGTCGGGATCGGCACCGCGCTGGCCGGCGGAACCGCGCAGGCCGCCACCCACACCGCGAACCCGGCAGCAAACTCGACCGTCGCTGCCGCTCCGAAGGTGCAGCGGTTGTGCGCCACCCCGCCAAGGTACGGCTGGCGTGCATGGCGCTGAAGCAGGTGAACCCGGTCGAGCCCGCCAGCATCAAGCCCAAGTCGGTCCCGTCGAATGCGACACCGAGCGGCTACGGTCCCGCCAGCCTGCAAGCGGCCTACGCGTTCCCGTCCTCGACGGCCAAGGGCTGCTTCCGCAAGGTGAACCAGAGCGGCGGGACGTCCTACCCGACCGCGGACACGGGCTGGGCAGCCTCACCGGCACCGAGGACTCGAGCCTGGCAACCTCGTTCGTCATCGGCGATGCCGCAGTGACGGCGTTCTGACCGGACGCGGGCGGGAGGGCCCGCCGGGACTGCGGCGTCCCGGCGGCCCTTCGTGCGTTCCCGGCAGCAGACGCGCGTGTGCCGAGCGGGCCGGTGCGCCTTGCCGACCGCCGGTCCGCGATCAGCCGGTGGCCGCGAGCTGGCCGCAGGCGCCGTCGATCTCCCGGCCGCGGGTATCGCGCACCGTCACCGGCACGCCATGTGCCTGCAGTCCGGCCACAAACCGCTCCTCGACCGGCTTGGGCGAGGCATCCCACTGCGATCCCGGCGTGGGGTTGAGCGGGATCAGGTTCACGTGCGCCAACCGGCCGGACAGCAGCTGCCCCAGCAGGTCCGCCCGCCAGGCCTGATCGTTGACGTTGCGGATCATCGCGTACTCGATGGAGTACCGCCGGCCGGTCCTGGCCGCATACGCGTCGGCCGCCTCGAGCACCTCGCGTACCTTCCACCGGGTGTTGACCGGCACGAGCGTGTCGCGCAACTCGTCATCGGGCGCGTGTAGCGACACCGCCAGCGTGACGTGCAGGCCCTCCTCCGCGAGCCGGTTGATGCCCGGCACCAGCCCGACGGTGGACAGGGTGATGGAGCGCTGCGACAGGCCCAGACCGGCCGGCGCGGTGTCGACCAGCCGGTGCAGCGCGCCGACCACACGCCGGTAGTTGGCCAGCGGCTCGCCCATTCCCATGAACACCACGTTCGACAGCCGGACCGGTCCGCCCGGCAGCTCACCGTGCGCGGCCACCCGCGCGGCCGCGACGACCTGGTCGACGATCTCTGCCGTCGAGAGGTTGCGGGTGAGGCCGCCCTGGCCGGTGGCGCAGAACGGGCAGGCCATGCCACAACCGGCCTGGCTGGAGATGCACACGGTCAGCCGGTCCCGGTAGCGCATCAGCACCGACTCGACCAGGGTGCCGTCGTGCAGCCGCCACAGCGTCTTGCGGGTGGTGCCGCGGTCGGTCTCGACGTGACGCACCTCGCGCAACAGCGGCGGAAACAGCTCGGCCGCGAGCCGGTCCCGCACCGCCGCCGGCAGATCGGTCATCCGCTCGGGCCGGTTCTCCAGCCGGCCGAAGTACTGCCGGGACAGCTGGTCGGCTCGAAACGCCTTCTCCCCCAGCTGCTGCACCGCGGCGCGCCGCTCGTCCTCGCTCAGGTCCGCCAGATGGCGGGGCGGCAGGGCACGGCGAGGCGCGTCGAACACGAGCGGCAGCGAAGTCATGATGGGCTCCATTGTCCCACGGCGCGGGCCTGCTGCATGCCGCGACGACCCCTGGCACACCGGCTGGTGCTCGCCAGCCGCTGTGCCGTCAACGCAGGAACGCTGCCAGCAACAGGTAGGCGACCGGCGCGCACGGCAGCAGCGAGTCCAGACGGTCCATGATCCCGCCGTGACCGGGCAGTAGCCGGCCCATGTCCTTGATCCCGAGATCGCGCTTGATCATCGATTCACCGAGATCGCCGAGGGTGGCCGTGACGACCAGCACGACGCCGAAGACGGTGCCCTGCCACCAGGCATGGTGGAAGCACAGCGTCATCATCAGGGTGCCGGCGATGGCACCGCCGATCAGGGAGCCGGCCATCCCCTCCCACGACTTCTTCGGCGAGACGGTCGGAGCCATCGGGTGCTTGCCCAGCAGCACGCCGGCGATGTAGCCGCCGGTGTCGTTACAGACCACCACCAGGATGAAGATGACGATGCGGGCCGCACCGTCGCCGAAGTGGACGGACAGGGTGGCGAACCCGGCCAGGAACGGCACGTAGAGCGCGACGAAGGCCGCCGCCCCGACGTCGCGTCGGTACCCGGCCACGCCGTCGGCAAGCCGCCAGATGATCAGGCCCAGCGCGGTGAGCAGGAACGCGCCGACGAGTCCGTCCGGGCCGCGGAACCAGGCGGCTGCCTGCATCGCGATGGCGCCGGCCCACAGTGGTATCAGAGGCGCGCGAGCCTCCACGGTGGCGATCGCGGTGACGATCTCGTAGATGGCGATGCCGACCGCGACCACGATCACGTAACCGAAACTCGGTCGGTAGAGGAACAGCGAAAGCAGCACCAGCGCGCCGAGCGCCACCCCGACCCCGATGGCGGCGGGCAGGTTGCGCCCGGCCCGCGGTGGCGGCGGTGCCGCGATCTCCGCGGCGTCGGCCGGTGGCCCCGTTTCGGCCTCGACGACGGTGAGGTGCCGCACCGTCGCCGGCTGCGGGAGCTCTGTGGCCGCGGGTTCGGCGAGCGGCACCTCGGCCAGCGCGAGCGTGCTCGGCTCGTCAGCGCGCCGGGAGCGCCGCGACGGCCTCGAGCCGGCTTCGCCGTCCGCGAGCCTGGCTCGGGCGAGCAGCTCGGCGACGGTCAGACCGCCGGTGTCGCCACCGCCGTGCCGACCACTGGGACCGTCCGGATCTGATTCGGTCATCAGACCTCGAGCAGCTCGGCTTCTTTGTGCTTGACCAGCTCGTCCACCGACGCGGTGTAACGGTCGGTCACCTTCTGCAGCTCGGCCTCGGCGCGGTGCGCATCGTCCTCCCCGACCTCGGAGTCCTTCACCAGCTTGCCGAAGGTGTCATTGGCATGCCGACGAACCGAACGGATGGACACCTTGGCGTCCTCACCCTTGCTCTTGGCAACCTTGACCAGCTCGCGACGGCGTTCCTCGGTCAGCTGCGGGAACACCACCCGGATCAGGTTGCCGTCGTTAGTCGGGTTGACTCCCAGATCGCTGTCCCGGATCGCCTTCTCGATGGCAGTGAGCTGGCTGGCGTCGTAGGGCTTGATGACGGCCATCCGCGGCTCGGGAGTGCTCACCGAGGCGAGTTGCGGCAGCGGTGTGACAGCGCCGTAGTAGTCGATGGTGATGCGGGAGAATGCCGAGGCCGCGGCGCGGCCGGTACGCAGGCTGAGCAGGTCCTCGCGCAGCACCGACACGGCCTTTTCCATCTTCTCTTCGGCCTCGAAGAGGGTTTCGTCGATCACGTCAGTCTCCCAGTCAGCGGACCGGCCCCACCCGGGTACCGATCCTCTCGCCACGGACAACCTTTTCGATATTGCCGTCTGCAAGATCAAATACCACGATCGGCATCCCGTTGTCACGGCACAGGCTGATGGCCGTGGCATCGGCGACCTGCAGGTCTCGCTGCAGCACCTCGTCGTAGCTGATCTCGTCGAACTTGGACGCATCCGGGTTGAGCTTCGGGTCGGAGTCGTAGACCCCGTCCACGCCGCTCTTGCCCATCATCAGCACGTCGCAGCCGATCTCCAGCGCCCGCTGGGCAGCCGCGGTGTCGGTGGAGAAGTAGGGCATGCCGGCGCCGGCGCCGAAGATCACTACGCGGCCCTTCTCCAGATGGCGTTCGGCACGCCGGGGAACATAGGGCTCGGCGACCTGACCCATCGCGATGGCGGTCTGGACACGGGTCTGCTGGCCGTTCTTCTCCAAGAAGTCCTGCAGCGCCAGGCAGTTCATGACCGTGCCCAACATGCCCATGTAGTCGGCCCGATCCCGGGCCATGCCGCGCACCGACAGCTCGGCACCGCGGAAGAAGTTGCCGCCACCGACGACCACCGCGACCTGGGTGCCCAGCCGGACCACGTCGGAGATCTGCTTGGCGATGGAGTGCACCACGTCCGGATCCACGCCGATGCGGCCGCCGCCGAAGACCTCACCGGAGAGCTTGATCATGACCCGGCGGTAGGCCACCGTGTCGAGCCGGCCCGCAGACGACAGAAGGACCGCCGGTCCGGTTTCGGTCATGGCGGCCCCTCTCGTCGTGTGCGTTGCTGTTCGATCCTGCCTCATGCCCGGCGCGCCCCGGCTTCGGGACGCGCCGTTCTCAGGCACTGATCAGGCCGCGCCGACCTCGAAGCGGGCGAAGCCGGTTACGGTCACGCCGGCCTCGTCGAGCAGCGTCTTGACCGTCTTCTTGCTGTCCTGCACGGCCGACTGCTCGAGCAGTACGACCTCCTTGTAGAAGCCGTTCACCCGGCCCTCGACGATGCGGGCAAGGGCCGCCTCGGGCTTGCCCTCCTCGCGCGCGGTCGCCTCGGCGATGCGCTTCTCGTTCTCGACGGTCTCGGCCGGCACGTCGTCGCGGCTGAGGTACTGCGCCTTGAGCGCGGCGACCTGCATGGCGGCGCCGCGCGCGGCGTTGAGGTCGTCGCCGGTGAAGCTGACCAGCACGCCCACCTGCGGCGGCAGGTCGGAGGACTTCTTGTGCAGGTAGGTGGCGATCTGACCGTCGAGCTTGACCGCGCGGCGCAGCTCGATCTTCTCGCCGATCACGGCGTTGAGCGAGGAGATGTTGTCGACCACGGTCTTGCCGTCGGCCAGGGTCTCGGCCAGCAGCGCCTCGACGTCGGTCACATCGGACTTGACGAAGTGCGCCACGATGTCGTTGGCCAGGCTCTGGAACTGCTCGTTCTTGGCGACGAAGTCGGTCTCGCAGGCGAGCTCGATCATCGCGTTCTCGGCGGCGGCGATCAGGCCGTTGCTGGTGGTGCGCTCGGCACCCCGCTTGGCGGCCTTGCCGGCACCCTTGATCCGCAGCTCCTCGACGGCCTTGTCGAAGTCGCCTTCGGCCGCCTCCAGAGCCTTCTTCGCATCCATCATCCCGGCGCCGGTGGCGTCGCGGAGCTTCTTCACGTCAGCGGCAGAAACAGCCATGACAGCGATGTCCTTCTTTCGAATCGTTCAGGGGTGGAGCGCTGCGCGGTGCCCGCGCCGGGCGGGCACCGCCAGCATGGTCAGGAGGCCGGGTTAGCGGCCGTCTCGTCGGGCGCGGCCGCCGCGGTCGCAGCCTCGGCGGGTGCGGACTCACCGGCCTCGGCAGCAGCCTGGTTCGCCGTGGCCTCGCCGGTCGCAGCGGCGGCCTCGGTCTCGGTCGGCTTGAGCAGCTCGGTCTCCCAATCCGCCAGCGGCTCGTCAGCGCCGAGCTGGCCGGGTTCCGGCTTCTCGTCCCGTCCGGCACCGGCGGCCAGGCCGGCGCGGGCCATCAGACCTTCGGCCACGGCGTCGGCCACCACGCGGGTGAGCAGCGCGGCGCTGCGGATCGCGTCGTCATTTCCGGGGATCTTGTAGTCGACCTCGTCCGGATCGCAGTTGGTGTCCAGGATCGCGATCACCGGGATGTTCAGCTTGTGCGCCTCGGCGACGGCCAGGTGCTCCTTCTTGGTGTCGACGATCCAGACCGCGCTCGGGGTCTTGCTCATCTCCCGGATACCCCCGAGAGTGCGCTCGAGCTTGATCTTCTCGCGGCCCAGGATGAGCTGTTCCTTCTTGGTCGCGGTGCCTTCCCAGCCGTTGGCCTCCATCGCCTCGAGTTCCTTCAAGCGCTGCAGCCGCTTGTAGACGGTGGAGAAGTTGGTGAGCATGCCGCCGAGCCAGCGCTGGTTGACGTAGGGCATGCCGACCCGGGTGGCCTGCTCGGCGATGGCTTCCTGCGCCTGCTTCTTGGTGCCGATGAACAGCACGGTGCCACCGTGCGCCACGGTCTCCTTGACGAACTCGTAGGCGCGGTCGATGTAGCTCAGCGTCTGCTGCAGGTCGATGATGTAGATGCCGTTGCGCTCGGTAAAGATGAAGCGCTTCATCTTCGGGTTCCAGCGGCGGGTCTGGTGCCCGAAGTGCACGCCGGAATCGAGCAGGTTCTTCATGGTGACGACGGCCATCGGGCGCGTCCTCCTTGCGTTCGTGCGCAGGCCGTTGAATGGGCGAGCGCGGACTCGGTTGTCGCGATCGAGCCGGATGGCCGATCGCCCTGGTGTCCGGTGTCGCGGCCTGAGCGCACCGGGCTGAGTCAGCCCGGACCGAGTCGGCCGCCTACCTGTCTGTTGCTCTCGACAGGCGGGCACGCGAAGTCACCCGGCTTTCGCTGGGTGCCAGATCAGTCTAGCCGGGACGTGAGGCGGCTGCGAAATCGGTGCCGGTCGCCAGGCGATGCCGCGGCGGGCGGCCGCCCACAGGCCACGCAGCTGTCCACATCCGCGCCCGGTCACCGCCGCGACCGGGCGGGGCAGTCCAGGCTGGCACCGTGCGCATGCTTGCCCGTCTGGTGATGATGACCGTCCTTGCCCTGACGTCGGCGTCGCCGGGAAGTCAGCACGCGCCACCCGGGCAGCCGGGAGTGCTGGCGGATTCGCAGGAGCTGTCGACGCCTCGCCGGTACCTGGCGCCGGTGCCCGGCCCGCTGGTGGTGAGACGCGGCTTCACGCCGCCGGCCACGCGCTTCGGGCCGGGTCATCTCGGTGTCGATCTGGCCGTCTCGCCGGGCACCGTGGTTCGCGCTGCCGCCTCGGGGGTGGTGCGCTTCGCCGGTGTGGTGGCCGGCCGGGGCGTGCTGGTCATCGCGCATCCGGACGGGTTGAGCACCGAGTACGAGCCGGTGCGCGCCCAGGTGGGGTCGGGAGCGGTGGTGTCAGCGGGCCAGCGCATCGGCATCGTTGCCGGCACGCACGGTGACTGTACCCCGGGGCGGTGCCTGCACTGGGGCGCGCGCAGGGGCGCCGACTACCTCGATCCACTGGCCCTGCTGGGCGGGCTCGGTCCGGTTCGCCTGGTGCCGTGGGACTGGCTGCCGGGCACGCCGCTCAGCTGACCGGCCGCTGCTCCGGGTGCAGGTTGTTCGCGAGCCGCGCCACGTTGAACGGGTGCAGCAGGATCTCCGCACCGCTGCGGTGCACGGTGAGCCTGCCTTGGGCGATCAGGTCGAAGACGGTCCGCCGGTCCACGTTCAGCTGCCGCGCGGCCTCGCGCACCGTCAACATCTGCCCGGCCGGCGTGCTGCCGAAGCGAAGCTTGATCGGGTCGTAGCCGGGCTGGCGCTGCAGCCATAGCAGGTGCTCGCGGTGGATCGCCTGACGATCGGGCTCGGCCAAGAACTCGTCGAGCAGCTCGAAGGTGAACTCGACCAGGTCCGCGTCCTGCGCCGGCGTGAGCGGCTCGCCCACCAGATCGCCGATCCGCAACCGGCGCACCAAGGTCGGCCAGACCCGGTGATCGGCGGTGCCGAGTCGCAGGATGCAGTATTCGCGGAAGCCGTCCAGCAGCGCGCCACGGGAACCGGCGTTCATGCCTTCCAGGTAGGCGGCGAGCCGATCGAAGGTGAGCGGCGCGGGCACCGGCGTGGCCATGTCCGGGACGCGGCGCACCAGTCGCAGATGCTCCCGGAAATCCTTCATACCGCCATCATCGGCCATCGACGGCACCGGTGGAGCCGGAGCTCGGGAATCCGGTCGCCGTCCGCCCGGTCGGGCCCCGGGTCGTGCGCACGAAGGGGCCCGTGCCGGCCGCTCCGGCCGGGCTTTCCTGCCTGCGGCTCGTGCCGGCCTGGCCATGCGGTCAGGCGCGGGGATGGGCCTGTGTGAAGCTGGTGCGCAGCCGTTCCACCGAGACGTGCGTGTAGATCTGGGTGGTCGCCAGGCTGGCGTGGCCCAGCAGTTCCTGCACCGCGCGCAGATCGGCGCCGCCGTCGAGCAGGTGGGTCGCTGCGGTGTGGCGCAGCCCGTGCGGCGACAGGCCGTGGCCGCCGGCGAGCCCGGCGGTCGCCCGGTTGACGACCGCGCGGGCGGTGCGCTGGTCCAGCCGGCCGCCGCGGCGTCCGAGCAGCAGCGCCGGGCCAGAGGCGGCAGTGAGCCAGCGCGGCCGGCCCTGGTCTAGCCAGGCCGTGAGAGCCTGCTCGGCCGGCTGGCCATAGGGCACGGTTCGTTGCTTGTTGCCCTTGCCGGTGACTCGCACCACCCGGCGGGCGTGATCGAGGTCGGCGAGGTCGAGTCCCACCAGCTCCGCGACCCGGATGCCCGTCCCGTAGAGCAGCTCGAGGATCAGCCGATCGCGTTGCTGCTGCGGGTCGTCGCCGGTGAGGGCGTCGATGGCGGCTCCCGCCTCCGCCTGGGACAGCACCGGCGGGATGCTGCGGTGCGGGCGCGGGCTCACGAGCAGCTCCCCGACGTCTGCCGGCAGCCGGCCCTGTTGGAAGGCCCACCTGGTGAAGCTGCGCGCCGCGGCAGCGCGGCGGGCCAGCGTGGTTCGGGATGCCCCGGCTGCATGCAGCCCGGCCAGCCAGCTGCGCAGCCCGCGCAGTGTCAGATACCGCACCTGGTCCTCACCGTGGACGGCGCGATCGTGCATGAGCAGGGTGAGGTCGCCCAGGTATGCCCGCACTGTGTGCTCGGAGCGATTGCGTTCCAGCCGTAGCGAGCGCTCGAACGCGCTCAGCGCATCCTGCAGGTCCGGTGGCAGTTCGGCCCGCAGCGCCTCCAGCCGCACGCGGGACTCCGGGCGCCGCCGGGGCAGCGCATCGCCCGGATCAGCCATGCCGTCACACTGCGGCAGCAATCCGGGCAGGTCAACTCGCCACGCGTGCCAGGGGAAGCGAAACGGTGGTGGCGCGCGGATCGCGCACACGCCGCGCATCCACCGCGCAGAGGGAAGCGCATCCGCAGTGCGGAGTAACACGCATCATCCGCCGCTCGGACCAACCGCGGTGCGGGCCGACGAACGGCCGGCGCCACGTGCTCAGGGCCCGCGCAAGCCGGCTCGATCGAGCCGGAAGCCGCCGGCGGTTTCGGCCACCAGTCCGAGTTGCTGCAGGGCGGCCAGCGCGTCCCGCACTCCCTCCAGCGGCAGCCCGCTGAGTCGTGACAGCTGGCCCGGATCTGCGGTACCGGCTGCCGGAAAGGCGTCGAGCACGGTTCGAGCGGCCAGATCGAGCGCATCGTAGAGCGTGCGGGGTGCGGCATCGGGCAGCGCGACCTCGCCACCGCAATAGCTCAGGACCTCCGTCACCGTGGTGACCAGCTGCGCGGGTTGCTCATCCCGTTGCAGCAGCCGGTGACAGCCGACCGACATCGCCGAGGTGATCGAACCGGGCACCGCCAGCACCGGCCGGCCGAGATCGCGCGCGTGCCTGGCTGTGTTCAGCGCACCCGAGCGCAGGCCGGCCTCGACCACCAGCGTCGCGGTACCGAAGGCAGCGATCAACCGGTTGCGCGACAGGAAGCGTTGCCGCTGCGGCGCGCTTCCCGGTGGTCGCTCGCTGACCAGCAGGCCGGCTTCCGCGGTCCGGTCGTACAGGCCGGCGTGCCCGCTCGGGTAGGGCCGGTCCAAGCCGCCTGCGGATACCAGCACGCAGGCACCGTCGGCAGCCAGCGCACCGCGATGGGCCGCTGCGTCGATGCCGTAGGCGCCTCCCGAGATCACCGTGACCTCGCGGCGGGCCAGCGCGTAGGCGAAGTCGGATGCCACCAGGTCGCCGTAGGCGGTGGCCGAGCGTGAGCCGACCATCGAGATGGACCGGATTCCGATACTGGCCAGCTGCCCGTTGCCGCGAACCCAGAGCGCCAGCGGGGGGATCAGCTCGCCGGCCGCCGCCCGTGCGCGGCGACCGGTGAGCCATTCCGCGCACCGCCTGCGCGCCAGGCGGTCCATGGCGCCCAGTGCGAAGTGCGGCCAGTCCGGGCTGGCCGGAGTCAGCAACCGGATCCCGTTTCGCTCGGCGGCGGCCAGGTCGGCGTGCGGGTCGGTGGTGTCGCGCCTGGCCTCGGTGCAGGCGGCGACCTCGGGTGGCACCTCGGCTGCGCGCACCATGGCGGCCGCCTGCCGGTAGCCGTGTTCGCGGACCAGCAGCCAGAGCGCGATGGCTGCCGGCTCTGCGACCCGGTTCAGGTACGCCGCGGCGAGCAGGTTCTCATCGCAGTTCGCGGTCTGGCTCATCGCAGTGCCAGTTCCCGGCCGGTGCGCAGCTCGATCGCCTCGCTCACCTCGCTGCTGCCCGGCACAGCGGCGCCGGCCAGATCCGCCAGCGTCCAGGCCAGTTTCAGCACCCGATCGCAGCCCCGCGCTGACAGCCTGCCCAGTTCGAGCTCGTCGTCGAGACGGGCCAGCGCGGTCCGGTCCGGGCGCCAGCGTCGCGAGCGCAGCACCGGTCCGGGTACCTCGGCGTTGGTGCGCCACCCGCTGCCGGCCCACCGATCGGCAGCTGCGGCACGGGCTGCCAGCACTCGTGCGGCGACGTCGCTGCTGGCCTCGCCGCCGCCGGCGTCGGCCATCAGGTCGGCTCGGGAGACCCCCAGGATCGGGATCTGCAGGTCGATCCGATCCAGCAACGGCCCGGACAGCCGGCGCTGGTAGCGCCGCCGGCTGTCGGGCGTGCAACTGCAGTCGACCGCCTTCGGCGAACCGCAGGGGCAGGGGTTGGTGGCCAGAACCAGCTGAAAGCGCGCGGGGAACTCCACCGCGCCCTGCGCCCGGTGCAGCACGATGCGCCCGCTCTCCAGCGGCTGCCGTAGTGAGTCGAGCACCGTGGGCTTGAACTCGGCAGCCTCGTCCAGCACCAGTACTCCGCGATGAGCCAAGGAGACCGCGCCCGGCCGGGCCAGGCCGGGGCCGCCGCCGACCAGGGCCGCCATCGAGGCGGTGTGGTGGGGCAGCTGCAGCGGCGGCCTGCGGAGCAGACCGGCCGCCGGTGCCAGCACCCCGGCCACGGAGTGGATCGCAGTGACCTCCAGCGCCGCGCTCTCGTCCAGCATCGGCAGGATCGAGGGCATCCGCTCGGCCAGCATGGTCTTGCCCGCACCCGGGCTGCCCACCAGCAGCAGATGATGCGCCCCTGCCGCGGCAACCTCGAGCGCGCGCCGGGCAACCTGCTGGCCGACCACGTCCGCCAGATCGGGGACGGCCGGGCCCTGTTCGGCGACCGGCCGGCCGGCCACCGCCAGCGGCGTGCCGTCAGGTCGAGCGGCGGCGATCACCTCGCGCAGATCGGCGGCGGCCAGCACCCGGACGCCGGCGACCAGGGCGGCCTCGGCGGCGTTGGCGGCCGGCACCACGACGGTGCCGATACGGCTGTCTCGGGCGGCCAGCACCGCAGGTAGCACTCCACGGACCGGCCGGCACCGCCCGTCCAGGCCCAACTCGCCGAGCCAGACGGTGTCGGCAACCGCGTGGGAGGGGAGCTCGCCGGCAGCGGTGAGGATGGCGACCGCGAGCCCGAGGTCGAAGGTGGAGCCGTGCTTGCGCAGGTCGGCCGGCAGCAGGGCGACCGTGATGCGCTTGTTCGGCCAGCAGAGTCCTGAATTGAGCACTGCCGCGCGGACTCGTTCTCGAGATTCCAGCACCGAGGCGTCGGCGAGACCGGTGAAGGTGAGGCCGGGCAGGCCGGCCGACAGGTCCGCCTCGATCTCCACCAGGCCGCCCGACACACCGGACAGGGCGACCGAGAAGGTCCGGGCCAGCGCCATCAGAAGGCTGCCTGCAGGTGCTCGACCTGCGCCGGCCCAGCTGCTGGGCGCAGCACCGTCACCACATCGAAGCGGATGTCGTCCCAGCCGCCCGGATGCTCGATCAGGTACTGCGCGGCCAGCAGCCGCAACCGGGCGGCCTTGGTGCGGTCGACCGCCTCGGCCGGATCACCGAAGGCGGTGCCCGAGCGCGTCTTCACCTCACAGATGATCAGGGTGCGGTCCAGGGCTGCGATGATGTCGATCTCGCCCCGCGCGCAGCGCCAGTTGCGCCGGAGAATCTGGTAGCCACGGTCAGCGAGCAGTTGCGCGGCGACCGCCTCGCCGTAGCGTCCGAGCCTGTCCTTGAGGTGCATGCCTCCACTGTGTCGCCGCGAACAGCTGACCCGGATTACCCGGCAGAAGCTGTGGAAAACCCGCGCGGCTGTGCACGACGGTCAGCGAACGAGCCGGACGAACCCTGCGACCCCGGCAGGCGGCAGGCGGCAGGGCAACCATGCCGGGCGCGATCGCTAGGCGAAGCCGTCCTTGCCGAGGTCCAGCTCAGGCTTGTCGAGTTCCTCGACGTTGACGTCCTTGAAGGTCAGCACCCGCACGTTCTTCACGAACCGGGCAGGCCGGTACATGTCCCAGACCCAGGCGTCGCGCATGGTCACCTCGAAGTACACCTCGCCGTCGCCGTTGCGGGGCACCACCTGAACGTCGTTGGTCAGGTAGAACCGCCGCTCGGTCTCCACCACATAGCTGAACTGCCCGACGATGTCCTTGTACTCCCGATAGAGCTGCAGCTCCATCTCGGTCTCGTACTTCTCCAGGTCTTCGGCGCTCATGCCAGCGGCTCCGCGTAACTCATGCCTTCATCATCGCCCATCCCGGCGCTCTCGGTCAGGGCGACAGCCAGCTGATCGGCGTCCATGCCGCTGGCCAGCAGCCCGGGCAGGTTCCAGGAGCAGCGGTGGATCGCGCACGGACCGTGCGCTGCCAGAGCGGCCATGTGCTGCCGGGACGAGTAGGCCTTGTTGTCGGCGAACCCGTACTCGGGATACTCCCGGTCGAAGGCGACCAGCAGCGCATCGCGTTCGGTCTTGGCCAGCACCGAGGCGGCTGCGATCGAGGAGCACCGCATATCGCCCTTGATCAGCGTGGTCACCGGGACGGCGCAGCTCCAGCGGCCCGGCTCCTCCGGCAGCGGCTCGCGCCCGGGCACCGGGAACAGCTCCAGGTCCTGGCGCGGGGTCAGATAGTCGTGATTGCCATCCAGCAGCACCCAGTCGGGCGCACTGGAAAGTTGGCTGATGGCACGCTCGGCGGCCAGCCGAAGTGCTGCGATGATGCCGATCCGATCGATCTCCGCAGCGCTGGCGTGCCCGACGGCACAATCCAGCGCCCAACGACGGATCCGCGGCACCAACCGCTCCCGCGCCGGTGGGCTCAGCAGCTTGGAGTCCGCGACTCCCAACGGTGCCGGTTTGGCATCCGGCGCGAGCAGCACGGCCCCTACCGAGACGGGCCCGGCCAGCGCGCCTCGCCCGACCTCGTCCACCGCGGCCAACAGGCCGGCGCCCGCGCGCCACCGCTCCCGCTCGTAGCGCAGCGTGGGGACCTTACTGGGCAGCGCACGGCGCGACTTCCTGGCCGCCACCACCCCGCTCACCACTCGCTCACCCCGCCGAAACCACGCTGTGTCCGCCTCCGCTCACCTCGGCGGCACCAACCTCAGGTGCCGGCATCCAACGCCTGCCGGATCACCTCGACCATAGTCGCGGGCACTCGGACCACCTCCGAGGCGGCCAGCTCGTCCAGCGGCCACCAGCGCATGCCGAGCGCGACCGCCGTCTCGAACGCGGTGGGCGCCGTGGGCCGCACCTGCAGACCGGCCTCGACCCGGGCCAGGAAGTAGTGGTTGGTCTGGTCGACCTGCTCACCGGCGAACCAGAACAGTTCCCGCTCGACGAAGACGGGACGGGCCTGCGAGGGCAGCTGCACGACCAGGCCGGTTTCCTCGTAGACCTCGCGGACCGCCGCGGCAACCAGCGTCTCGCTGCCTTCCACGCCGCCGCCGGGCGCGACCCAGTGGGAATCGAGCCGGTCGAGGTCGACCCGGTCGTGCACGAGCAACACCCGCTCGTGCGGATCGACCAGGAACATCCGCGCCGCGGTCCGGGTACGCAGGCTCATCGGCGCCGCAACCGCCGACGCACACCGCCGATCACGAGCGGGACGGCCAGCGCGACCGAGCCTGGCTCGACCGGTAGCCCGCCGGGCAGCCCGAGGGAGGCGAAGGTCTTCGGCGTGCCCAGCGTTCGCCAGCGGGACGGCGGCCAGGCGATCACCACAGCCTTGCCTATGACGTCCGAGACGGGCACCGTGCTGGCCACCGGGTCGCAATGTGGGCCGTCACCCGCCGCACCGCAGTGGTACCGGGAATCAGCGGAGTCGCCACGGTGGTCGCCCATCACCCACAGCCGGCCGGCGGGCACCGTGACCGGCCCGAAACTGCGCGAGTCGGACGGCGCCGACGCCCCGTTGTCGCTCGGGCTCCACGGGCTGTTCTCGAAGATGTAGGGCTCGTTCAGGCTGCGGAACGGACCGTCGGGGCCAGAGTCGGAGAGCTGCACGTTGCCATTGGCATCGCAGCATTTGACTGTCTGTCCACCCGTCGCGATGACCCGCTTGACCAGATCCTTCTCGCTGGGTGGCACCACGCCCACGAGCTGGCCGAACCATTGGATGCCGTGCACGACCGGGTTCGACGACAGCACCTGCCCACCGGCCTCATCCCAGTCCGCGGGCGCCTTGAACACGACGATGTCGCCGCCGTGCGGCTTGCGGACGTGGTAGACGGGCTTGAACACCAGGATCCGGTCACCAGCACAACCCGGGCAGCCGTGCAGCGTCTGCTCCATCGACTGCGACGGAATGTAGAAGGGCTGGATCACGAAGGTCTTGAGCACCACCGCGATCGCGATGGCGATCACGATCAGGATCGGCAGCTCGAACCGGGCAGCTTGCTTGCGCCATCCGGACGAACGAACCGCCTCACCACTGCCGTAGCGATGAGGCAGCGGCTGCACCTGCGGCGCGGGCTCCCCCGCAATTCCCTCCGGGCCGGGATCGCCAGGCGTGGCCGGTTCAGGCGTTGCTGGCGAAATGTCGGGTCGAGGGGCGTTCGGGTCCGGAGTCGTCACGTCAGCAGGGCTCAGGCGCTACGCGAGGTTTAGCGCGCTACCGCGTCCCGCTTCTCCTTGATCTTGCCCTTCTTGCCGCGCAGCTCGCGCAGGTAGTAGAGCTTGGCCCGGCGGACGTCACCGCGGGTCACGACCTCGATCTTCTCGATCACCGGGGTGTGCACCGGGAAGGTCCTCTCGACGCCCACACCGAAGCTCACCTTGCGCACGGTGAAGGTCTCGCGCAGGCCACCACCGGAACGGCGGATCACGACGCCCTGGAAGATCTGCACGCGCGAACGCGAGCCCTCGATGACCCGCACGTGCACCTTCAGGGTGTCACCCGGCCGGAAGTCGGGGACGTCGCTGCGCAGCGACTCGGCGTCCAGCGTCTGCAAGGTGTTCATGGTGGCTCTGCTTCCTTCACACTTCACGCCTGGCGCTCGGGCGCAGCAGACGTCACGTCGTCGGACTTCGGTTAGCGTCACCAACCGCGGCCACCGGCCAACCGGCCGTCAGCTCCGCACGGGGCAACCTCACGATGGTGCCATATTCGGCGACCGAATGAGAAACCGGGGCCGGTCGTGCGCGGCCCGTGGGCGGTCATTGCAGCAGGTCGGGGCGGCGTTCTGCACTGCGCCGACGGGACTGGTCCCGGCGCCATTGCTCGATCCGGGCGTGGTGGCCGGACAGCAGGACCTCGGGCACGTCGTGGCCGCGCCAGGACGCCGGTTTCGTGTAGGAGGGCGCTTCCAGTAGGCCGGACAGCTCGGCGGTGAAGGAATCCTGCTCGGCCGAGCGGGCGTTGCCGAGCACGCCGGGAATCAGCCGCGCCAGCGCCTCCATGATCGCCAGCACCGCGACCTCGCCACCGCACAGCACGTAGTCGCCGAGGCTGATCTCGTCCACCACCATCCGCTCGGCGGCGTACTCCGGCACCCGGGCGTCGATGCCTTCGTAACGGCCGCAGCCGAACAGCAGCCACGGCTCACGAGCGAGTTCCGCGGCGACGGCCTGGCTGAACGGGCGCCCGGCCGGCGTGGGGATGACGAATCGCGGCTGCTGGTCACCGGCTGGTGCGATGTCATCCAGGGCGCGTCCCCAGGGTTCGGGCAGCATCACCATGCCGGGGCCACCGCCGTATGGCGTGTCGTCGACCGTGCGATGCACGTCGTCGGTCCACTGCCGCAGGTCGTGCACCGCCAGCTGTACCTGACCGCGCCGGATCGCTTGGCCCAGCAGCGATTCGCGCAGCGGCGCCAGGTAGTTCGGGAAGATGCTGATCACATCGACCCGCAGCTCCGGCACCGCGGCGCCGAGCGCCGGCGACACCTGCTCAGCCGCCGTCACAGCTCCAGCAGCCCTTCCGGGGGATCCACCACCGCGATGCCCGCAGCCAGGTCCACCGTGGGTACGAAGTCCAGCCGGAACGGCAGCAGCACCTCCCGGCCGCCCTCTGCTGCCAGCTCGATGACCAGCAGCGATCCGGCCGCCGAATGCAGGACATCGGTGACCGGGCCGAGTTGCTCGCCGGCAACGGTGCGGACCGCCAGCCCGACCAGGTCGGTGTCGTAGAACTCGTCGGGATCCTCGATCGGCGGCCGCTGCGCGGCAGGCACCGACAGCACCTGCCCGCGCACCGCTTCCGCGGCGGTGCGGTCCCCCACTCCGGCGAAGTGCACCACCAGCTTGCCGGAGTGCAGCCGCGTGGCCGCCACCGTGAACTGCCGGTCACTGCCCAGCAGCACGGCGCCGTCGGCGAAGCGCTCGTCCGGCGCGTCGGTCCACGGTTCGACGAACACGTCGCCCCGCACGCCGTGTGCCTTGCCGATACGGCCGACGGCGACGACCTCGGTGGAGGCGTCGCCGTCGGTGCGTTTCGTGTTCACGCGCGTGCGGTCAGCGGCGCTCGTCGGTGTCTAGGACATCAACCCGGATGCCCTTGCCACCGACGCCGTTGACAACCTGGCGCAGCGCCTTGGCGGTGCGCCCGTTGCGGCCGATCACCCGGCCCAGGTCATCGGGATGTACCCGGACTTCCAGCCGGCGGCCGCGCCGGTTGTCGATCAGGTCGACGACGACGTCATCCGGGTGATCGACGATGCCACGGACCAGGTGCTCGAGGGCTTCCTCCAGCACTTAGCTTTCCGCCCCGTCGGCCTCGGCCGTCTCGGTCGCAGGAGCGGCCTCTGCAGCCGGCTCAGCCGCGGGCGCCTCGTCGGCCGCCTTCTTCGGCGCAGCCTTCTTGCGCGCAGTGGTGGCCTCCGCCAGCGAGTCACCTTCGGACTCGGCCAGTGCGGCGTCGAACAGAGCACGCTTGTCAGCCTTGGGAGCAGCGACCTTCATCGGCTCCGGGGCGGGCAGGCCCTTGAACTTCTGCCAGTCCCCGGTGACCTTCAGGATCGCGGCGACGGCCTCGGTCGGCTGCGCGCCCACCCCGAGCCAGTACGCGGCGCGCTCGGCGTCGATGCGGATCACCGAGGGATCACTCTTCGGGTGGTACTCGCCGATGGTCTCGATCGAGCGGCCGTCCCGGCGGGTGCGGGCATCGGCCACGACGACGCGGTAGTGCGGCTCACGCATCTTGCCGACGCGGGTGAGCTTGATCTTGGTTGCCACGGGTGTGATTACTCCAGATATGTAATGGGTGGGCGCGCGCGCCGAAGGTGGGGACACCCCGGCGCGAGAACCCTGGGACGGACCGGCACGCAGCGAGAGGGTCCGCGTGACGGTCGGTACTCAACCGGTCATTCTGCCAGAGGTTGCAGGGCCCGCCGACCACGGGCCGGCGGGCCGGCGACCGTCAGCCGGCCGGGATGTAGAAGTAGCCGTACAAATCCTCGTAGAGCTGGATGGAACCGGCCCGCACCACGGTGGAGAAGCCCGGCAGGGTGGTCGCGGTGCCGGCCGACAGGTTCGGGATCGAGCCATTGGGCACCGCCCGGCCGCGGGTGTAGCCGACATCGGAGGTGTGCGGGATGGCGCCGCCGTTCGGGAACACGCTGATGTAGCCGTCGGCGGTGGCGACCGCGGTCAGGCCGGCCCACAACGCGCTCGCGTTGTACGGCACCTGGTTCAACCCGCCGCCGTCCACACTGATCACCGACACCGCGCTCATCGGACCGTGCTGGCCGCCGGTCCCGGTGGCAGTGTTGACCACCCGCACCGGAGCTGGCAGCGACACGAAGCGGGCGGTGGCGCTCGGGCTGAAATAGCCGGACACGTCGACGATCGCGTCGGCGGTGGCGAACCGGTTCTGGATGGTGAACTTGCCGTTGACGATGGGCACCAGAGCCATGTTGGAGCGCTGGTAGGCACCGTAGTCGACGGTGCCGATGGCGAAGCCGACGTTCGGGAACGCGGTGAGGTAACCGGCCCGGTTCTGGTTGATCGCGGTCATGTCGATCAGCGCGACGTCGGCATCGGCCGGCACGCCCGCCTTGCTGACGTCCACGGTCACCTCGGCGTTCGGGGCCAGTTGCCGCCTCGGTGCACCGATGCCGTTGCGGGTGTCCAGCACCCGGGTCTGGGCGACCGGGGCGTAGCCGTCGCCACCGTTGCTCGGCGCGTCGAAGTAGCCGAGCAGGTTCACCAGAGCGTCGGTCTTGCCGGCCGCGTTGCGCAGCTTGAAGGCGTGGCTGGCGTTGAGCCCGACGATGGCGGTGACGGTGGCATTGCGGTCGGTCGAACCGAGGTTGAGGGTGGAGTTGCCCGGCCAGCTGTTGGGGTACAGCGACAGGTAGGTGCCGGCCTGGGCATTCACGCCCGACAGGCTGATCACCACCGAGGTGGCCGAGGCGGGCACCGAGGACGGCACCGCGACGCTGACCTCCTCGCCGGCGGTCAGGGTGCCCTTGGGCACCCCGAGCCCGGTCACGGTGTATGCGATCCGGACCGGGGTCAGACCGTGATAGGTGGTGCCGGCAGGCGGCAGCACCCGGCTGGCATCAGCCGGGCCCAGCTGCAACAGGCCATGACCCTGGGCGTTGGTCGGCGGGTTGAGCGCCGCGCTGGTGGTCGAGCTGGCTGAGACGGTGGGCGATTCCAGGAACGCCTCGAGCTGGCTGGCATCGAGGTTGGGGTTGGCGGCCAGGGCCAGCGCAGCCGCGCCCGCCACATGTGGCGCGGCTGCCGAGGTGCCGTAGAAGCCGTGCGTGCTGGCGATCTCGGTGCCGGTGGAGTCGTACTGCGAGCTCTCGACGTCGGCGAAGTTCGATGACACCCCGTCGTACCCGATCAGATCGGGCTTGACCCGGCCGTCGATGGTGGGCCCGCGGGAGGAGAAAGGCTCGACCTGACCGGGCATCACCGGAGTCGGGTTCGGGTCGCCGGCGTGCCCGACGTAGGCCGCTCCCACCGAGAGCACGTAGGGCGACGTGGCCGGGCTGGTCAGGCTGCCGGCGGCGCCGGAGGAGAGGGCTGCCGCATTATGCGCGGTCACCGGGCAGTACGGGTCACCCGTCTGGCACGGCGAGGCGAGGTAGCTGGGTGAGAAATCACCGGTGTAGTCGAGGTCGTAGCGAACCGGCCCGGTCGCGTCCAACACCTGAACGAAGACGTAGTAGGTGTGGTAGTCGTTGGACGCCGGTGCGCTGCTGTTGGCGATCGCCAGGTCCAGCGTCGGAGCGCTGCCCGGGTTCAACCGGAGCGTGGCGGGGTTGAAGTCCCAGTCCGAGTACGTCTCCGAGGGCTGGTCGGTCGCCGGATTCTGGGAGGAGTTCCAGCCGAGCACCTGCACCGATACCCGTGCGGTGGCGGTGGGCCACTGGTCCCAGGTCAACATCACGTTGCCCTGACCGCCGGGAGCCAATTCCACCGCATCGGCGATGTTCTGGCTGTCGGCCAGGTCCAGGTCCAGGTAACCGGCGGTGTCGCGGGGCGCGTTCAACAGCCCGCTCCAGTGATCCTGGGCGTAGTTGCCGGCGGACTGGATCCAGAGCACGCCGGCACGCCGTGCGGCCTGTACCGCACCCTCGGTGGTGTCCGGGCCGCCGAAGCCGTCGCCGCGGGCCTCACCCAGGAAACCGAGCGAGCTGCTGGCGATCTTGATCTTGCCGGAGACGGTGTTGCTGTTGGCAATGATCTGCCCGGCGGCCTGGTTGAAC